>DAINQP010000084.1:0-22326 GCA_036742665.1 Vicinamibacterales bacterium | reverse complement strand
CGCCAGCTGATCGTGACGATGAACGAGGAGCGCTCGACACGTGTGATAGACCTCGTCGCGCGAGCTGAGATCGACGTGCTGCAACGCGTCCGTCACGTCAATCAGGCGGCCGACGTGCACGTCGATCCCGGCGCGGCGCAGCAGCCGGCCGAAGACGATCAGGTTGCGCTGTAATTGGCCCGAGGGGCCGTGGGCGGACATTTACCCTGTATAGCGCAACACCAGCATCGTGATGTCGTCGCTCTGCGCGGTGCCAGCGCTGAATTCATGAACCGCGGACAGAAGACACTCCATAATCTCCACGGGCGACCGCGTGCAGTGCGCCTGTACGTACGATAGCAGGCGCTCCTCCCCGAATTCCTCGCCGCGCGAGTCGCGCGCCTCGGTCACACCATCGCTGTAGGCAACGAGCACGTCCCCTGGCCAGAGTTGCTGCGTGTCCTCGTCGAATGTCGCGTGCTCGAACGCCCCGACGACCATCCCTCCCCACTCGAGCCGGCGGACTCCGCCTCGGCTCACGAGAAACGGAGGATTGTGTCCGGCGTTGCAGTAGGTCAGCCGGCCACGCCGGTCCAGCACTGCGTAGATGGCCGTGGCAAAGCGCGCCTCGACTGCTCTGCGCACGAGGGCGTCGTTGGCCAGCGACACGAAACCCGCGGGTGTGCCGTCGCGATACGCGTTCGCTGTGAAGATCCCCTGCAGCAGCGAGGCGAGGAGCGCGGCTGGCGGCCCTTTCCCTGCGACGTCACCGAGGACGAACGCGAAGCCGTCGCGAGGGAGATGGTAGTAGTCGAAGAAGTCTCCTCCGATGGCGCGGCACGGAACCGACGTTGCCGCGACTTCGAACGCTTTGCCCAGGTAGTGAGATGCCGGCAACAGGGCACGCTGAATCTCGGCGGCGATCTTCAGCTCGTGGTCGCGCTGCGCCCGCTCCAGCATCTGGCGATAGAGTCGAGGGCCCTCCGTTGCGGGTTCCGCTTCGCCCGACAGGTACAGTAGGAGCCGGCTGAAATCGTACAGTCGCTGTTCGTGCACGATCCTGTGATCCTGATTGAACGCGTATATGAAGATCATTCCGAAGCTGATGGGCTTCCCCGTTGGCGGAAGTCCCATGAAGCCGCCGGAGTCGGTCCCCACCCACCTACCCATCCATACCGCGCGGTTGCCAGAGATCAGCAACTCCTCCGGAATCAGCGAGAGATCCGGGAACGACGAGAATACAGCTCGAAGAGTGCGCTCCACAGCTGGCGGGCCGTTGTGAACTCCTGCGACGGGACTGTCCACCACGCAGTCCTCCGCGTAGTGGGCCGCGATCGCGGCAGGATCCCGCAGCGCGTACGCAGACCGGAGACCGGCAAATACGGCCGCGATTTCGTCTGTCACCCTGAGCACCTGGTTTGTCCAGCCAGATCCTAGTGCGTTTCGTCCGCTGCCGTTCGCTATCCCGCCGAGTTCGTGAGCACACCCAGCTTCAGCACCGTGTTCCAGTTCCTGGCCGTGCCTCGCGTGCCGAGCTTCTTCTCGATTGTCGCGCTGGTCAGCTTGGAGCGGCCGATGCCATCGGGATATACGATGTAGGCGCAGCGGCCTTCTGCGCGCACCACTTCCCGTCCGACGATCACCTTCTGCAGCGCAGTGACGTTCGCCGCGCTCACTTCGTCCTTGAGGATCACGGCGACGAGATGACTCGGGTCGTCCTTCGCCTCGCGCGGGAACGGGTTCGCGTCGACGATCGCCTGCCATTCCGTGGCGGTCCGCACCAGGAAATCGGTGTCGATGCCGAGCTGTTTGGCTGCCGCTCGTTCCAGCATCTGCTCCAACAGTGCTGTTCTCTTGTTGCCACCGCTGAACACGAGGTTGCCGCTGTTGAGGAGCGTGTGGGCGTCGGCGAAGCCGAGGCCAATAACGAGCGCCTTGAGATCCGCCATGGCGACTGTGTTGAGCCCGGCCAGATTGACAGCACGCAGCAGGGCAACGTGCCTCACGTCTGCGCCGTCGCCAGGCTCACGAGACTCCCGATCGTCTCGCCACGCACCGATTCGAGGTCCTCTTTCGTTTTCAGCACGAGACCGAGCGTTTCGTTGACCGCATCGGGATCGAGAGCCTGCCGATCGAGCGCGACGAGTGCAGTGACCCAATCGATGGTTTCCGACACACCCGGCACTTTGTAGAGCTCCTGACGACGGAGGCTCTGGACAAGGCGGGTGATCTGCTCGGCAAGACGCGCCGACGCGCCAGGTACTCGGGCGCGCACGATGGCGAGCTCCTTCTCGAACGTGGGGTACTCAATCCACTGATAGAGGCAGCGCCGCTTCAAGGCGTCGTGCACCTCCCGTGTGCGGTTCGAGGTGAGGATGACGAGCGGCGGTTCTTTGGCGCGCAGCGTACCCAGCTCGGGGATCGTCACCTGGAATTCGGCGAGCAGCTCCAACAGGTAACCCTCGAACTCCTCGTCGGCGCGATCGATCTCGTCGATCAGCAACACTGCCGGCCGCGATCGGGCCGGATCAATCGCCTGCAGCAGCGGACGTTTGATCAGGAACGCATCGCTATAGAGCTCGCGATGCGCCTGCTCGCGGCGCAGCTCGCCAGCCGCATCGAGGATGCGCAGCTCGAGCAGCTGACGGGCGTAGTCCCACTCGTAGACCGCGTGGCTGATGTCGAGGCCTTCGTAGCACTGCAGGCGGATCAGGTCGGCGCCGAGCGCAGCGGCAACCGCGGCGGCGAGCGACGTCTTGCCCACGCCGGCTTCGCCCTCGAGGAACAGCGGCCGTCCGAGACGAAGGGCCAGGAACAGCGAGACGGTCAGGCCCTGGTCGGCCACGTAGCGCTCTTCGCCGAGTTGCGCGCGCAAATCGGACAGTGAACCTGAAAAAGTGATGACGTCTCTCCTGTACGTGATGGTACTGCAAGGTTTCCCGGGACGCCCGTTCTACGAATAGCGGCCGGTCCCGCCGAAGCGCCCCGCGAAGGCGGACCGGCCCTACGAACCGAAGGAGCTTTCACATGAATGCGCGTCTCGGGATTGCCGCAATCGTTCTTGGCGTCGGGGGACTGGCGACGGCGATGCGATTCGGGTTCGACGGCCCCGCGGCCAGTGCCGCCCAGCCGCAGGTACAGGGTCAAGACCCCTCGACTCCGCCCGGGGTGGGTACGTCGACGCAGGACGACCAAACCGAGCTGGCCCTCACCGTCTACAACTCGGACCTGGCGCTGGTGCGCGACGTCAGGAACATCCAGCTGCCGCGGGGCACGTTCGACTTGCGGTTCATGGACATCGCTGCCACCGTCAACCCCGCGACGGTACATATCCGTTCGCTGACTGAGCCCACTCGCCTCGATATCCTCGAACAGAACTATGAGTACGACCTGCTCGAACCTGAGAAGCTGCTGCGCAAGTACGTCGGCCGCGACGTCACGCTCGTGCGTCTCGTGCAGGACGGCGGCGACACGCGACAGGAGGAAGTGAAGGCTCGGCTCCTCAGCTACAACACCGCGCCGGTCTGGCAAATCGGCAACGAGATCGTTACCGGGATGCACGCCGATCACATCCGCTTTCCCGAGCTACCGGGCAATCTCTACTCGCGTCCCACGCTGATCTGGTCGCTCGAGAACGGCGGCGCGGCGCGTCACCGGGTCGAGGCGTCCTATCTCGCCACCAAGCTGTCGTGGAGCGCCGACTACGTGCTGACCGTCGCGCGGGACGACAAGTCGGCCGACGTGGACGGCTGGGTAACGCTCACCAACGGCAGCGGCACGGGCTTCCGCAACGCGAAGCTGCAGCTCGTCGCCGGCGAGCTGAATCGCGTGCGACGAATGTTCGAACGGAAGGAGGCCGACATGATGGTCGCCCAGGCTGCACCCGCCTCCGAGCGCATGGCGCAGGAGTCGTTCTCCGACTATCACCTCTACACGCTCGACCGGAAGACAACCGTCAACAACAACCAGACGAAGCAGGTGAGCATGCTCGAAGCGACCGGCTTCCCTGTGAAGAAGCGCTACATCGTCGATGGCCAGAGCTTCTATTACCGCAACGCGCAGCATCCCGGCTCGCCGATCAAGGACGTGGTGCAGGTCTACTATCAGTTCAAGAACGAGGCGACTGCCGGCCTCGGCATGCCGATGCCTGCGGGCGTGATCCGCGTGTATCAGTCCGATTCGAAGGGCGGCGTGCAGTTCGTCGGCGAGGACCGCATCGGCCACACGCCGAAGGACGAGATGCTGAACCTCAAGATCGGCAACGCCTTCGACGTCGTGTCAGAGCGGAAGCAGGTTGACTTCGAGAAGATCGCGTCGAACGTCTACGAGATGGAGTACGACGTGGTCATTCGCAACCACAAGGCGACGCCGATCAGCGTGGAAGTGAACGAGCCGATTGGTGGCACCTGGCGGATGATCCGCACGACTCACCAGTACATGAAGACCGACGCTTGGGCGGCGCAATTCAATCTGTCTGTCCCTGCCGACGGAACGACAACGCTGAAATATCGCGTTCGCGTGACCTATTAGCTCGCAAGGGCTCGAGCACGTCGTGCTCGAGCCCATCCCGATAGAACAGGTTGTAAGTGTCGAACGGGATGATCCGCCCATCGGGATGCGCGATGTGCACGCATGACTTCTTCACCGACCGGACGTCGAACGCGTGGTGATCGATGAACTGCATGATGATCACGCGGAAGATGTTCTCGTAGCCGAGATTCTCCGGAACCAGCACGCTAGGCAGACAGCACAGCAGCTCCCGCAGCGTCGTCGCGCCTGACTGCGGCGAATGATTCGTCGCAAACAGCTTGAACACGCCGTCGCGAACCGCCTGGTCCTGCTCGTAGAGGATCGTGTTCCGACCGGCGTTGATGAGCACGTCCGGCTCAATCATGCCGGTGAGCGGCGTCACGTTCCCCGCCAGCTTCAGCGCGTAGGCCATCGCCAATGCGTCAGGGTGACAGGGCACCGGGATGACGTCCTCGGCTCGGAAGACCTTCGTCTGGTCGAGGATCTTCCGCCGCACTTCGGTGAGCGTCAGACGATCGGTCGCCGCATCGAAGCTATCGGCACGTCCAGCGTCCTGGATCGGCTGGAACGTCACACCGCGCACGCACGGCTGCTCGATCGCAAAGTCGATGATCTTGCCGATCTCGTGGTCGTTGAGTCCCTTCTTCAGCGTGACCACAAGCGTCGTCGAGATGCCGTGCGCGTTGAGCCGCTCGAGTGCCCTGGTGCGCACCGCGCGAAGATCGACGCCTCGCAGCGCAACCAACGCGTCGCGCTCGAACGAGTCGAATTGCAGGTAGACCTCCAGGTCCGGCATGTACGACGCGAGCCGCTCGGTAAACGCCTCGCTCTCGGCAATCCTCACGCCGTTGGTGTTCACCATCAGGTGGCGAATCGGCCGTGCCTTGGCGGCGTCCAGCACGCGAAAGAACTCCGGATGCATCGTCGGCTCGCCGCCGGAGATCTGCACCACGTCGGGCTGGCCCTCGTTCCGAACGACGGCGTCGAGCATGCGCTCGATCTCGGCCATGCTGCGGAACTGCTGGCGCTCAGGCCCACTCGCGGCATAGCAGATAGGACAGCGCAGATTGCAGTAGTCGCAGATCTCGATCAGCGTCAGGCACGAGTGCTGCTCGTGATCGGTACACAGTCCGCAGTCGTAGGGGCAGCCCCACTTCACCGGCGTGTTGTAGCGCTGCGGCATCTCGGGCGGCTTGATGAAGATTTCCCGGCAGCGCCGGTAATAGTCCACGTCGTCGGCAATCAGCACGCGCTCGTGACCGTGCTCGGGGCAGTGCTTCAGCATGAAGACGCGATCGTCCTCGAAGACGATCTTGGCGTCGATGCGCCGGTAGCACGTCGAGCAGATCGAGATGGCGACGTCGTAGAAGAGGTAGGGGCGTGTTCGTGCGGTCATGGGCTACTCGCCGCTTTGTGGCGAAAACGATCCAAAGAGCCATTTGAACACGCCGCCGATGAACAGCACGCAGCCAAAGAAAGCGGCCAGTGCACCAATCGCCATCGTGATGCCGAGCACCGACGCCAGTGCTTCAGTGGCCTCCGTGGTCGAGAGGAACCCGAGACAGCCGCCAAGCGCCAGGAGGACACCGCAGACGGCAATCACCAGACCGCGAACCATCAACGGCCATCGACTCACGGCCGGCTCCTTTTCACGCGCCTGCTGTCGTGTCCGGCTGCCCTGGGCGCTGTAGCGCGAGCCGCGAAGGCGGCAGCCGCACATACCACTGCGCGTAATACAGCAACCCCAACACACATGCCCACTGGATGGCGGTCAGACCGAGAAAGAGTGCGACGCCGGGCTTGATTGTATCCACGAGCAACCGGAATGCGAGATACGACGTCGTGAACCACTTGAACGTGTGTCCGACCGTGCCGTGACGCCAGACGGGAATGAGCAGCACTCCGAGCGCGATCACGAACAGCGATTCGTAGAGTGCGGTCGGATGCCGCGCGATGCCATCGCCAAAGTCGATGCCCCACGGCAGCGTCGTGGCGGTGCCGTACGTGCCGTCGGGAAGACCTGAGAGCCAACAGCCAATCCGCCCGATCGCAATGCCGGCAATCAACGGAAACACATACAGGTCGCCGGTCGGCCGCCGCACGCCCATGCGGCGCTTCTCCACCTCCGTCGCGATCCATCCGCCGAGGAGGCCGCCGACCAGCGTCTTCCCGTCCATCAGCCCGATGATCCCGTGCGACCGCGCGCTCGGGTTGTCGAACCAGGCGAGCAGCCGGCTGCCAACCAACGCGCCCACGAAGATCGCGGTGACCAGCGATAGCCGGTCTACTCCGTTGAGTGGATCACTGCGGCGACGCCGCAACCACAGGAACACGCCCGCCGCGACCGCATAGGCCAGCACCTCGAAGAACACGTGCGGGTGGACACGCCACTCGCCGAACGGAATCAGCACCGGAAATGTCATACGCGCGTATCGTCGGCTTCGGTTGATCTTCTCCGGGCAAAGGAGTAGGTTTGCGCCACTCTCGCGGGGTCGATTGTCCACCAAGTCGTGGAGGTGCCAGATGCGTAGTTTCGTCGGGTCCCTGGCGGTCGGGGTCTTTCTCGCGCTCCTTCCCACTGTCGCGGCTGCCCAAGCGGTCATCGCCGGAACGGTCAGAGATACCTCTGGCGCCATACTCCCCGGCGTCACCGTGGAAGCCAGCAGTCCAGCACTGATCGAGAAGGTGCGTACCGCGGTCAGTGACGGCACGGGACAATACCGTATCGAAGACCTGAGGCCAGGAATCTACACCGTCAACTTCACGCTGACCGGATTCAGCGCTTTCCGGCGCGAAGGCATCGAGCTCACCGGCTCGTTCACGGCCACGATCAACGCCGAGATGAAGGTCGGCGCGCTCGAAGAGACCGTCACCGTGACCGGCGAGAGTCCGATCGTGGACGTGCAGAGCGCGCGGCGAGAGACTGTGCTCAATAACGACGTGCTGAAAGCCATTCCAACGGTGCGCAGCTACAACGCGCTGGTCGCTGTAGTACCGGGGGTGGTGACCAACACCAACGATGTCGTCACCGGAACGGCAACGACACAGTTTCCGATTCACGGCGGCCGCAACAATGAAGGCCGCATGACGATCGATGGCCTCAATGTGGGAAACCCTCCGGGAGGCAATCAGCCGCCGGGGTTTTCAGTTGATGTCGGCAATTCCGAGGAGATCTCCTTCACGACCTCGGGCGGGCTGGGTGAGTCCGAGACCGCCGGTATGGTGATGAATGTTGTTCCGAAGACGGGTGGCAACGCGATCCACGGCTCCGCGTTCTACAGTGGCAGCGGCAAGCACCTGCAGGCCGACAACTCGGCGGGCACAGGTCTCGCCGCGCCCACGCCGCTGACGAAGATCTATGACGTCAACGGATCGTTCGGGGGACCGATCAAGAGGGATCGGCTGTGGTACTTCGTGACAGCACGAACACAGGGCAGCACGCGAGTAAACGCGAACCAGTTCTACAACGCGAACGCCGGCAATCCGGGTGCGTGGCTCTACGCACCAATCCTGGACAAGCCAGGCTTCTCCGATCGGACCTGGGAGAACATCAGTGGCCGCATCACCTGGCAGGCGACCGCACGCAACAAGATCGGCGCGTATTGGGACGAGCAGTGGGTCTGCCGCAAGTGCGAGGGCAATACGATCGGCATTACGACGCCGGCTGTGGTGTCACCCGAAGCCAACGGTCCTAATCAGACGCTGCCCTTGCGAGTGCCGCAGGTGACGTGGACCTCGCCGTTGACCAATCGGCTGCTGCTCGACGCCGGCTTCGGCGGCACGTATTACGGCTGGGGCAACTTCGAGCGTGATCCCAATCCGACTCACGATCTGATCAAGGTGACCGAACAGTGCTCGACCGGCTGCGCCGCCAACGGCAACCGCCCGGGCATCGTCTATCGCTCGCAGGACTGGGGCGACAACCGCACTGGGTCGTACATCTGGAAGGCGAATCTCTCGTACGTCACCGGTCAGCACAGCTTCAAGGTCGGCTATCAGCACACGCTGATGACTGACGATCGCACCTGGTCAACCAACAGCACCGATCTCTGGTATCGGGTCAGCAACGGTGTCCCCAACCAGCTCACGCAGACGATCTCGCCGTGGATCAACAACGCGCGCGCCGGATGGGACGCGGTGTTCGCGCAGGAACAGTTCACGATGAAACGGCTGACACTTCAGGGCGCACTGCGCTTCGACGTCGCCAAGAGCTGGTTCCCGGAGCAGAACATCGGGCCCGATCGCTTCCTGCCGGTGGCGTATCACTTCGACGAATCGAAGGGCATCGACAGCTACAAGGACATCACGCCGCGCTTTGGTCTGGCCTATGACGTGTTCGGCAACGGCAAGACGGCGGTGAAGATGAACTTCGGCCGTTACCTCGAAGGCGTAGGCGTGCAGCTCAATTACGCCAACACGAATCCGACGACCCGGATTCCGACGTCCACCGGTCCGTTCGGCGTGCCCGGCGTGACGCGGACGTGGATCGATGCAAACTCCGATTTCGTGCCGGACTGCGATCTGTCGAACCCGCAGGCGAACGGCAACCCTGCGGCCACGCCCGGTGGCGGCGGACCTGACTTCTGCGGCGTGATCTCGAATCTCCGCTTCGGCCAGCCCGTCCTGACAGGCAACTACGATCCGGACGTGCTGAGCGGATGGGGCGTGCGGGCGGGCGATTGGAGCTTCGGTCTTTCCGTGCAGCAACAGCTCCTGCGGCGGATGTCGGTCGAGGTCGGCTACTACCGCCGGTCATTCGACGGCTTCACCATGAACGACAACATGGCACTGGCCGCGACCGACTTGACGCCGTACTCGATCACGGCGCCGTCCGACTCACGGCTTCCGAACGGTGGCGGCTACACGATCGGGACGCTCTACGACGTTGTTCCGACCAAGACGGGACAGATAGAGAACCTGCAGACGCTCGCCGACAATTACGGGAAGTGGTACCAATACTTCAATGGTTTCGACTTCACCGTCAGCTTGAGAGCGAGCGGCCTCACCGTCCAGGGCGGCACCAGCACCGGGCAGAACGTGGCCGACAACTGCGACGTTCGCGCAAACCTTCCCGAGCTGAACGCCGGCATCGGCGCCGGGCTCGTCGGCTCGACAGTGAGCCCGACCAGTCCGTATTGCCACGTGGCATACGGATGGTTGACGCAATTGCGCGGGCTGGCGTCGTACACGGTTCCGAAGATCGACACGCAGGTGAGCGCCGTGTTCCAGAGCAAGCCGGGGCAGTTGCTCGCGGCCAACTGGAACGCGCCGGCCGCCACGGTCGCGCAATTCCTCGGACGTGCGCCGTCGGGGAACGTGCCGAACGTTTCGATTAATCTCATTGAACCGGGATCGCTCTACGGCGATCGCATCAATCAGCTCGACTTCCGGTTTGCGAAGAACTTCCGGTTCGGCGGTCAGCGCGCGCAGCTGGCGCTCGATCTCTACAATGCGTTGAATGCGAATCCGATCATCAGCTACAACAACAGCTTCACGCCCGGCGGGCCCTGGCTGCAGCCGAACGCGATCCTGACGGGCAGGCTGGCGCGCATCAGCGCCGAGTGGAATTTCTAAACGTCCGGGAGGGCCCGGGTAGGGCGGGTCCTGTTCTGTGGACCCGCCTCCCTATCGGTTCGTCTGCCGGATCCAGGCTTTCAGCGGATCAATCCACTCAGCCCGTGGCTGAAAGAATGCCCCGTGCTTCTTGCCGGTCGTGATCGCGACTTCTTTGAACGACGTGAGATGGCTGCGTTTGGCCAGGACACCGCACTCGCGCACCGCGTCAGTGGTCTCGTAAATGTTCAGCAGATCGCCGCCCAGCACGAGCGGCGCGCCGCTCGTCGGGAGGTCGCCATTCGAGCACGACCCTAGCAGCGCGGTATGGATTCCTGTCTCCCGGAGGCGGTCCGCGGCATGGGCCGTGATGTAGCTGCCCCGTGAGAAACCCACAATCGTGATGCGCGACGCCGGCACGCCAGCCGCGACCAGCTGCCTGACCCAGTGTTCGAGCATCGCCGTGTAGGTCCCGATGTCGGCGTTCTTCGGTCGCTGCTGTGCGATCAAATTGAAGCCACCGTTCTGGAAGATGGCCTGCTTGATGGCCGCGAAATCGTACACACCATTTTCAGGATGCACGGGCCTCGGATCAGTGCCCTCGGCGATCAGTCCATGCAGAAAGATCACGTACCGTTGGTCGGCGTGGATCTTCGCGGGGAACTGATCGTGCACGTGCACGGATCCGCCGGCGGCTTGAGCCAGCAGCACACTGAAGATCAGCGCGAGTCCCAGCTTCACGCTAAGTCGCCCCGGGACGCACGACGAAGCTGCGCACGGCCATTGCTTCGTCGTCGAACGCCTCGAAGGTGGAGCGCAGCTTGAGGAGGCTGAGCAGTCGCTGGCCGCGCGAGTTCAGACGCAAAAGCCGCATGTCGCCGCCACGCTGCCGCACCATCTTGAGCTGCGCGACCAACATGCCCACTCCGGAGCTGTCGACGTAGGTGACTCCGTCGAGATCGACGAGGATCTTGACCCGGTTGTCATTGAGGAGTGTGACGACGTGGCGGCGAAACGCCAAATCGCCGTCATCGAGCAGCATCTGGCCACTGAGCACGACGACAGTCACGTCATCGACGCGACGTTCTTCGATCTGCAGCTTCGACATTGGGAGCCACTGAATTGTAGGCCGCTTTCTTCCCGGTGGTGCCGTTAAACCGTATACGCAGGGCTGTGCTAGCCTCGCGAGTTGCACGCACACACACAACACGATTCTACGGCGCAGGCTAGGGGCCTGAGCGTCGCGTCACGATCGGAGAGGACGTTTATGTTCACGTACACACGATTGATTGCAGGTGTCATCATGGCTGGCTCGCTGATGGCCACGACCGCGGCAGCGCAGCAGGAGCGCAGCGCCTGCCAGGGCCTGCCGTCCCACCAGGAACTGCGTGACGCGCTCACGGCGGCCCAAGGACAACCCAACGGAGGATTTGCCTTGGAGATGTGGGCCACCGTCGTCAACCGCGATGGCGTCGTGTGCGCGGTCGCGTTTAGCGGTCAGTCGCGCGGCGATCAGTGGCCCGGCAGCCGGGTGATCTCGGCGCAGAAGGCCAACACCGCAAACGCGTTCAGCTTGCCGGGCCTGGCACTGTCCACCGCAAACCTGTACAGCGCGGTGCAGCCTGGCGGCAGCCTGTTCGGTCTGCAGGAGAGCAACCCCGTCAACGTGGACGTCGCCTATGGCGGCAACCCCGCCAACAGCGGCCGCGCCAACGACCCGATGGTCGGCGGGCGCATCGGCGGCATCAACGTGTTTGGCGGCGGGCTCGCGCTCTACAACGCGGAAGGACGGCTCCTCGGCGGAATCGGCGTCAGCGGCGATTCGTCATGCGCCGATCACAACATCGCGTGGCGCACGCGGCATTCGCTGGCTCTCGACAACGTGCCTGGAGGCGTGAGCGGTGACGCGTCGCGTCCGGACAATATCGTCTATGACATCACACCGCAGCCGGGACAGATGCCCGGCGTGAGCGCCAGCGGGTGGGGACATCCGGTGTGCAGCGGAGCGGCGACGGCGATCGCAGCGACCCTCGCGCCGGTGCCGTAACCAAGCTGAGTAGGAAGCAGGTAGGGCCGGTCTTCCGGACCGGCCGCTCTTTGCTGGTGATGGCGCGCTAGGAGGCTTTCTGTCCCTGGGTGAGGCGTCGCTGCGAATTGATCGCGTAGTTCGCCTCGAGGAACTCGACCCCTTCAGCCGTGATCACCAGCTCCGCGCCGTCCGAGCGCGTGACCAACTTCTTTGACGACAGATACCAGACGGTGAACTCCAGTTGCTCGCGGGCACGGCCAATCAAGCTCTCGAGCTCCCACATCGACACGCCAGAGAGGCTCGGCTCGGTCCGCCGGCGCGTATACAGCACTTCCAGCACGGTCAACCGGACGAGCTGTTCGGCCTCGAAGTCATTCGCGGTGTGCGACCCGTTCTCGACCAGACGCCAGCGGGCCTGTTTGAGCGCCGCATGCCGGATGTCGTACTTCGCGCGGCGCTCCGGGTCGCTGAGCACGTGATAGGCGGCGGATAAATGCCGGAATTGCGCCTCGTTGCCGGTCTCCTTGTTATCTGGATGACACCGCTGGGCCAGCAGACGATAGACCTTGTGGACCGTCTCGGGCTCGGCCGTCGGGCTGATTTGGAGAACTTCGTAATAATCGGGCGTTTCGGTGGCCATATCGAAGTTATCGGATCTGTACCCTCTTCGGTATACGCTATTGGGCGCTTTGCAACACTTTCATCCCTCCTGGAGAAGAGCTGTCATGAGTGCACGTCGCGCGACTGGATTGCTCGTTGTCACTGCCGTCGTCTCCATGGCCTGGGTCGCGGCGCACGCGCAGGCCACGACGAAGCCGTTCGAACCCACGGTCGGGCAGGCCGGAAAAGATGTCGTTTGGGTGCCCACGCCCCAGGCGTTGGTCGAGAAGATGCTCGACCTCGCCAAACTCACCCCGCAGGATTTCGTCATGGATCTCGGCTCGGGCGACGGCCGCACGGTGATTACCGCTGCCAAACGCGGGGCTCAGGCGCAGGGTATCGAATACAACCCTGACATGGTCGAGCTGTCGAAGAAGAATGCCGCTGCGGCCGGCGTCACCGGCAAGGCCAACTTCGTGAAGGCCGATCTCTTCGAGACCGACTTCTCGAAGGCGCAGGTGATCACGATGTTCCTGCTGCCGTCGATCAACATGCGGCTGCGTCCGCAGATCCTGAAGATGCGTCCCGGCACGCGCATCGTCTCCAACACGTTCACGATGGAAGACTGGGAGCCGGATACGAGCGAGACGATTGGCGGCGACTGCACCAGCTGGTGCACAGCCCACCTGTGGATCGTTCCGGCGCAGGTCCAGGGCACATGGCAGGCGGGCCAGAACGCGCTGACCGTGACGCAGAAGTTCCAGAAGATCGAAGGCACCCTCGGGTCGACGGCGATCACCGGCGGCAAGCTGCGGGGCGATGAGATCACGTTCAGCGCCGGCGGTACCAAGTACACCGGTAAGGTCAACGGCAACTCGATCTCAGGAACGATGAGCGGCGGCAGCAGCGGTTCCTGGTCGGCGACGAAGAAGTAACGCCTTCGCGGGAGGAGACGTGTCGGGCTGGTCGCACCTGCTGGTGAGCGCCCTGCTGCTCGTGGCAACACCCGGGCAGCAGGTGACGCCTGCCCCGCCGAAGCCCGGCGAAGGCGGGCCGTCTTCCGCCGATACTCGCTTCTACGCAGTGTCCTATGTGGAAGCGATGGCCTCCTCCACCGGGAAGGCCATCGCGCTCCTCAAGCAGTATCGCGACACCAGCGCAAAGCAGGACGGCTTCGTCAGCATCGAGCTGTTCGAGCAACTCGGACGGCCCGGACACTTCACGATCTTCGAAGTGTGGCGCGATCAGAAAACGTTCGACGCCCGCGACGCCTCGGTGCAGAAGCAGCTCCGCGACGCGCTGCAACCAATCCGCGTCAGCGACGTCGACCAGCGTCCCTACAAGACAATCAGTGTCGACGATCGGCGCGGCGACCGTCCGCAAGGCTCGCAGGTCGTGGTCGTCTCGCATGTGGATGTCGCGCCGAACCCACAGGTCGCGGTGATGTTGAAGGACCTCGCCGAGGCGAGCCGCAAAGAGCCCGGCAGCGTGCGCTTCGACGTCGTCCAGCACACGATGCGCGCCAACCATTTCACAGTCGTCGAGATCTGGCGCGACCAGAAAGCGCTCGACGCACATGTTGCGACTCCCCATACCAGGCAGTATCGCGACACACTGCAGCCGATGACCGGCAGCCCGCTGGACGAGCGTGTGTACAAGTCAATCGATTAATACTGGCCCCGAGGGGCCGGGGTACGTTTGTAAGCCGGAGGCGTTTCATGACTGATTCCACCGTTGCCACGTTGAAAGCCAGCCTGCGAGGCGGCCTCATTACCCCGAGCGATTCGGGTTACGACGAGGCTCGCAAGGTCTACAACGGCATGATCGATCGCCGTCCAAAACTGATCGCGCGCTGCGCCGACGTGGCTGACGTCGTTGCTGCGGTAAATTTCGCACGCGACAACAAGCTGGTCGTTTCGATTCGCGGCGGGGGTCATAATGCCGGCGGCCTCGGCGTCTGCGACGGCGGACTGGTGATCGATCTTTCCCCGATGCGCTACGTGCGCGTCGATCCCAAAAAGAAAACCGTCATCGCCGGCGGCGGCTCGCTGTGGGGCGATGTCGATCACGCGACGCATGCGTTCGGCCTCGCCGTACCATCCGGGATCATTTCAACGACCGGTGTCGCAGGTCTCACGCTTGGGGGCGGCATCGGGCACCTCACCCGGCAGTGCGGGCTCACCATCGACAATCTGCTCGGCGTCGAGATGGTGCTGGCCAACGGCAAATTCGTCACCGCGACGGCCAGGGAGAACCCCGATCTGTACTGGGCGGTGCGCGGCGGCGGCGGCAACTTCGGCGTCGTGACGTCGTTTCTGTTCAAGGCGCACGACATCCATACCAACTATGCCGGCCCGATGCTGTGGCATATCGAAGAGAGCGTCGACATCCTGAAGTGGTATCGCACGTTCATCACCAAGGCGCCGCGCGACATCAACGGGTTCTTCGCCTTCCTCGTCGTCCCGCCGGGACCACCGTTCCCGGAGCACCTTCACAACAAGAAGATGTGCGGCATTGTGTGGAACTACACGGGACCGCTGAAGAAGGCCGAGAAGGTGTTCAAACCGATCCGCGGGTTCCGCAAGCCGGCGCTCGACATGGTGGGACCGATTCCGCATCCGATGCTGCAGAGCATGTTCGACGCGCTCTACGTGCCAGGACTGCAGTGGTACTGGAAGGCCGACTTCGTCCACGAATTGAGCGATGAGGCGATCACGCAGCACGTCATGCATGGCGCGCGCCTGCCGACGATGTTCTCGACGATGCACCTGTATCCGATCGATGGCGCAGCGAGCCGCGTGAAAGCCAACGCGACGCCGTGGGCGTATCGTGACGCGAAGTGGGCCGAAGTCATCGTTGGCGTCGATCCCGATCCGGCGAACAAGGACAAGATTACCAACTGGGCCAAGGACTACTGGAACGCCCTGCACCCGTACTCGGCGCCCGGCGCCTACGTGAATTTCATGATGGATACCGAGGGCGACGAGCGCGTCAAGGCGAGCTACGGGAAGAACTATTCGAGGCTGGCCAAAATCAAGAAGAGATACGATCCGAGCAACTTCTTCCGGGTGAATCAGAACATCAGGCCAAAGTAGGGCGGGTCCTTTGGACCCGCCTGAAACATCAGGCCCGCCGCGTGGTCGTCGCGCGGATCTCCGGCGGCTGGCGGAGCGTCTGATACACGACGCAGTAACGCTCCGTCAGCTTCAGCAGCGTCGCAATCTGCTCGGCCGATGCATCGGTATCGATGTCGAAGTTCAACCGGATCGCGCCGAACCCGACACGAGCGTCCCTGGCCACACCTAGCGTTCCGCGAAAATCCAAATCGCCTTCGGCGGTGATCGTCGCATCGCGCAACTCGACGCCGATGGCCGTCGCCACCGCGTTCAACGTTACGCCGGCGCAGGCCACGAGTGCTTCGAGGAGCATGTCGCCCGAACACGCCAACGTCCCATCACCGCCCGTCGCCGGGTGCAGTCCCGCTTTTATCAATGCGCGGCCGGTCTCGACGCTGCACGAAACGCCTTCGGACGCGCGCCCCGTCGCACGCAGCGTAATCATCGCCGCCGAGGGTTCCGCTTTGTAACGTTCTTTCAGGGGCGCTTGCAGCGCCTTGAGCTCATCTGTGTTCACGCGAATCAGTCTACCGAATCTGAATCCTGACTGATTCCTGATTCCCGATTCCTGATTCCTACTACGATCATCGAATGCAACTCGGAATGATTGGCCTTGGACGAATGGGCGGCAACATGGCGCGGCGGCTGATGCGCGGCGGCCACTCGTGCATCGTCTACGACCGCGCGGCGGACGCGATGCGTGCGCTCGCTGGCGAAGGGGCGGTCGCATCGACGACGCTCGATGACTTCATCGGAAAGCTCAGCGCACCTCGTGCGATCTGGCTGATGCTGCCGGCGGCGCTCGTCGATGCGACGATCGACGCGCTGGAGCCAAGGATCACGCCCGGCGACATCATTATCGACGGCGGCAATTCGTACTATCGCGATGACGTCGACCGCGCGAAACGACTGGCATCGCGTGGATTGCATTACGTCGACTGCGGCACGAGCGGCGGCGTGTGGGGACTCGAGCGCGGCTACTGCCTGATGATTGGCGGCGAGACGGATGTCGTGAAGCACCTCGATCCGATCTTCGCGACGCTTGCCCCGGGCGGTAATGTCCGCCTGAAGGCGGACACTACACCGGCGATGACCACCGCACAGCGCGGGTATCTGCACTGCGGTCCGCCCGGCGCCGGGCACTTCGTCAAGATGGTGCACAACGGCATCGAGTACGGCTTGATGGCCGCCTACGCCGAAGGCTTCAACATCCTCAAGCACGCCAACATCGGAAAGACCGAGGCGCAGGCCACCGCCGAGCACGCGCCGCTTCGCGACCCGCAGTACTACCAGTTCGATTTCAACCTGCCGGCGATCGCCGAAGTGTGGCGTCATGGCAGCGTCGTGTCGTCGTGGCTGCTCGATCTGACGGCTGCCGCGCTCAACCACAATCCCGATCTCTCGACATTTGCCGGCCGCGTCTCGGATTCGGGCGAAGGCCGCTGGACGATTGAAGCGGCGATCCAGGAAGGCGTACCCGCCGACGTCCTCTCCGCGGCGCTGTATGCCCGCTTCACCTCGCGCGGCGAGGCCGACTTCCAAAACCGCCTCCTGTCGGCGATGCGCTTCGCCTTTGGCGGCCACGTCGAGCAACACGCATGAGCACCGTGCGATCAGACGCCCTGGTCTTCCTGGGCATTACCGGCGACCTCGCGTTCAAAAAGATCTTCCCGGCGCTGCAGGCGATGATTCGCCGCGGCCATCTCGATGTGCCGATTATCGGGGTCGCCCGAGGCAGTAGTCTGGAGAAGCTGCGGCAACGGGCCCACGACAGCCTCGAACAGCATGGCGGAGGCGTGGACCAGGCCGCATTCGCCAAGCTCGTTGCGCTGCTTCGCTACGTCGATGGCGACTACCAGAACATCGACACCTTTCATCATCTGCGCGCCGAGCTCGGTCGTGCGGAGCATCCGTTGCACTACCTCGCCATTCCGCCGAGTCTGTTCCCGCTGATCGTTCGCTCGCTGGCCGAATCGAACTGCGCACGCGGAGCGCGCGTCGTCCTCGAGAAGCCGTTCGGGCGCGATCTCGAATCGGCGAAAGCGCTGAACGCGACCCTGCGCGCCGTCTTCGACGAGTCCGACATCTTCCGGATCGACCATTACCTCGGCAAGGAGCCGGTCCAGAACATGTTGTACTTCCGCTTCGCGAACACCTTTCTCGAGCCGATCTGGAATCGCAACTACGTCGAGAGCGTGCAAATCACGATGGCCGAACGGTTCGACGTGCAGGGCCGTGGCAAGTTCTACGAAGAGACCGGCGCAATCCGCGACGTCATCCAGAACCACATGTTGCAGGTCCTCGCCATCCTTGCCATGGAGGCGCCGGTACTGTCGCATCGCGAATCGATCCGCGACGAGCAGGTCAAGGTGTTCCGCGTGATCCGGCCGCTCGATCCCGGCAGTCTCGTGCGCGGACAATACCGCGGCTACCGTCGCGAGGAAGGCGTCGCGCCGGCCTCGCAGGTGGAAACCTTTGCTGCGGTCCGGCTGACGATGGACTCGTGGCGATGGGAGGGCGTGCCGTTTTTCATTCGCGCCGGCAAGTGCCTGCCGGTGACGACCACTGAAGTCGTCGTGAACTTGAAGCGGCCACCACTGTCGATGCTGGCGGCCGGACAAGGGAACTACGTGCGCTTCCGTCTGAGCCCGGAGGTCACGATCGCCGTCGGCGCGCGCGTCAAGAAGCCTGGTGAAACGCTCGAGGGCGAAGAGACTGAGTTGTCGTTCGTGGACAAACCGGAAGGCGACGAGATGGATGCCTACGAGCGGCTGCTCGGCGATGCGATGGAAGGAGACCCGGGACTCTTCGCGCGCCAGGATGCCGTCGAGTCGTCGTGGGCGATCGTCGATCGGGTGCTGCACATCTCCACGCCAGTATTCGAATACGAACCGGGCACCTGGGGACCTGCCGAGGCGGAACGTCTCGTCGCCGACGCCGGTGGATGGCATTGCCCTGCGGCCTCCGTCGCCGTTCACACGTGATGCGTGAGCGATTCCTGAATTCCTAGCTCAAAGGAGCGCGCCGGAGTATCGTCATGGCGCTCACGGGTGGCGCTCGCTCCGCACGTTCGGCTTGGTCCCTACGAGATTCAGTCACCGCTCGGCGCAGGCGGAATGGGCGAGGTCTACCGAACGATACACGGCTCAACCGGGTGGTCGCGATCAAGGTGCTGCACGGGCACATGGCCACCGACCTACAACTGCGGGAGCGGTTCGACCGTGAAGCCAAGGCAATCTCCAGCCTGAACCATCCGCACATCTGCGCCCTCTATGACGTCGGCTCCCAGGACGGCATCGACTTCCTGGTCATGGAATACCTGGACGGCGAGACTCTGGCCGATCGCATCGCACGCGATCGGTTGAGCGTCGCCGAGTCGCTGCACTCCGACCGGCGATGAGGACGACCGCTGGAGTGATCTCGGGACCGCGGCGTACATGTCGCCGGAGCAGACCAACGGAAAGGAAGCGGATCGCGCGTCCGACGTGTGGGCGTTCGGATGCGTCTTGTACGAAAGCTGACCGGCCGTCGCGCATTCATCGGCGACACGATCAGCGAAATTATCGCCAGTGTCTTGAGGAATGAACCCGACTGGCATCAGCTGCCTGCCGAGACGCCCGAAGGCATTCGGCGCTTATTGCGACGGAGTCTGCAGAAGGATCAGAAGCTGCGGTTCCGTGACATGCACGACGCACGCCTTGACGATGAGGCTCGTCGATCGACATCCGATCATGACGCGGCGATCGCTGTCCGCACGGAACGGCCCCGCAGACGAGCCACGTGGATCGCATGGACATCCGCGTTGGCGACGATGCTGGTGGTCGCCGCCGTGCTGGGTGCACGGGCGCTGCGACAAAGTCCGCTGCCTCCACAGCTCTTCCTCGAGATCAATACGCCTCCGGGTCGCGATACATCGGTGGCGATTTCGCCTGACGGACTCAAGGTTGTCTTTGCCGCCAGTGCCGAAGGCGAGTCTCAGTTGTGGCTGCGCTCGCTTGATTCCCCAATCGCCCGCCCGCTGCCCGGGACCGACCGCGGATCACGCCCGTTCTGGTCGCCCAACAGCCGATCGATCGGATTCCTCGCGGATAGCAGGCTGAAACTCGTAGACATCGACGGAGGCTCGGCTCGCACACTGGCCTCCGGCATCCCGGTCGCTCTCGGGGGCACGTGGAACGATGCGGGCACGATCGTGTTCGGCAACAATCCGGACGGGCCGCTCTTCCGCGTGTCCGACACAGGTCGCGAGGTTTCGACCATCACTCGAGTCGAGACGCCACAACAACGGGGACACCAATCCCCGCATTTCCTACCCGACGTCCGGCACTTCCTCTTCTTCGTCACCGGCACTCCCGAGGCACGCGGGGTCTACGTCGGACAGCTTGTTGGGTCCGACACGAAGCGGTTATTCGATTCGGATGTGCCGGCGGTCTATGACGGTCGCGGTCACCTGCTGCTGATCCGAGGTGGAAAGCTGCTGGCACAGGGCTTCGAGCCCGAACGACTGGAACTCAGGAGCGACACGTACGCGATCGCCGATCACGTGACTGAGTACACCATGTTGTCCGCGTCGGCTGCCGGATCCATTGCGTATCGCACGGCTTCAGCCGACATCGGCCAACGGCAGTTCGTGTGGGTCGATCGGTCCGGGAGGGAAACGGACAAGATCGTCTATGCCGATACGGCGGCGCTCGGTCCGGCACTCTCACACGACGGGCGCCGCATCGCCATCTACTCGTTTCGGAACGGCAACATGGACATCTGGTCGTACGAAACGAGCCGTCGCGCATGGGACCGGATCACGTTCGGCGCCGGCGACGACATCTTCCCACTCTGGTCTGCAGACGACTCCAGCCTCGTGTCCGGATCAGTCAGAACAACCAACATCGTGGATCTCTATCGCCGGCAACTCCGCGCCCCGGAGACCAGCGAGGAGCTCCTGCTCGCCACATCCGAAGCGAAGTTTCCAACTGACTGGTCCGCGGACGGGCGATTTCTGCTCTATGAGGCGCTCTCGCAAAAGCGAGGACTCGACCTCTGGGCGCTGCCGATGGACGGAAGCCGAAGGCCTTCGCGGTGGTCCTGACGGACTTCAACGAAGGCCTCGGGCAGTTTTCTCCGGACGGCAAATGGGTGGCGTATCAATCAGACAGGACGGGTCGCGCTGAGATCTATCTCCGGCGTTTCCGGGGCCCGGCCCCGACGTCCGAGTGTCCGTCGATGGCAGCGCTCAAGTGCGTTGGAACTCCAACGGCAACGAATTGTTCTATGTCGCGACGATTACCGCCTGATGGCAGTTCCGATCCGCTTCCTCGCTGATGGCATCACCGCAGAATCCGGGACGCCAGTGCCGTTGTTCGCGACGACTCTTGGGAATCCGGGGGGCCCTGTGAACAGGTCACTTTACGTCGTCGCGCCGGGCGGTCAATCGTTCGTGATGAACTCCGCGACTGGCGAGGCCAACGCCTCGCCGATCACCGTCATCCTGAATTGGTATCCACAGCCTGGCGGCACACCGCGATCAGCGCGCTGACGGCTGCGTCGCGCCAGTCAGCTCTTCGTAGGTGCCCTTGAAGTCGGCGATCCTGCCGTGCTCGAAGTGCCACACGCGGGTGCCGACTTCTTCGAGCAGGTCTTCGTCATGTGTGACGAGCAGCACGGTGCCCTCGTACTTCTGAAGCGCGATGTTGAGCGCATTGATCGCCTCGAGATCGAGGTGATTGGTCGGCTCGTCCAGTACGAGCACGTTTGGCTTCAGCAGCATCAGACGGCAGAACAACAGGCGTGCCGTCTCGCCGCCTGACAGCGCATCGGTAGGCTTGAGCCCTTCCTCGCCGCTGAACAGCATCTGACCGAGCAGGCCGTGGATGTCCTGGCGCGAGGCGTCGGGATCGAAGCGATGCAGCCACTCGACCGCGGTCATCCCCTTCTCGATAGCGCCGGTGTGGTCCTGCGGAAAATACCCGACCGACACTTCGTGTCCCCATCGCAGCGTTCCGCCGTCAACGTCGCCGGGCGACGCCGGCTGATCGGGCGCGTCCGATAGCAGCGCTCTTAGAAGCGTCGTCTTGCCGACGCCGTTGCGCCCGACGAGCACGATCTTCTCGCCGCGGTTGACGACGCAGCTGAAGCCCGGCACGACAGTGACACCGCCGAAGGCTTTGCGAACCCCGTCGAATTCGAGCGGCACTTTGCCGGATGGCCGCCGCGTCGTGAACTTGATGTACGGGCGTTGGATGTTGGAGCGCGCCAGCTCGGTCGTCTGCAGCCGCTCGACTTCTTTGCGTCGAGACGTCGTCTGACTGGCGCGCGTGCCGGCCCCGAAGCGGGCGATGAAGTCGTTCAGCTGCGCGATCTTCTTCTCGCGCTGCTCGTTGTCGGCTTCAATTTTCGTTCGAATCTGAGTCTTGGCGACGACCATGTCGTCGTAGCCGCCGGTGTAAGTGATGATCGTCTGGTAGTCGATGTCGGCGATGTGCGTGCACACCCGGTTGAGGAAGTGCCGGTCGTGGGAGATGA
>DAINQP010000083.1:5617-22346 GCA_036742665.1 Vicinamibacterales bacterium | reverse complement strand
CGTGCTGCCGATGCCTTCGACCTCGGCGCCGAGATCGAGCAGCAGCCGCGCCATGACCTCGACATCGCCGATGCGCGGCACGTTGGTCAGCACACACTCTTCGTCAGTCAGCAGACAGGCGGCCAGGATCGGCAGCGCCGCGTTCTTGTTACCTTCTACTGCGACACGGCCTTCGAGCCGGTGCCCGCCTTCGATGAGTAGTGTCGACATCAGCTGGGTGCTTTCGTCAGAAAGTCGACGTCCGGGTCCGCGTCGAACCCGACGAAGATCGGCTCCGGCCGGAGCCACACGCCAAAGCGATCGCCGACGCCTTGTTTCACCGCGCGCGCGAGTCGCAATACGTCAGCGGCGGTGGCGCCGCCGCGATTTATCAACGCGAGCGGATGCTTCGTCGAGATGCCCACCGCGCCGTCCACATAGCCTTTCGTAAAACCCGATCGCTCGATCAGCCACGCCGCGGGTATTTTGACTCGCCCGTCGATTGTGGCAAAACCCGGCGGCCGTTCACCGGCAAGAGAGGCCACACGTTCGCGGTCGGCGTTGGTCACGACAGGATTCATGAAGAACGAGCCGACGCTGCGTGAATCGGGATCGTTAGCCTCGACCACCATACCTTTTGATCGCCTGATGGTGAGCACCGCATCGCGAACGATTTCGACGGTGGCGGCAGACGCATTCGACCGCCGTAGAAACGCCGCGACGTCGGCGTAGGTGACGGTGGGCGGACCGGGCCGCAGCCTGAGCGTCACTTCACAGACGACAAAGCGCCCCTCATCCGCGGCCTTGAAACGGCTCATGCGATACGAAAAGCCGCACTCCGCCGCGCGCATGGATCGCATGGTGTGGTCGGCACAGTCGTAGACAGTGACCTGTTCGATCGTGCTGGACACTTCTTGCCCATACGCGCCGACGTTCTGGATCGGCGTGCCGCCCACGGTGCCGGGAATGCCCGACAGACACTCAACGCCGGCCAGACCGCGATCGACCGCCATCTGGACGAGGCTGTCCCAGCTCTCGCCGGCACCAGCCGTGATCAGCCACTCTTGTCCATCGCGCGATGCCGTCATCCCGGTCATGCCGATCTGCAGCATGAGGCCGTCGAAACCGCGGTCGGCGATCACCACGTTGCTTCCCGCGCCGAGCACGAACCACGGAGTGCTCTGCTCTTCGCACCACGACCGAGCTGCAGCCACATCGTCGGCGTGCTCAGCGCGAAGGAACCAGCGCGCGGTACCACCTACGCCGAGCGTGCCAAGCGCCGCGAGTGGAACGTTGGCGCGCGGCGCCGCCACTCTACTGGAGCGCAAGAACCGCCCCTTCCTGCGCGATCAACGCCGACATCGCCTGGTGACGAGTGCAGATCTCGAATTCGATCCAGTCGCCTGGCGCGAGCTGGCCCGCCACCGGCAGATCCGCGCTAATCACTGTCGCGATCTGTGGATACCCACCAGATGTCTGACGATCGGACATCAGCAGGATCGGGTCTCCCGACGGAGGTACCTGTAGCGCGCCGGTAAACGTCGCATCCGAGATCATCTCGCGATCTTCGACACGCGGAATGGTGGCACCGGTTAAACGGTATCCCATTCGATCGGACTGCGATGTCACGGTGAAGCGCGTGCGCTGAAGCACGTCGAGTGCCTCTGGTGGAAAGTGGTCGAGCTGTGGACCAGGCATGATGCGCACCCGTGCGCCGCCGCTCACGGTCCTCGTGGGCCTGCTGGTGACACGCCACGGGCTGGGCGTGCGCTGCTCACCGAGTGGAAATCGATCGCCGGCCGCGATCGCCCGGCCGTCGACTCCACCGAGTCCGCAGTAGGTGTGTGTCGTGCGGCTGCCCAGCACCGGCGGCACGGTAATGCCCCCGCCGAACGCGATGTACGCGCGCGTTCCCGAACGTCGCTCGCCGAATCGAAGCACAGCACCGGAGCGACATGTGATCGGGCGATGCAGTGGAATGTCTTCCGAATCGAGACGTGCGCTGAGATCCGCGCCTGTGACGGCAATCACCGCGGCGGTCTCGATTCTGATCTCCGGTCCCGCGAGTGTGGCTTCGAGCAGCGCCGCCGTGGGCTCATTGCCGACCAGCGCGTTCGCGACACGATGTGACAGCCGATCCATCGGACCGCTGACAGGCACACCGCTGGCCTGATGTCCCCATCGACCGGCGTCTTGAATCGTTGTGAACAGACCGGGCCGAACAACCGTAATCGAGCGTGCGTAGTGTGCGGCGTTTGCCGGACCGCCGGTTGTTCGGCTGAAGCCGGACACTACAGGAGCACTGATCCTGTCCCTCACGAAGCGCACGGTGTCGCCCGGGGCGACGAGCGCCGCCGGCACACGATTCGGGTTGAACAACGATACCGGTGTGCGTCCGATCAGCTGCCATCCTCCCGGCGAATCGCGCGGGTATACACCAGTCTGACGTCCGGCGATTCCCACCGACCCTGCAGGCACCTTAATCCGTGGTGTGGCATGGCGTGGCATCGCGATCGTTTCATCGACGGTCCCCATGTAGGTGAACCCCGGCAGAAATCCGAGCATGAAGACGCGATAGCGCGCGCCCGCGTGGCGGGCAACAACCTCGTCGGGGCTGATCCCGCCGAACGCAGCGACTGCGCGCAGGTCGGGTCCCATGTCGCCGCCGTATTGCACCGGGATGACGACTGTCTTGCCCTCGACCAGCACCGGCGGCGTATCCGCCAGGCGTGTCAAGGTGTCGCGAAGCGTGTCGATGTCGAGGGTCAGCGGATCGAAGTGCACGGCGACGCTGCGGTACGTGGACAGGACGTCACGAATTCCGGGCAAACCGGCGCGGCGCACGGCCCCTGCTATCGCGATTGCCTGAGCATTGACCGAGACGTTGATGACCTCGTCCAGTTCCAGCAGCAGCGCCGAGTCGCCCGCCTCGGAAATGCGCACCTTGTTACTCGCGAAGCGCCTGCAGAAGCTTGCCATGGATCCCGCCGAACCCACCATTGGACATCAGCACGACCACGTCGCCGTCGCGGTGTTCGCGAGCGATGGTCGAAACGATGTCGTCGATCTCGGGAATGTGGCGGGCGTGGCGGCCCTGGCGAGAGAGGTCATCCACCAGTTGCTCCGCCGACAGACGTTCCGCCTCGGGAAGGCTCGATCGAAACACGGCGGCGACGACGACCTCGTCGGCGGCCGCGAACGCTTTGGCGAAATCGGCTTGAAAGATGCGGCGGCATGACGAGGCCGAGCGAGGCTCGAACACCGCCCATACACGGCGGCCGGGATAGCCAGTGCGCAGTGCGGCCAGAGTCTCGTGGACCGCGGTCGGATGATGAGCAAAATCGTCCAGCACCGTGACGCCGTTAGCGACGCCGACCGTTTCGAGTCGGCGCTTGATGCCCTTGAACTGCCGCAGCCCCTCGGCCAGCGTCTGCTGAGCGATGCCGACACGAGTACCCACGGCGATCGCCGCCAGCGCATTGCGCACGTTGTGCACGCCGAGTAGTGGCGACTCGAATCGCCCGAACAACGAGCCGTCGCGATGGACGTCGAACTGCGTGAGCCCGTCTCGATGTTCAATCGCCGAGCCACGCCACGTCGCGGTTTCATCCAACCCAAAAGTCTCGACCGGGCTAACGGCTGTCGGCAGCAGCGCCTTTGCGTGTGGGCTGTCGTCGCCGATGAGCAGCAAGCCATTGCGCGGCACCAGCCGCACCAGACGACGAAATGCCACCAGGACGGCGTCGAGATCGGCGTAGATATCGGCGTGATCGAACTCGATATTGTTGATGACAGCGATGTCGGGCAGATACTTGAGGAACTTCGCTGTCCTGTCGAAGAACGCGCTGTCGTATTCGTCGCCTTCGATGACGAAGTCACGTCCCTTGCCGACGCGGTAGCTCGATCCCTGCGAACCGAAATTGAGCGCAATCCCGCCGACCAGCATCGATGGATCGAGACCGCCGTGCGTCAGTAGCCATCCGGTCAGCGACGTGGTCGTCGTCTTGCCGTGGGTGCCGGAGAGGACGACCGATCGCGCGCCCCACAGGAAATGATCGCGAATCGCTTCAGGCAGCGAGCAGTAGCGTTGCTTGCGTTCGAGAACGGTCTCGAGTTCCGGGTTGCCGCGAGAGATGGCATTGCCGACCACCACCAGGTCGATATCGGCGGTGATGTTGTCGGCCGAATAGCCGGAGAACGTCTCGATCCCTTCCGCGATGAGGAAGTCGCTCATCGGCGGATACACCTGCTGATCCGACCCCTGGACCTGATAGCCACGGCTCTTGAGCAGCGCTGCCAGCGTGGCCATCGCGGTGCCGCACACGCCAATTAAATGGATGCGTAGTTGACGATCAGGCAACGGCAGCATCCTCGATCACGACGAAGGGACGGGGGGTGGACTCGACGCGCACGTCCACTCCGAATGGCAGCGTCCAGCACGGGCCGCTGGTGTGTCCCGAGGGGAACCCAAAGAGTACCGGGCCTGGGAAACCGGTTGTCAGACGCGCGATCGTTTCGCGCGCCGTCACCGCGCCGCCAGGCTCGTCGCACCCGCGCATTTCTCCGAAGATGAGCGCGCGCGCACGGTCCAGCACGCCGCTGAGGCGCAGTTGCGTGAGCATGCGGTCAATACGGTACGGCCGCTCGTTGACGTCCTCGAGAAACAGCACGCAGCCATCCGGCGGGTCAAACGCGAACGGCGTCCCGAGTGAAGCGACCAGTTGCGCGATCGTCCCGCCAAAGAGCGGACCCTGCACTCGGCCCGGACGAAGCACGTCGAGTCCCTCGGGCGCCAACTCGAGGCCGCTGCCATCCCCAGTCAACGCGAGAAACGAGCGTTCATCGTACCCAGCGGCGCCGCTTGCCAGCCGCCGTTCGAGCATCGGTCCGTGCAGTGCGGTGATGCCACAGCCGCAGTTCAACCACGCGAGCAGCGACGTGTTGTCGCTGTAGCCGATGAACAGCTTGGGTGCGGCGACGAGCATGGGTGGATGCAAGAGCGGCAACAAGTGGACGCTGCCATAGCCGCCGCGGACCGCAATCAACGCCGAGACCGATGGATCATTCCAGTGCTTGAGAAAGGCGTGAGCTCGCACGTCGGCTGGGCCGGCCAGATATCCAGACTCGTTGGCGAACACCGAGTCGTCCCAGATGGGTTCAAACCCGAGTCGCCTCAACTCCGCCACGCCGCAATCGAATTCGTCGCGCGAGAACGGACTGGCCGGCGCGACGATCGCGATCCGATCACCAGATTTCAATGGCCGCGGTTTTCTCATCTGAACAATGCCCAGTGCGGAATGCTTAAAGGCCAATGCTCAGTGAACAGTGGCAGAAGTCGATCGTCGGGATCTCCATTGGGCATTCTGCATTGAGCCTTGGGCATTAGGCATTGTTCATACGTATCGGCACATCTCGTCCACGATGCGCTGGTGTTCATCGCAGCCGAGCACGTGGCGAAGCTGGGCGCGTTGATTGGTGGCCACGGGTGCGGCCAGGAATCGCTCCTTCGCGGCGCGATTGCGCTTCAACGCGTCCTCGAGACGCTTGTAGGGAATCACATCCTGTTCGACGGCGCGCACGAGGGCTTCGAGTGTCGCCGCCTGGACGTTCACGTCACCGCTGCAGATCAACAGCCCGTCGCACCCGGCCGCAATCGCCTCGACCGCCGCATCTGGAACCGGATACGTCTTGGCAATCGCCTTCATCTCCAGGTCGTCGCTCAGAATGACCCCTGGATATCCCACCTCGTCGCGTAGCATCCCCTGGACGATCCTCCGCGACAGCGTCGCGGGTTTCTCCTCATCCAGCGATGGCACGAACACATGAGCGGTCATGATGAACGCCACGCCAGCCTTGACGGCTTCGCGGAAGGGCACGAGCTCGACGCGCCTGATACGGTCCGGCGGATGCTCGATGAGCGGCAGATCGAGATGCGAATCCACCGACGTGTCGCCGTGCCCGGGAAAGTGCTTGCCACACGCCGCGACCGCGTTGCTTTGAAGCGTCTGGATGATCGCCGCTCCAAGCCGGGCGACGCTGTCAGCGTCCTCCGCCAAGGCCCGGTCTCCGATGATGGGGTTCTTGGGATTGGTGTGGATATCGAGCACTGGCGCGTAATCCAGCGTGATGCCGACCGCGCGCAATTCGGTCGCGAGCGCCTTGGCGAACCGGCGCGCGAGCCCTTCATCGCCGCTGCGCCCGAGCGTCGCCATCGGCGGCCACACCGTGAAGGGCGCCTTGAGTCGCGCGACTCGCCCTCCTTCCTGATCGACGCTGACCCACAGCGGCATCTCTGACGCCAGGCCCTGCACGTCGTGCGACAGCTCGGCCACCTGCTCGGGGACCTCGATGTTGCGCGCGAAGAAGATGATGCCGCCCAGCGAGAACTCGCGGGCCAGTGATCGCATCTCAGGAGTGACTGTCTTACCAGGCAGGCTGCCAATCAGCAGTTGTCCAATGTCACGACGAATGGCGCTCGGCACCCGAACATTATAGAACCCTGTCGTTCGGGTCGTTCGGGTCGTTCGGGTCGTTCGAATCGTTCGGGCCGTTCGTGCGTTCTACGCGCTGCACGCCGAACGGTTCGACCGATCCGAAGGTCTCGAACGATCCGAACGATATAATTCGTTCGTGCAGATCGTGACCTCGGCGCCCACTCGCATCGATCTCGCGGGGGGGACGATCGACATCTGGCCTCTCTATCTCTTCCATCCCGGCGCGCAGACGCTCAACGCGGCAATCAGCATCCGCGCCAGCGCGCGGATCGAAGCGCGCGATGACACGCGTATCGTCATCCGCTCGGAGGACACCGGCGCCTCGCTCGAAGCCGACGACTGGCGCGAGCTGTGGGATCGTAAAGAGCTGCGCCTGCTGTCGTTCCTCGTGCACTTTTTCGAGGCGCGCGGTATCACCCTGACGACGACGTCGCAATCGCCGGCCGGCGCCGGCATCGCCGGTTCATCGGCCCTCAATGTCGCCGTGTGCGCAGCACTCGCCGAATGGAAGCGCACACACTACGATCCCGAGGGTCTGCTGCAGGTGGCGATGAACGTCGAGGCGCGAGCGCTCAACGTGCCGACAGGCCTTCAGGACTATCGGCCGGCACTCTACGGCGGCATCGCGGCCGTCGAACTCGAGGCCGACGGCGTCAAGCGCGTGCCGCTCAATGTCGATCTCACCGAACTCCAGCAGCGGATCGTCCTCTGCTACACCGGCGAGCCGCGCAACTCGGGAACGAACAACTGGGAGATCACCAAGCGCCACATCGATGGCGACCGCTTCATCTTCGACTGCTTCGAACGTATTCGCGACACCGCCGCCGACATGCGCGAAGCGCTCGAACGCGGCGACTGGGACGCCGTCGGGCGTGCGATCGCTCGCGAGTGGGAGAACCGCAAGCAGCTGGCGCCGGGAGTCACCACGCCCGCGATCGAAGCCCTGATCGCCAGGGCGACTGCGGCTGGCGCGACCGCAGCGAAGGTGTGTGGCGCCGGTGGCGGGGGGTGCATGTTCTGCTACGGACCGCCGCGGAAGCGCACCGAGATCGCGGCGGCGGTCGCCGGCGGAGGCGCGCGGGTGCTCGACTACACGTTCGAGCGCCACGGGCTGTCGCGTGGATAACAAATCGATCGCGCAGGTGCTGGCGCAAATCGCCGACCTGCTCGAGATCAAGGGCGACAACGCATTCAAGATTCGGGCGTACCGCTCGGCGGCCGACGTTATCGCTACCTGGCCCGACGCTGTCGCCCGCATGGACGCACAGCAGCTCCGCACCATTCCGGGCGTCGGCAAGGATCTCGCCACGAAGATCCGCGAGCTGGGCGTGTCAGGGACGTCTCCCTATCATCAGGAACTCCTCGCCGAGTTCCCGCCGACGATTCTGGAGCTGCTGCGTCTTCAGGGCGTGGGACCCAAGACGGTGGCCATGCTCTATTCGACGATGAACATCTCGACTCTCGACGGTCTTGCGGCTGCGGCAAAGGCCGGACGCCTTCGATCGCTCAAGGGAATGGGCGCGAAGAAGGAAGCGCAGATTCTCAAAGCCATCGAGGAGCGGGCGAAGGATCACGGCCGGCATCTGCTGACCGAGACCGCGGCGACGGCCGCCGATCTCGTGTCGTATCTGCAAAGCCACGCGCCCGCTGTCGAGTTCATCCCGGTTGGAAGTCTACGCCGCGGCTGCGAAACCTGCGGCGACATCGACATCGTCGCCGTCGGCGGCGACGAGACACTGATGCAGATCTTCGTCGCGCACCCCAGGGTCGAACAGGTGCTCGGCCAGGGGACCACGAAGTCCAGCGTGAAATTAGCCGGCAGCTATCAGGCCGACCTGCGGCTGGTTCCGCGCGAAAGCCGTGGCGCCGCAATGCAGTACTTCACCGGCTCAAAGGCCCACAACATCGTTGTCCGGGATCGCGCTATCCAGCGCGGGTTCAAGTTGAACGAATACGGCCTCTTCAAGATCGACACCGACGAGAAAGTCGCCGGCGAAACCGAGGAAGGCATCTATCAGGCGCTCGGCATGGCATGGGTCGAGCCTGAGCTGCGCGAACATCGCGGCGAAATCGAAGCGGCGGTCGCGGGTTCCCTGCCCACCCTCGTCACCGTCGGCGATCTGCGCGGTGATCTGCACATGCATACCACCGCGACCGACGGCAAGGACGACCTCGAGTCGATGGCCGCCGCCGCGCATCGTCTCGGCCATCGGTACATCGCCGTCACCGACCACAGCCAAGCGCTGGCGATGGCCAATGGTCTCGATGAGAACCGCGCGCTCGCACACGCGGCCCGCATCCGCGCGCTCAACGGTCGCTTCGAAGGCCTGGCGCTGCTGGCCGGCATCGAGTGCGACATCCTCTCGGACGGCCGGCTCGATCTCGCCGACGACTGTCTCGCGCAACTTGACCTCGTGGTCGCCTCCGTGCACTCGAACTTCTCGCAGGATCAGCAGCAGATGACCGACCGCATCCTGCGTGCGCTGGAATGCCCGTGGGTGGATGTGCTCGGCCATCCGACGGGACGCCGCCTGCTCAAGCGCGAGCCGGCACAGATGGAGATGTCGGCCATCATCGCCGCTGCCAAAGAGCGCGGTGTGGCGATGGAGATCAACTGCCAGCCGGAGCGTCTCGATCTCAGCGACGCGCATGCGCGGCTGGCCCGCGATCGCGGAGTCTCATTGATCATTTCCACTGATGCGCACTCGGTGGCCGCGCTCGATCGTCTGCGCTGGGGCGTGCAGACGGCGCGGCGCGCGTGGGTGCGCCCGGAAGATGTCCTTAATACGCGCGGCGTTGACGAATTCCGCAGCCGCCTGCGCCGTCATCGGAAACGCTGACGTGGCCAAGACCCCTGCCGGGTTTATCTCGCTCACATCGTTGAAGCAAGGACCTCCCGACGCCGCCGCCGCGCTCGCCGAGATCCGCCGCATCTACTTCAAGACGACGCGTCAGACGATCGATCACGATCTGGCGCACGCGATCGAGCTGCTCAAGAGCCTGCCGACGGAAGACGATCGGGAAAAGGCGACGGTCTACATGCACGGACTGGCCGAGATGCAGCGGAACTGGACGAAGCAGAGAAAGTCGAAGAGTGGAAGAACCGGAAAAGAGGAAGAGTAAGGAAGGCAAATAATCCCTTCAACCGTCGCCGCCTTATTCCTTGCCCAGCACCAGCTTCTTGCGCGCCATGACGCGCAGCACGTCAGGCACGTTACGATCGGTCGAGAGCGTGCGTAGATCTTTTTCCGTCAGTCGCGACAGCAGGTTCAGCGAGAGCGCCACGGGCGTCTTCGGGTTCCTGGTCAACGCGGCGGCCACGTTGTAGTTCTTCATCCACGCCCGCGTCTTGGCAATGACGCGCAGGCAGTCCTCACCAACATTCCCCGCCCGCGCAAACCCTTCAATCTCACTGATTGTCAGCTTCGGACTGCTCAGCACGGCCATCGCGATCATCTTGTTGGAATCGCGGATCAGAATGGCCCGTTCTTCGCGCGAGCCTTTGGTGGCGCGCTGGACCTTCTGCGGCACGTTCAGCTTCTGCAGCCGCTGCAGCGCAGTCCCCTCATCGTCCTTGTCGTCATCGACCTCGTCAGTCTTCGGCGAAGTGTCGATCAGCGCCGCCTCGTTGTCCAACGCGGCGGCCGCAGGCTCGATCCCGCGCGCGGCGAAGAAGGTCTTGAGCTCGCTTGGCGCATCATGGCGAGCGAGGAATGCGGCAATCGCCTCGCGCGAAATCGCCTGCAGCGTCGTCTCCGCGGTGCTCGCGATTGTCGGATCGGCATCGCCCGCGAGCAGGACCAGAAGTCCGAGTTGCTCATGCGCGCGCGGCGCCAGCGCACCCTGTGCGGCCAGCAGCTTGACCTCCGGCGTCACTTCCCCACGCATGAAGAACTCCAGCAGGGGCGTTGCAAACCCGCTTTCCATTTCGCTCATCCCCTCCCAAATACGCCGCTCATGCGTGCTGCGAAAGCAGCCTCGTCTCCATCGGCGAACCAGCCGATCGCGGCAAAGCCCGCGCAGCCGGTTCCGGCAAGTTGCGGTGCCGTGTCGCTGGACATACCGCCGATGGCCAGTACCGGCACCGGCGTCGCGTCGACGACGTCCGTCAGACTTTTCAGACCGGCCGGCGCCTGCCCAGGTTTCGAAGCGGTGGTAAACACCGTGCCGAACAGCAGATAGTCCAGGCCGCCTTCCGCGTGCGCCGTGACCGCTTCGGCGACCGTATGGACGGATCGACCGATCAGGAATCCTATCGGCGCGAGCGACCTCGCCCGCGAGGCCGGCATGGAATCGCCGCGCAGGTGCACGCCGTGGGCCCTCGCGGTCAGCGCGATGTCGAGTCGATCGTTGACGAGGATTCGTGTGCGAGTGCCGTGGACCGCGGCAACACACCGTGCCACCAGGCGCGATAAATCCCGCGCCTCGAGGTCGCGTTCGCGGACCTGCACGAGATGCACACCAGCCTTCGCCGCGGTGGCGACGCGCTGCACGAGCGCATCTTCACCGCCGGCCAGACGGCGGCGGTCAGTGATCATGCAGACGACCGGCTGCACAGGCGGCGCGCCTTCAGATCGACGCGGCGACACGGAATCGAGCACCGCCTATTCTTCTGGGGCCGCTTGACTGATAGAGACCATCGGATCCGGGACGTGGCGCGTGGTCAAAAAAGACCAGATCTCAACGAAGCCTGCTAACAGATTCACCACGCCGAGTCCCGACACGGCCCCGCGCACGTAATCGCTGGTGAGAAACGGCTCGATCACCGGCAGGGCCTGCACGAAGTAGTTCCGTTCCCAGTAGTTCGACCACGGAACGATGACGAGCACGAGTCCGGCCTCGAAGAACAATGCCGTGAGTAAGAGTCGCATCACGCGCGGTCAACCGGCATCGGCGGGTCCGCGTCCATCGTATCAAACAGATTTCCCTGGGGACGGAACGATCGGCGATGCAGCGGCGAGTAGCCGTAGCGCTCGACGGCGGCGCGATGTTCGGCGGTGGCGTAGCCCTTGTGGCGGTCGTAGCCGTAGCGTGGGTCGCTCTCGTGATGGGTCATCATCTGGCGATCGCGTGTGACCTTGGCGACGATCGAGGCCGCAGCGATGGCGGCGCAGCGGCGGTCGCCGTGCAGCACGCCGCGCTGTGCGATCTCGATCTCGGGAATGCGGAAAGCATCGACCAGCACCATGTCGGGCAGTGGCGCGATGGCGAGCACCGCGCGCCGCATCGCCTGCAGCGACGCCTGGTGAATGTTGATGGTGTCGATCTCTTCAGGATCGGCCCACGCTACCGACCAGGCCAGAGCCTTGCGGGTGATCAGGCCGTGAAGCCGCTCGCGTTCAATGGCGGTAATGGTCTTCGAGTCGGCGAGTCCGGGAATATGACAGTCGGGATCGAGGATCACGGCGCCCGCAACAACCGGGCCGGCGAGACACCCCCGACCCACCTCATCGCAACCCGCGACGCGGTAGAACCCCCAACGCCTGACGGCATTCTCGAGGGTCCTCATCGCGCGCACGCGGACCATATATCGAACCTGAAACGTCGAACCCGGAACCCTGGAACCTGAAACTACTGGGTGCGCTTGGTTTCTTTCATCCGCGCCGCCTTCCCCTTCAGGTCGCGCAGGAAGTACAGCTTGGCACGCCGCACACGGGCCGAGCGCACGATGTCGACCTTGGCGATCGTCGGCGAGTGCAGCGGGAAGATGCGCTCGACGCCCTGACCGAAGGAGACCTTCCGCACGGTAAATGACGCGCGCAGGCCGCCGCGGTGCAGGCCGATCACGATGCCTTCGAAAATCTGGATGCGCTCCTTGTCGCCCTCGCGCACCTTCACGTGCACGCGGACCGTGTCTCCAGACTTCATGTCAGGCCGTTGGGTCAACTGCGACTTCTCGACCGCCTCAATCGCGTTCATGACTCCGTCTCCTTCTTGATCTCATCGAGCATCGCCCGCTGTTCTTCGTCCAGCGGCGCGTGCTCCAGCAACTCGGGACGCCGTGCGAGCGTCCGCGCCAGCGCGGCCTTTCGCCGCCACCGGCGCACTTCCGCGTGGTGCCCCGACAACAGCACGTCCGGCACCCGGCGTCCGGCGATTTCCGCCGGCCGCGTGTAGTGCGGGTAATCGAGCAGGCCGCGAGAGAACGAATCCTCGGCGACCGATTGCTCATCCCCAACCACGCCCGGCACCAGCCGGCTCACTGCGTCGACCACGACGAGGGCGGCCAACTCACCGCCGCTCAGTACGTAGTCACCGATCGACAATTCCTCGGTAGCCACGAGCTCGTGGACGCGCTCGTCCATGCCTTCATATCGGCCACACAGCAGCACGACATGCCCGAGACGCCCAAGCCGTTCCGCTTCCACCTGCGTGAACGGTCTGCCCTGCGGCGTCAGCATCACCACCACATCGGCCGCACCACGGGTTGCGCGCACATGCTCGACGGCGCGCAGCAGCGGCTCGGGCTTCATCACCATCCCCGGTCCACCGCCATACGGTACATCGTCCACGCTGCGATGGCGGTCGGTCGTGAAGTCGCGCAGGTCGTGAATCTTCACGTCCAGCAACCCGCCTTCGACGCCGCGGCCGATCACGCCTTCTGCGATGCCGGCTTCGACCATTCGCGGAAAGATCGTGACAATGTCGAATTTCATCGTCGGGCCGCTACAGGTGGCCCCCACGATTGACGTCGAGGAGCCCCCCCGGAGGATCGATCCGGATTCGCTTCGACGCGACGTCGATCTCCACGCAAATCTCAACGACCAGCGGAATCAGCACCTCGCCGCGCGGCCCCTCGACTTCGAGCACGCTGCCCGCGGCACCGCCGTTCACCCTCACGACTTCGCCGACGCGCTCGCCGACGACCGTCTCCACCGCGCAGCCAACCAGCTGGTGGTGGTAATACATTCCCGCCTTGAGCGGCTGCAGTTCGTCTTCCGGCACCCGCAGTTCCAACCCCGCGAGCCGCTGGACGTCCTCAATCGAGGAGAAGCCTTCGAAGCCGATCACGGGCCGCCCGTTCTGCACGCGCGCCGACCCGATCGTCAACTGCTCGTCGCCGCGAGCCGATCGTGTCCACAATATTGCGCCTGCCCTGAAGCGGTCTTCAACGAAATCCGTTTCCGGATTGACGATCACCAGGCCGTGCAGACCGTGCGGCCGCGCCACACGACCGACGAGAACCATGTCATCCCAATCGGCCATATCGTCTGGCATCGTTCGGCAGGTCTACAAAGCAAGACCCGCCCTGCGGCCATGTGCTCAATCGCGAATATCGAGCTGGGCGCGCACGCCGTGCTTCTCGGCGGTCACGGCGACCAGTGTTCGCAACGCCGCGGCCGTTCGTCCCTGACGCCCGATGATCTTGCCCATGTCAGTCGGCGCGGTCTTGAGCTCGAGCACCATCATTCCGCGACGTGACGACTCGTGCACCTGCACCGAGTCGGGCTTATCGACCAGCGCGCGGACCACGACCTCGACGACCGCACGAACAGGGTTGCTCGCTTGCGTGTGATCCGACCCGTCGACCATTACTGTGCGGCCGGCGCGGCAACCGGCGCCGAGAGATCGCGCGTCAGGTGCTTCTTGATCAACGTGCGCACCGAATCCGAGGGCTGCGCGCCGCGCTTCAGCCAGTGCTCCAGGCGCTCCTTGTTGATTTCCACCTTCGCCGGCTTCGAACGCGGATTGTAGGTGCCCACGTTCTCGACGAAGCTGCTCTCGCGGGCCGTCTTGGCTTCCGTCACCACCACACGGAAGTACGGCTTCTTCGTCGTGCCCACGCGTCTCATACGAATCACTAGCATTTAGTTAACTCCCAACTGCCAATATCCAACGGCCAACCACTTCCAACTCTCAACTCCCAAACGAAGGTCCAACGCCCAATCTCCAAGAACCGCCAATGGGGAATTGGAAGTTGGGCGTGGTTGGGCGTTGGGACTTGGCCGTTGGAGGTTGACTAGCGTGACTTAATAAGCCCCCACGGGCCGCCCTTCTTCCGCTTCTTTCCGGTGCCGCCTGGCGCGAAGCCCTGTGTGCCGGGCGCCATCTTCGGCAGGTTCTTCATGTGGCGCGCCGCGCCAATACCACCCTGCCCGATCATCTTGATCACGCGCCGCATCTCGGTGAACTGCTTCAGCAGGCGGTTCACATCTTCGACCGATGTGCCGCTGCCCGCAGCGATCCGCTTGCGACGGCTGCCGTTGATGATCGAGTCGTTGGCCCGCTCCTCCGCCGTCATCGACGAGATGATCGCCTCGACGCGGCCCAACTGCTTCTCATCCGGCTTGTTCTGGGCCAGCTCTTTGATCTGACCCATTCCCGGAATCATTCCCAGCACGCTCTCGAGCGGGCCCATGCGCTTGATCGTCTTCAGCTGCGATCTGAAGTCGTCCAGCGTGAACTGATTCTTGCGAAGCTTCTCCTCGAGCTTCTCGGCCTCGCCCTCGTCCAGGGCGGCTTCGGCCTTTTCAATGAGCGACAGCACGTCGCCCATGCCGAGCATGCGCGACACGATGCGGTCGGGATGAAAGAGCTCGAGATCCTCGAGCGTCTCACCACTGCCGATAAACGCCACCGGCACGCCGACGACCGAGACCACCGACAGCGCCGCGCCACCGCGCGCATCGCCGTCAAGCTTCGTCAGCACGACGCCCGTGACGCCGACGCGGCGATTGAACTCGCCAGCGCTTTTGATCGCGTCCTGGCCGGTCATCGAATCCGCCACATACAGCAGGTCCGACGGTGCCACCGCTTCCTTGATCGCCTGCAGTTCGTTCATCAACTCATCGTCGATATGCAGGCGGCCTGCGGTGTCGACGATGACGGTGTCGAACCCTTTGGCCTTCGCTTCCGACAACGCGCCAGACGCACGCGCGACCGGATCCATCGTCTCCGGCGCGTACACTTTGACCTCGGCCTGTTCGCCAACAACGGCCAGCTGCTGAATGGCCGCCGGGCGACGGACGTCGGTCGAGACCATCAGGGGATGCTTCCCCTGCTTCTTCAACCACCGTCCGAGCTTGCCGGACGTGGTCGTCTTACCAGAACCCTGGAGTCCGAGGAGCAGCACGACGCGAGGCGTCGGCGCATCCTTCTTGAGCCCGCCTTCCGCGTCGCCGAACAACGCGAGCAGCTCGTCGCGGACGATCTTGACGACGTGCTGGACCGGCGTCAGGCTCTTCAGGACCGTCTGATCGGTCGCTTTGTCGCGAACGCGATCGATGAATGCCTTGACGACCTGGAAGTTGACGTCGGCCTCGATCAACGCCAGCCGGATTTCCCGCAGCGCCGACTCGATGTGTTCCGGGGTCAGACGCACTTCGCCTCGCAGTGAGGTGAAGGCGCCCTGGATCCGTGTGCTCAGTGATTCGAACAAACCCTTATCTTATGGCAGGTTGACCGGATGTCGCAAGCCGGAAGTCGCTTATAATCGGTCGGATGACGACCTGTACACGAAGGATGGTCGTGGTGGCGCTCGGCGTTGTCGCCTGCGCCACTCTCGGCGAGCGACTGATCGCGCAGAATTTGGGGACGATTGGCACCGGTGTCGCCGGCGAATCGACGGTCCGGACGCCTGGCAAATTTGCGCCACCCACCGGACCGGCTCCGCGGCTGCCCAATGGCAAGGTCGATTTCAGCGGCGTGTGGGACCATCCCTACGTGCCGGACATGAGCAGTTCGAACGCGCGGAACCCGTCCCTCCAGAAGGGAGCCGGGCCACTGCCCTACACGCCGGCCGGGCTCGAGAACATCAAGTCGTACGACCCCGAGAAGAACGGCGACTACACCGGGATGTGCATGCCATTTGGACTCATGCGATCTGTGAACGCGCCGTATCCCTTCCAAATCATGCAGAACGACAAGTACCTCACGTTCCTCTTCGAGCAGAGCAACTGGTTCTATATCGTCCCGTTCAAGAACGAGCACTCCCCGGACCCAAACCCGACATGGTTCGGTGAGTCGATTGCGAAATGGGAGGGTGACACCGTCGTGATCGACACCATCGGTTTCAACGGATTCACCCGTCTCGACACCAAGGGCAACCCGCACAGCGACAAGCTGCATATGGTGCAATCGCTGACTCGCGCTGATGCCGGGCACATTGCGTACAAGGTGACGATCGAAGACCCCGTCTACTACAGCGCACCCTTCACCAACGAACGCACGTTCACCGTCGCCAACACCGAGCTGCTCGAGTACTCGTGTGAGGAGAACAACCGCTCGCTGTGGGAAGGCCGCATCAAGATCTGGCA
>DAINQP010000083.1:0-5517 GCA_036742665.1 Vicinamibacterales bacterium | reverse complement strand
ATTTTTCTCTGCGCTGAACAAACCAAGCCGAAGTGCTGCGACATGGAGCGCGGCGTCGCGGCGTGGGACTACCTGAAGAAGCGGCTCAAGGAGCTCGGTCTCTCCGAGCAGGGCGGCATTCTGCGCAGCAAGGCGAACTGCCTGCGCATCTGCGAAGGCGGCCCGATTGCCGTGGTCTATCCCGAAGGCGCGTGGTACGGAGAATGCGATCCGCCCGCGCTCGAGCGGATCATCCAGGAGCATCTGATTCGCGGGAAGGTCGTCGAGGATCTCCTGATCGCCGAGCGCCGTTTAGGCGCGTCTGAAGACCCGCCTCTACATATTCCGCTACTTGACGACCGTTAGTTTCACTTCTACGCGTACGACCTCACCACTGACGCGATCGCTCGCCGCGGTGAACTGCGTCGTCTGCCCTTCCTTCATGAATAGGGTGTTCGTGGACTGATACGACCGGAACACTGGGTAGCTGTCGCTCCCCGGCGTCGACTTGAGATCCTGCGGATCGGTCACGACGGATGACTCGTTGATGGTGACGGTCACCTCGTAGCGGCCATCCTCGAGAGCCGTGGCGGCGCAATCGATATTCGTTCCGACGTTTTCATAGTTGACGGAGTTGGCCGTGGTCGCTGGCTTCCCGTCTGAGGCCGGCGTGACGATCTGTGTCCGGATCGGCACCCGTGAGCCGAGCCGCAACGAGGCGCCTATCCCTGGCTGTCGAAAGGTTGAATTCAAGCCCGACTTCAACGAGAGCACGTACGGCAGGCTGCTGATCCGTTTGTCGCCTTGATACCTCGCGATGACCACCTGCAACTCGAGCGGAACGTTCTGAACCTTCTTGGGGTTCGTCGGCGACGATGGCTCCGGCGATATCGGACGGACCGGGGCCGGTTCTTGGGCCAGAGCAGTGCTGCGGTTCGCGCTCGAGACCATCGCGGCCAGGGCGGCCAGCACAATGAGCTTCTTCGTCACGGGCGGTCTCCTTCGGCTTGAAGCGTTGCCAACTTCACAATCGGTTCGATTTCAAGCGGCTCGACTGGCGGCAGTACTTTGACGTCGAGTCGCGTATCCGAATCTGGAGCGGCAGGAACTGACACGTCGAAACGCTGCTGGCGGACGCTCGCCACCAGAGCGACGAATGTCTTCACCTCGTTGTCGGCAATGACGACCTCGGGTAGATCGATGTCGATTACGCGATCCGGCGACGCCGGTGCCACCGCGACACGCGCTATCGCTGGTGGCCTCCGAACTGGGTGAACTGGCGCGAACGGCCCCAGCGGTGTGACTGTCTCGATCGCGTCCGCGACACTTGGACTCAACACCTGCGGATCGGCCGACGTCGCCAACTCACCCGGTGGCCACGCGATCACTGCAGCGATCACCACTGCCACCGCGCCGGCGATCGCCAACAGCCACGACGCGCGCCACCCGCCCGGCGCCGGTTCATTGGCGACGCGCGCGCGCACGCGGGCCACGAACTCTGGCGAGGGCTCGACGGCGAGCAGCGATTCGATTTCGCGATCGAGCGACGGGTCGTTCAGGCCATCCATGACAATCGTTCCTTCAACTGCTTGCGCGCGAGAAAGAGTCGCGACTTCACCGTTCCGTCAGGCACATCGAGGAGCGTCGCCACTTCCCTGATGTCGTGCCCCTGAATGCCGGCGAGCACGAGCACCACACGCAACTTCTCGGGCAACGCATCGATCGCCAGCCACAGTTGCTCGGCCCGTTCTTGCTCCATGACTGCATCACGCGGCGTCTCGTCTGCCAGGCGGGTCTGAAGACGCGCCTCTACGCTCTCCCGCGCGAGCCGCCGGCGGTTCCCGCGCTGCCGATCGATGGCCATCCGGAACGTCATCCGCACCAGCCAGGCACGAAACCGGTCGCGGTCGCGAAGCTGACGGAAACTGCGATACGCCTTCGCGAACGCCTCCTGCGCCACGTCCTCGGCGTCCTCACGCTGCCGGAGCACGCTGAATGCAACGCGGAACGCCAGCGTCGACGATTCGACCAGCCGGGCCTCGAACTCGCGGGCGAGGTCTTCGTCCACGGTCACGAAGTTGCCCGCAAGGCGATCGGCGCGCTCATGCATCGAATTCACCTGGCAAGACGCCGGTCGGGCGGGACCGGTTCACTTGGTTGGTGGTTGGTAGTTGGTAGTTGGTCGTTGGTGGTTGGAAACGAGGACGAACCACTGCCCACCAACCACCAACCACTAACCACTAACCACTAACCATCTTTACACCGACGAGAGCTTGTGGCCGAGCTTGTCCTTCTTGGCCTTCAAGTATTTGCGGGTAGAGTCGCTGGCCGGAATCTCCAACGGAACGGCCTCTGATACCGAGAGACCGTAGCCCTGGAGGCCGACGAACTTTCGCGGGTTGTTCGTCAGCAGGCGCATCGTCTTGACGCCGAGGTCGCTGAGGATCTGCGCGCCGATGCCGTAATCGCGCTGGTCGGCTTTGAACCCGAGACGCTCGTTGGCCTCAACGGTATCGAGCCCTTCGTCCTGGAGCTCGTAGGCCCGGATCTTATTGGCCAATCCGATACCGCGCCCCTCCTGATTCAGGTAGAGCAGTACGCCCCGGCCTTCCTGGGCAATCCGATCCATCGCCGTTTCGAGCTGGGCACCGCAGTCGCAGCGAGCCGAGTGGAAGACATCGCCTGTGAGGCACTTCGAGTGCACGCGAACCAGAACGTCTCGGCCCTCGCCGATGTCCCCGCGCACGAGGGCCACGTGTGTCTCCTGATCGAGCAGATTGCCGTAGGCAAAGATCCGAAAGGCGCCGTGTTCGGTCGGCAAGGACGCATGGGCCACGCGCTTGACCAGTCGTTCCGTGCGCATCCGGTACTGGATCAGATCCGCGATCGTGATGATCGGCAGATCGTGCTTCTTCGCGAACTTCCGCAACTCCGGCACCCGGGCCATCGTGCCGTCATCGTTCATGATTTCGCAGATGACGCCGGCCTGATAGAGACCAGCCATCCGCGCCAGATCCACTGCCGCCTCGGTCTGCCCTGCACGCACCAGCACGCCGCCGTCCCGCGATCGCAGCGGTGACACGTGACCGGGCCGCGCCAGGTCTACGGCCGTCGTCTTCGGGTCAATCGCCGCGAGGATGGTGACGGCGCGATCGGCTGCCGAGATGCCGGTCGTCACGTTGTGCTTGGCGTCGATCGGCACGCAGAACGCGGTCCCGAACGGTGTCGTGTTGGACGAGACTGCCAGCGGGATCTCTAACTCGTCGAGCCGCTGTCCCGTCATCGACAGACAGATCTGTCCGCGGCCATGCTTGGCCATGAAGTTGATCGCCTGCGCCGTGACCTTCGATGCCGCCATGGTCAGGTCGCCTTCGTTCTCGCGATCCTCGTCGTCGACAACGATGACCATGCGGCCGGCCTTGGTAGCGGCGATGGCTTCCTCGATCGGCGAAAACGGCCCGTGCTTTCTGGCGCCCTTCGCAATGCGGATCTTCGACGGTTTGTCGGTCATAGCTTTGTCTTCTCGAACAACTCCGCGGCACGAACGACATACTTGCCCAGCATGTCGCACTCGAGGTTCACCTGATCCCTCACGCTCACCGACGACAAATTCGTGTGACTCCAGGTAAACGGAATGATCATCACGTCGAACTGTCGTTCCCGCAACGCCGCGACCGTCAGACTGATGCCATCAACCGCGACCGAGCCCTTTGGGATCAACGCGGTCGCCAGTGCACCTGGAAACGAGATCGTCAGCCAGTGCGCGTCGCCATCGCGTCGCACGTTCTCAATGGTGCCGACGGAATCGACGTGTCCCTGAACAAAATGCCCACCGAACCGATCGCCAGCACGCAGCGATCGCTCGAGATTCACCGGCTGCTGCGGCTTCAGCGAGCCGAGCGTGGTCACGCGAGCCGTCTCTGGACCGATGTCGGCCTGCAGCTCGTCGCCCTCGACGGCGGTGACAGTGAGACAGACGCCATTGACCGCGACGCTTTCGCCGAGCGCCAGTTCCGAGGCAAACGGCGTTCGCACGCGCATGCGAAATCCGGACGGCACTGACACGAGGCCGCTGACGTGCCCGACGGTTTCAATGAGGCCGGTGAACATAGCCTTCGATCAACACATCCGGTCCAAGCTGCTCGACGCGCTGCTCCACCAATGACGCCGGTGAAAAATCACGTCCCTCGAGCAGCGGGAGTCCCTCCGGCCCGAGCCAGACCGGCGCCACGTAGAGTTGGACGTAGTCAATGACCCGGGCGTCCCAAGCCGCGGCGTGCATCGCGGCTCCGCCTTCGAGAATCAGGCTCTGGATGCCCCGATCCGCCAGGTTCGTCATCGCATCGACCAGCTTGCTAGACGTTACTACCGCGACTGGTCCCGCCGATAGCGTTGAGAAGATTCGCGCAGTCGACGGCACGCGCCCGCGGCGATCGAAAATCACGCGGGTCAGCGGCCGCTCGCGATAGACCTCGCGGGCCGTGAGCAGCGGATCGTCTACGAGGACGGTCTCGGAACCCACGGCAATCGCGTCCACCTGCGCACGCATGTACTGCGCGTGCCGCAGCGCGGGCGCGGACGTCAGCGATGTCCGCTCGCCTTTGATTGCGATGCGGCCGTCGAGGCTGGTTGCCGCCTTCAAAATCACAAACGGCCGACCCTGTCGGACGGCCGTGAGGAACGGCTGATTCAGCCGTACAGCCGCGTCGTGCTCGATTCCGACATCGACCTCGATGCCATGTGCGCGCAACGCCGCAAAGCCGCGGCCGTTCACCTGCGGAAACGGATCGCCCATCGCGGCGACTACGCGTCGAATGCGCGCGGCGATGATGCGTTCCGTACACGGTCCGGTCTTGCCGGTATGCGAGCACGGCTCGAGCGTGCAGTACAGCGTCGCGCCGCGCGCATCGACGCCTGCCTCATCGAGAGCGTTGATCTCCGCGTGCGGCCCGCCGGCGAATTCGTGTGCGCCCTGTCCGAGCACGACGCCTTCGTCCGAGACGACGCAGGCGCCGACGATCGGGTTGGGCGTCGTACGTCCGAGACCGCGGCGCGCGTGCTCGATCGCCCGCCGCATCCACCGTACGTCGTCTACCACTTCTCTTGGAAGAGCGCGTCGACGTATTCCTGGGGCGAGAACGGAATCAGATCGTCGATGCCTTCGCCGACGCCGACATAGCGAATCGGCAACTTCAGATCGTGAGCGATCGACACGGCGACACCGCCCTTGGCAGTACCATCGAGCTTGGTGAGCACGATGCCGGTCACGCCAGCGACGCTGGTGAATTCACGCGCCTGCTGGAGGCCATTCTGGCCGACTGTCGCGTCGAGCACGAGCAGGACCTCGTGCGGGGCGCCTTCAGCGGCGCGTCCAGCGACGCGGCGAATCTTTTCCAGCTCGTTCATCAGGTTGACGCGTGTGTGCAGACGTCCGGCGGTATCCACGAGAATCGGATCGCGTCCTCGTGCCTTGCCCGATTGAATCGCATCGAACACGACCGCCGCGGGATCGGACCCTTCCTTCGCGCGCACGATGTC
>DAINQP010000082.1:0-22483 GCA_036742665.1 Vicinamibacterales bacterium | reverse complement strand
TCCCAGGTCCCCGGCGGCAACATGGCGGGCACGGGCCCCATCGCCGTGCCTACTTCGGTCCAGCGGCCTCGCGCCTGAAGCTGCGGGTGCGCCCACACGTCTTTCATGGTGTTGACCTGGGCATTCGCGATCTGCGCCAGCTCGAGCCGCTCGACCACCTGCGCGCCGGCCAGCGGCTCGAAGGCATCCACGATGATCTGGCGCAAGGCGGTGCGCTCCGCCACGCGTTTGAAGTTCGCCGTGAAGCGCTGACCGTCGGCGAGGTCGATCGGTTCGACCGCCTCGAAGGGGTGACGCTGCCCGAACTGTTGCACGACGAATCCGCCTTTGGTGGCGCTGATCGTCCAGCGTCCGGCCGGCAGGTCACGGAGCTCGAAGCGGCCCTCCGCGTCGGTCGTGCTCAGTCGCGCTGATCGCGTATCTGGTGATGTCGCACGCACCTGGGCGCGCCGTACTGGCGAGTTCGTATCGGCCGAGGTCACCAGTCCACGAATCGAGGCCGTGCCTTGGACCTGCTGCCCACGTCCTCCTGGAAAGTCGAAGCCGCCGCGGCCGAGCGGACCACCACCACCATTGCGAAATCCGCCACCCCCACCGCCGCGTGGACCGGCGCCTTGGTCTCCGCCGCCGTCGCGCTGGGCATGGATCAGTGTGTTACCGGCGCAGACGACGACGCCCGTCAACAAAACGATAATCGCCCGTTTCACGCAGTCCGGCATTTTCACATCGTATTTGACGTTGCAGACACCGCAACTGTCGTTAGCAATTTGTTAAATGCTCACTGACCGGGGGGTCTGACCCGGGGTCTGACCCCGGGTCAGACCCCGCGCCTAGCGGCTCAGGAGGTCAAGCTGGATTGAGTGCTGTTCGCCATCGCTCAGTGTCACAGACGTGGCGCGGGAACGCAGCCGATTCAGTAGCTGACGGTCCTGCTCTTCGCCAGCCTCGAGATAATCCACCGCGGCGACGAAGTAGCGCTCTCCCGGCGGCAGGCCGCTAATCTCGAAACGTCCGTCCGCATCGGCGCGGATCGTGCGCACAAACCGCGACGGGAAGATCCACTTCGTCGCGTCATCCGTGAAGACGACGATGTTGTGGTCGCGACGACTTCTGTCGGACTGGACCGTTCCGCTCAGCGACGTCAGCCGGTCGGTCATCACCACTCGCATCGTGCCGGTCTTGCCCGAGAGATCGAATGGCGCGTCGGTGACGTCCTCGCCGTCGAGCAGAATGGCCTTTACCGCCCAGCCGTCGGGGATCCCCTGAACTTCGACTCGCGACGGCCCGCTCAAGCCAGCCAGCTCAAAATCCGCAGCGGTCGCACCGGTCATATGCATTGCCGCGTTTCCAGGCGCGGAGCCACGCAAGGCGATGCCGAGATCGGTGGGTAGTGGCCGTGAGACACCAGTGTCTGCGACGTATCGCCCGGTCACGCGTCCACCGCGTCGCGTGTTGAGCGTCACCCCAGAGACCCCGTCGCTCGTCACGTTGATCTGCATTGAAGCCGTCTCGGGCAGCCGGTTCAGCATCTGCTCGCGCATCGCCTCTCCAGAGACTCTGAACGAGCCAGCAATCGCGTCGTTCGTGCCCATGTCGAACGCCATCTGCGCGGTCAGCGTGTATGGTCCTGGCGGGACGTTCTGAATCGAAAACGTTCCCTGTGGCCCGGCGTCGGCGTGCAGCATCGCGATCCCCTGCGCGCCGGGCGTCGCGCTCAGCGTATTCGATAAGAGATTGATCATCGCGCCTGGCGCCGGCGCACCCGATGAAGTCAGTACGACGCCCGAGACCGTTGCTGCGCGGGCGACGTCGATGATCTGGAACTCCGCACTCGCCTCGGCTCCGGCGCCAATCGTGAGCGGCTGCGCCTCGGCAAAGCTCGTCGTGCCAGGATAATAGACGGGCGGATCGCGCTTCACGGCGTCGATCAGTCCCGTACTCGCCGCCACGTAGTACTCGCCCGGAGGCAGACCATAGATGCGAAACGCACCAGTGTCGTCTGTCTGATCGGCCATGCCGACAGGGAGCAGCCGCCGCCCGCCGGTTTCGGCACGATTGCGCAGAACCTGTACTCGCGTGCCGACCGATGGATCTCCGAATTCATCGAGTACACGGCCGAAGATTGTGCCACCTCGGAGCAGCCCGACATTGCCCGTCGCGCTCTGACCCTCGCCAAGCGTGATTGTTGCCGCGGTTTCAAACGGACGTTGCTGACCGTATTCGAGAGTGATGAACCCCGTCTTCGACACGGCCAGCCGGTATTCGCCGGCTGGCAGGTTGCGAAGCTCGAAGCGCCCCTCGCCAGTGGTCGTGACCAGTCTGCTGAATCGGCCGTCCATCGACAAACGCACTTCGGCGCCACGCACTGGGGTGCCCGTATCGGCCGTCGTGACGCGACCGCTGATGCTCGACGTCAGGGGATCGACGCGTTGCGAGCGCGCTCTGGGTCCTTGGGCCAGGATGGCGTCAGCAAGGCCGACCATCATGATGAGCGACAGGAACAGCCGCGAGACGAGGTTCATCTCTCAATCACCTTCAAGTCGAGTGCACGGTTCTCCAGATCGCTCAGCGAGAACTCCACTGCGGCGCTGCGCATCCGCTCGAGAAATTCAGGATCGTAGTGCTCGTCGTCGTCGAGGTAATCAGCGGCCACAGCGAGGTAGCGCTCGGATGACGGAAGCCCGATGATACGAAAATGCCCCTTCTCGTCCGCAGTCACCGTACGCACGAAGCGTGAGGGATACGACCACTTGGCCGAATCGGCGGCGAAGACGACGACTTCCGCCTTCACCGGTTGACCCTCGGTGCTGACTGTTCCCGTGATCCGTGTCAATCGATTCGTGAGTACGACCTGCACGTCCGCTTCCTGATTGGCCGCTAACTCGATCGTGGCGTCGGTCACATCCATCCCGTTGACGACGATCGACTTCACTGCCCAGCCGTCGGGGAGAGACTCGACGCGCAGCGTGAAGGGCTCGGACAGTTCGTCCAGCTCAAACGTCTTTCCGGAGCCGCTGGCGAGTACCGAGCCGCCGGACCGCGGCCGTGCGGCAGTGGCCACGAGGAGTGCGTTCGGCATCGCGCCGACAACTCCGACATCGGTGACGAACGTCCCTTTCATCGTCGCCGGCCGTCCCGTCACGATCACGTTGCCCGTGACGTCATCACTGAGGACCGTGATCGGCACGCTGCCGGTTTCTGCTGGACCGTCACCGCGAAGCGACGCATTCAGCATGTATCGCCCCGGTGGAACATCGGGAATGGTAAACGTCCCATCCGGCTGGGTCACGCCGCCGATGCCGAGCGGCGTGCCGAACTCCGCTGCATCGGAGACGAGATTCAAGAATGCGTTCGCAGGACCACCAGACGATGTGAGCACCGTCCCCGTGACGACGACGCTGCGCACGGGCAGCAGCGGAAAGATCGCCGTGGACTCAGTGCCGAGATCAACTCTGATCCGCTGCGCCTGCGCCAGTTCGCCAGTGCCGGGATAGTACGTGGGTGAGTACGTGGTCTGCACGACCGAATCCGCCGGAGCCATGCGAAGACTCGCGGCCACGTAGTAGTCGCCGGGCGGCAGGCCGAAGACTCGATACGCGCCGGTGTCGTCGGTCTGATCCGCGGCTCCCACGTCCTCGAGCCGTCGATATCCTCCGACCATCTTGGCGCGATAGACACGCACGCGTAGCCCCGAGAGCGGCTCACCCGCCTCGTCGGACACGCGTCCGGTAATGACCCCACCGCGACTCAAATGGACATCGGCCGATACACGTTGTCCGCGCGCCAGCCTGATCGGTGCGGGCGGAGCGAACGGGCGCAATTGACCCGGTTGCGACGTGAAGTAGCCGCCTTTTGCCACAGTCACACGCCATTCACCCGGCGGCAGATTCGTGAGCTGGAAACGACCCTGATCGTCGCTCAGCGCGTCGACGAAGAGCTCGTTGTTCGACCCCTGAATCTGGGCTCTGCGAATAGGTGTGTTGTTCGCCGCGTCGAAGACGCGTCCGACGATGGCGCCGTTGCCGGGGCGCTGGGGGCCGGGCGCGCGTCGCGGCTGTGCGTGCGACATCCTCGTGACCGCCAGCGAGAGGCACGCACAGATGAGCGCAGCAACAATTCTGTGGCTCATGAGCCGATATTCCTTGTATCGGCCGTCAGTATCGCGCGATTAGCCCGGGCCTTCAACGGACCGAGGCGGAGCGGAGCACGTGTTGTGCCGCCAGACGTCCGTTGATCCCGCTCATGAATCCCCCGGGATGCGTTCCCGCGCCGCAAAGGAATACGCCACGTACTGGTGATTCGTAGCGTCCCGCGCCGAGCAGTGGCCGCATGGCGTACAGCTGATCCGGAGCGAGCTCGCCGTGGAAGATGTGTCCGCCCGAGAAGCCGTAGTCGTTCTGCATGTCTGCGGGCGTGATGATCTGGGCGCTGACGATCGCCGCACCTAGCCCCGGGGCGTGGTGTTCCAGCGTTGCGAGCACGCGTGTCAGCAAGGTCTGTCGCATCGACGGCCAGTCCGTTCCGCGCAGCGAGTAAGGGGCATAGTGCGCGTACACGGACATCACGTGCGCGCCCGCGGGCGCGAGCGAGGCGTCGAGGACCGAAGGCACGGTTACGTGGAGCCAGGGTGACATCGACACTTCGCCGTACTTCACGTGGTCGAAGGCGCGCTCCAGGTAATCAAGGTCCGGACCGATGTGAATGTGCCCCGTGAGCATCGACGCGTCGGTGACGCCTCTGAATGGCGGCAGCGCGGCGAGTGCCAGGTTGATCTTGGCGACGGTGCCCTGTGCGCGATAGTGGCGCATCTTCGACAGCAAGTCGGGCGTCAGGTCCACCGGATCGAACAGCTCGAGAAACGTCGTCTTCGGGTCGACGCACGAGAGGATCGCGTCGCTCGTGATTTCGCGGCCGGAGACAACGACGCCGGCGACTCGCTCATTGCGAACGACGATCCGTTCGACCTTTGCGCCAGTCCGGATCTCGGCCCCCGCGGCAGTCGCCGCCGCGGCCATCGCTTGCGTCAGTCGTCCCGGGCCGCCGCGGACTTGCAGGCGACGCTGTCCGCTCAGACGACGATGAGCCTCGCGCAGCAGCATGACGAGCGTGCTGCCCGCCGAGCGCGGACCGAACATCGTGCCCGACACGCCGGGGCCGGCGATCGCCGCGCGCAGCAAATCGTCCTCGAACCACTCTCGGGCGAAGTCCGCGATCGGCATTGGCAGCCATCGCAGCAGCTGATGCGCACCGCGTTTGCCGAGTCCGCGGAACTCGCGTCCCGTTTTCAGCAACCGCCACACGTCGCCGGCACCCGGGCTATCGATGTCTGGCGGCGGCGACGTCAGCACATCGCCAAGCAACGCGGCCGCACGATCGACGGCGTCCCGGAATGTCAGATAGGCCTGACCATCGTGTTGCTGGCGCGCACGCAACGCGTCAGCGGTGCGGGCGTTATCGTTCCACAGCACGAGCGGATCACCGTTGGTCGAGATAGCGCAGACGTCGGCCTCCGGCGAAAGGAATCCGAGGCCGTCGCGCCGCAGCCCCATCTCGGAGACGATCTGATCGTGAATGAGGACTTCGTGCGACAGCGTTGGACAGTGAAAGCCAGGGCTGATCTCCGTGGTGATCGCGCCGCCGCCGATGCGGGAGCTGCGCTCGAGCACGAGCGGCTTCAGTCCAGCCTTCGCAAGATAGAACGCCGCCACCAAACCGTTGTGGCCGCCACCGATGATCACTACCTGCGTCATGCAGTCCGATCGGCGAGAATCTTCATCGCAGCGTTTCGTCCCGGCGCGCCCATGATGCCGCCGCCCGGATGTGTGGCCGATCCGCACATGTAGAGATTGCCGATCGGCGTGCGGTATTGCGCCCAGCCCGGCGCCGGACGCAGGAAGAACAGCTGCTCGAGCGTGAGTTCGCCTTGAAAGATGTTGCCCTCCGACAACCCCCACTCGCGCTCGAGATCGAGCGGCGTAACCACCTGACGATGTCGAATGATGTTGCGAATGTTGGGCGCATACTCGGCGAGCGTGTCCACGACGGTGTCACCGAATGGCTCGCGCTGATCGTCCCAGGTGCCGTCGGCCAGATGATAGGGGGCGTATTGGACGAAGCACGACATCACATGCTGACCCGGCGGCGCCACGCTCGGATCGGTAAGCGATGGGATGACGATGTCCATATAGGGGCGGCGTGAAAAGTGGCCGTACTTCGCATCGTCGAACGCGCGCTCCATGTAGTCCACGCTGGGCGAGATCGAGATCGCGCCGCGCAGATGCGGACCGATGCCAGGTCGGGCGGTGAAATCGGGAAGCGCGTCCAGTGCGAGGTTCACTTTCGCTGACGAGCCGCGGAACTTGTAGCGATCGACGTCCTCGAGAAAGTCGCCGGGGAGGTGATCGGCCTCGAGCAGGCGCCGGAACGTGAGCCGCGGATCAACGCTGGAGACGACGAGATTAGCCGTGATCTCGTCGCCGTTCTTCAGCACCACGCCGCAGGCCCGGCCGTCGCGCACCAGGATCTTCGCGACCTCGGTCTCCGACCTGATCTCGACGCCGGCCTGTCGCGCGGCGCCGGCGATCGCCTGCGAGATGGCGCCGGTGCCACCGCGCGCGAACCCCCATGACCTGAATGCGCCGTCGATCTCGCCCATGTAGTGATGGAGCAAGACGTAGGCGGTTCCCGGCGAGCGCACGCCGAGGAACGTGCCGATGATGCCCGAGGCCGACATCGTCGCCTTGAGCACGTCGGTCTCGAACCACTGGTCGAGAAAGTCGACCGCGCTCATCGTCATCAGCTGGATCTGGTTGTATTGGTCCTGCCGCGACAGACGCTGAAAACGGCGCAGCAGGAACAACAGCTGACCGAGTCCGCGTGGATCCAGCGACGTCGGGTCGGGCGGCAGCATGCTGAGAATCGGTTTGACGAACCGCCCCATCTCGATCATGGCGCGGCCGTACTCGTCGTAGGCTTCGGCGTCGAGCTTCGAGTGCCGGGCGATCTCGCGGCGCGTCCTGGCGTGATCGTTCACGCGCCACAAGTAGTCGCCGTTCGGCATCGGCGTAAATGTGCCGTCAAGTGGAAGGATTTCGAGACCGTGACGCGGCAGATCGAGTTCGCGGATGATCTCGGGCCGCAGCAGCGAGACCACGTACGAACACACAGAAAAGCGGAAGCCTGGGAAGACCTCTTCCGTGACGGCTGCGCCGCCCAGGACATGCCGGCGCTCGAGAACCAGTACGGATCTTCCGGCCCGGGCGAGATAGGCAGCGGCGGTGAGGCCGTTATGGCCACCGCCAATGACAACAACGTCGTAGCGCACCGGGGGAAATCGTAATATGGTCCGCACCTCGAACGAACTCGAGGGTGAAGATAGGCGCTGGACCTGCATGTCACCCACACGACGCGATTTCATCAAGGCCACGACCTCGACGGCAGCCGCGCTCGCGGTAGGAAAGTGTCTGGCTGTAGACGTCGGTGCCGACGCGCGCATCGCGCCGGCGGCCGGCCAGACGTTGCCCCCTCCGGCGGCCGATACGGCCGTGATCGATCTTGCCAACGAAGCGCTCAACGCCGCACGCGGCGCGGGTGCGTCCTATGCAGACGTGCGCATCGGCCGCTATCGTCGTCAGAGTGTCGCGACGCGCGAGAGACAGGTGCTCAGCGTCAGCGATAACGAATCGTACGGACTTGGCGTGCGGACGCTGGTCAACGGCTCGTGGGGATTCGCAGCGACCGGCGTGATGACACGCGCCGGCGCACGGGCCGCGGCGGTGGAAGCGGTCGTGCTGTCACGTGCCGCGCGTGCGGTGCAGGCACGCCGCGTCGAACTCGCCCCGGTCAAGCCAGTCAGCGGCACGTGGATCACGCCGATCACGCGCGACCCGCTCGAGGTACCACTCGAAGACAAGATTGCGCTCCTGCTGGCAACCAACGAAGCGGCGTTGAAGGTGGCGAACGTCCGGTTCGTCAACAGCAGCCTCGCCCTGCTTCGCGAGGTGAAGACGCTCGTGACATCCGAAGGCACGAACGTCACTCAGACGATGATCCGCGTCGGGCCGGACTTTTCGGCAACGGCCATCGGCAACGGCGACTTTCAGAGCTACGAAGAAGAGCTCGCGCCGCGCGGCGCCGGCTGGGAGTACATCGAGTCGCTGAACATGCCGGTCAACGCCGAGCGCTGGGCGTCGCTGGCCGCCGAGAAGCTGACGGCGAAGAGCGTGCAGGCCGGTCAGTACGATCTGATTCTCGAGCCGACCAATCTCTGGCTGACGATTCACGAGTCGATCGGCCATCCTACCGAGCTCGATCGCGCCATCGGAGAGGAAGCGAACTATGCGGGCACGAGCTTTGTGGCGCCACCCGAGAAGGTCATTGGCCAGCTGCAGTACGGTCCGCCGATCATGAATATTCAGGCCGACCGCACCCAGGAGGGTTCACTCAGTCGAGTGGCCTGGGACGATGAGGGTGTGCCGGCAGATCAGTGGCCGATCGTCGAGAAGGGTGTCTTCAAGGACTACCAAACCACGCGCGAGCAGGTCGCACGCATTCAGAAGCTCACCGGCGTGAGCCGGTCACATGGGTGTTCGTTCGCCGAGTCGTGGAACGCGGTGCAGTTCCAGCGCATGCCCAACATCTCGCTGCTGCCTGGCGACAAGGACCTCAGCGTCAACGACATCGTCGCGGCGACCGAGCGCGGCATCCTGATTCGGAACACCGGCTCGTGGTCGATCGATCATCAGCGCTACAACTTTCAGTTCTCGGGGCAGGGGTTCTACGAGGTTCGCAACGGCAAGATCGCCGGCATGCTGCGAGACGTCGCCTATCAGGCGAACACGCCGGTGTTCTGGCGCTCGATGGACATGATCGGGGGCAAATCGTCGTACTGGATGGGCGGCGCGTTCAACGATGGCAAAGGTGAGCCCTCCCAGAGCAACTCGGTCAGTCACGGCTGCGTTCCGGCGCGCTTCAGGAACGTGACGATCCTCAATACGGCGCGGAGCTCGTAATGGCGCAGGCCGGTCCGTCCTCTGCCTCGTCTCAGCTCCTGACTCGCGACCAGGCCAAGGCGCTGGCCGATCGTGTGCTGGCGCTGAGTACGGCCGATCAGACGCGGGTGCTGATCGTCAGCCGGTGGAGTGGGAACACGCGATTTGCGGACGCGCGCATCACGACATCGGGCGGCGTTACCGACACCGTGCTGACGATCACGGTCGCGATCGGAAAGCGGCAGGCCTCATCCTCCACGAACGTGCTTGACGATGCGTCGCTGAAGCGAACCGTCGATCTGGCGATGCAACTGGCGCGGCTGTCTCCGGAAGACCCCGAGTTGATGCCAGAGCTCGGCGCGCAGACGTATCACAGCGTGAACGCCTACGTCGAGAGCACCGCGGATCTCGATCCTGAAGCGCGTGCCTCGGCGGTTCGCCGCACGATGACGGCGGCCACGGCTGCCGGCAAACCGGCCGGCGAGATCTTCACCGCCGGCTTTCTCGAGGCGAACGCGCGAGCGACGGCGGTGGCGACGAGCAAAGGTCTGTTCGCGTATCACCGTTCGACCGACGCCGACTACTCGGTGACGGCGCGGACGCCCGACGGTACCGGGAGCGGCTGGGCGCGCGCCGGCGCGCGCGACTGGAACGCCATCGACGCGGCTTCGATCGGCCGCATCGCCGCGCAGAAAGCAGTCGCCAGCCGTAAGCCGCAAACGATTGAGCCCGGGTTGTATACCGCGGTGCTCGAGCCGCAGGCAGTCAACGATCTGATTCCGCTGCTCGGCAACGCGTTGCTCGCGCGCAGCGCCGACGAAGGACGCAGCCCGTTCTCGAAGGCGGGCGGCGGCAACCGCATTGGCGAGAAGGTCGTCGATGAGCGCGTAACGCTGTATTCCGATCCAACCGACCGCGGCTTGCTCGCTGCACCGTTTGATGTGCAGGGACTGCCGATCGGTCGCATGGTGTGGATCGAAAGAGGGATCTTGCGGAACCTCGCCTACACACGCTTCTGGGCCGAGAAGCAGGGTGTGCGTCCGACCGGTGGTCCGCTCGCCGGCGGCCTCGCGCTCGCTGGCGGCACCAAGAGCACGGAGGAGATCATCGCCGGCTGCGCCCGCGGCATTCTCGTCACGCACTTCTTCTACATTCGCTCGCTCGATCCCCGCACGGTGCTGCAGACCGGTCTCACACGCGACGGGACGTTCCTCATCGAGAACGGCAAGATTACGCGGTCGCTGAAGAACTTCCGCTGGAACGAGAGTCCGCTGCTGATGCTGAACCGCCTCGAGGACATCGGCCGGCCAGAGCCGAGCGAGGCGGGACGGCTGATGCCGGCGCTCCGGGTTCGCGACTTCAACTTCGCATCGCTGTCGGACGCCGTCTGATTCCTGATTCCCGACCCCTGATTCCTGTCCGTTCGCGGGACGGTTATGTTCGCGCTCGCACAGCCAAAGCCACCTGCCCGCGAAGACCGTGCCTGATTTGCTTCAATCTGTCGCGGTCCTCCGCTTGCATAGGCAGACTATGTCAGCATGGCACGCGACGCGATACCGCCGGGCACTCTGCACCTCCTGATCCTGCGAACGCTGGCTCGCAACGGCGAGCTGCACGGGTTCGAGATCGCTGAATCTATCGAGCGCACATCCGAGTCGGTACTGGTCGTCGAAGAGGGCTCGTTGTATCCGGCACTCCAGCGAATGCTCGTCAACGGCTGGGTCAGCGCTGAGTGGGGCACGACTGGCGGCAACCGCCGCGCCCGCTACTACCAGATTACTCGGGCGGGGCGGAAGCAACTCGACACGGAAGAGCAGCAGTATTTACGCGTTGCCGGCGCGATTGCCCGCGTGCTGCAGGCGGTGTAAGAAATGTCATTCCTCTTCACTCTCGGCCGGCGTCTCCGCGCGCTGCTGCGCGGCGGTCAGTTGCACCGCAGTCTCGACGAGGAGATGCGCCTCCACATGGAGTTGCGCGCCGATCGGCTGCAGGTGGCGGGTCTGTCGCCGGAGGACGCGCGTGCGACTGCCCGACGCCGCTTCGGCAATTCGCTGCGGCTGCGCGAGGAGAGCATCGACGCGTGGGGCTGGCGATGGCTCGAACAGCTTGGACAGGACGTCCGCTTCGCTGTTCGCACGTTGCGCAAGAGTCCCGGTTTCACCGCGACCGTCGTACTGACGTTGGCGCTGGCGACCGGCGCGACAGTGTCTATCTTCAGCATCGTCAATGGTGTGCTGCTGCGTCCATTGCCGTTTCCCAATCCGGATCGACTGGTGCAGGTCTACGGCCGGAACTTCACGTCAGACGTTGGACTGCCCTCGCCGGATGCGGTGAATGGACCAGTGGGCACGATCGAGCTGGCGCAGTATGCGGTACAGAGCACGACGTTTGCTGGATTTGCCGCATATGACCTGGGCACCAGGCATCTCGACGGTCCCGCAGGTCCCGAACGCCTGACCGCCATTTCCGCCGATCGCACGTTCTTCTCAGTGCTCGGCGTCGAGCCGATCGCCGGCCGCACATTTCGTCCCGACGATCCGCTGGACGTTGTCGTGATCAGCGGCGGGTTGTGGCAGCGCCGGTTCGGCAGCGACACCTCACTCGTCGGCAGCAAGGTGACACTCGACGGACGGCCGTTCACGGTGATCGGCGTCATGCCGGAAAGATTTCAGTTCCCGTACGGTGCCGCATCGCTGCTGGACGGGGCGCTACCGGAATCGCGGACCGACGTCTGGGTACCGTCTCCGCCACTGCCGCCCCTGTCAAACAACGTGCCGCGACGCCGTGAGCGCGTCACGGCCAGACTGAAACCAGGCGTGTCGGTCGACGCTGCAGCCGCGGAGCTCCGCGTGATCGCCCAACGCGTCGAGGACGAGCATTATGCGAGCGTCGGACGACGGGTTGGCGTGCGCGTGATGCCGCTAGCCGAAGAAGTGATCGAACCGGTTCGCCGGTCGCTGTGGATTCTGCTCGGAGCCGTTGGACTCGTTCTCGCGGCGGCGTGTGCGAACATGGCCAATCTCGTGCTGGCGCGGATGACGGTTCGCGCTCGTGAGCTTGTCACCCGCACCGCCCTCGGTGCCGGAACGTCACGACTCATTCGCCAGTTCCTTGTGGAAGGACTGACTGTGTCGCTCGCAGGTGGAAGCGGCGGAGCGCTGATGGCGATATGGGGCACGAACGTACTCCTCACACTTGGCGCTGCGAAGATTCCGCGCGCTCACGAAGTCACGCTCGATTGGCGCGTTTTCGCGTTGCTGTTGGCCGCCTGCATCGCGATCGCAGTCGTCGTAGGCATCGTTGGTGCCTACGCGGCATCGCGCGCGAGCGGCCAACTTGCGAAACAGTCCGGTCACGCCACGATGGGACGGACATACGCCCGCGTCCGGGATGGACTCGTCATTGTCGAAGTGTCGCTCGCGTTCGTGCTCGCCATTGGAGCGGCGCTCGTCGCGCGTGAGGCCGTCCGTCTACGATCGGTGCCGTCGGGTGTTGTCACCGAGAACGTGCTGACGCTTCATCTCACTCCTCGAACACAGGCCGCGGATTACTACGGGATCGAGCAGCGCGTTGCGGCGCTGAGCGGCGTCCGCGGCGCCGGCCTGACGCAGCTCGTGCCGCTTCAGAACTGGGGCTGGAACGCCGACTTTCGCGTGCTCGGCCGTCCAACGCCAAGCCGTGCGCTCGCCGGATTGCGTTATGTCACCCCTGGATACTTCCGGGCGATGGGTATACGCGTGGTTCGCGGCCGCGAATTCACCGCCTATGACGACGAGGCAGCGCCGAGGGTGATCGTGGTCAACGAGGCGTTGGTGCGGCGCTATCTTCCTGACGAGGATCCGATCGGAGTGGATCTCGATCGCGGCACCATCGTTGGCGTTATCCGCGACGTGCGTCAGGCCGGGCTCGATCGTCCAGCGGAACCGGAGATCTTCTACCCGGCGGCACAGAACGTCACGGCGGCGAGCGATATCGGAATGTCGCTCGTTGTGCGCACGGACGAGCCGCCGGAGGCGCTGACCGGACAGATTCGCGCCGCCGTCCGCGAGGTCAATCCGCGTCTCGCAATCTTCAACGTGAAGACAATGAACGACGTGCTCGCAGATTCGATGTGGGAGCTGAACCTCTATGGATGGCTTATCACGATGTTCGCGACCCTTGCCCTCGTGCTCGCGGCGATCGGGTTGTTCGGCGTGATGTCGTATACCGTCACCGCCCGCATGCGTGAGTTCGCCGTGCGCCTTGCACTCGGATCGAATCCGGCCGGCCTCGGACGCTTGGTCCTGCGTCGCGGGGCATGGCTCGCAGTGTTCGGTCTGATGCTTGGCGCGTTCGCCACCGAACAGCTGCTCATCGCCTTCGGGACGCTGCCAATCGGCGGGCGGCCGGACCTGTCGATCTATGTCTTGGTGGCTGCGATGCTCCTGATGCTGGCGTTCGCCGCGTGCCTGATTCCTGCGATCCGCGTGGCATCGCTGAACCCTGTGACTGCGCTGCGTCAGGAGTGACCGCAGCCAAACACGAGCGCGGTCTTCGTGGTCGTATTCGTATCGAGCCAGCCGGGAAGGTGCTGCTGAAGGGTCTCGAAGATGTTGTAGGCGCGTCTCGCGATCTTTCCCGTATACCTCCCGCTGGTATTGCCATATCGAAAACTGAACTCGACCGCCACTGGAGCATTGGTCTTCCGCTGATGGTGGTACCAGACAATCAGCGCACACTCGATCTCGACCCTCGGCTTGGTTCCAATCGTCAAAATGGGACCAGTCAGGACCATTTCGCGAGCCGTGAATTTGTTGACGGCGCGCAGCCTCGGGTTGCCGGTGATCTTGCCGAGCCGCTTCGGGAGATCGGGGAAGAACACGTAAGCCGCGGCGAGCGTCTCCGGCACGTTCTTTCGACCGACACGTCCCCTCGTGGAGAAACCGTAGAGCGAGGTGAACGGTGGTTTGATGTCCTCTTCGAACTTGATCGTTGCGCGAATGCGGCGGCTCTTCATCTGGCGGGACTCGGCCACGTAACGATCGGGATGTCGAAACTTGAGCGTGACCTCCGGTCGTGAGCCTTCGAGGGTGCGGCGAAGGCGAAGCACATAGCCACCTACCCACAGGTGCCGCGCCGGGCTGTCGAGGAACGAAACCAGCCGGTGCTTGCTGATCGTATCGAGCGCACCATCTGCGCGGACGACGAACGGTGCGATCGCACCGGCGAGCTCTTCCCAGAGCTCGCCGGCGACGGCAAGCAGATGCTGCTCGGGGCCCGCGAATTTCGTTGGCTGCAGCATCAATTTGTATTCTCGCGAGACCACCTTCAGGGTCTTCATCCATCCGCCTCCGTCCGGTGCGAATCATATAATCCCGAGTTGTGCCGATCGGGACGCCCTTCCACGAACGCACCTTCGCCTTGTGTGAGTCGCTCAGCTACCGCGACTGGTCCGGGTACTACACCGTCAGTACCTATGAAACGCACCATGAGCACGAGTACAACGCGATTCGCAACGCCGCGGCGTTGATCGATATTTCGCCGCTGTTCAAGTATGTCGTGACCGGCCCCGATGCCTCACGTCTTGTCGATCGCGTGATCACACGCGACCTGCGCGCGATGGACGTCGGCCAGGTGTTCTACACACCGTGGTGCGATGAGCAAGGTCTGGTCATCGACGATGGCACGGTGTCGAGGCTCGATGAACAGCGGTTTCGCTGGACATCGGCCGACCCGACGCTGCGATGGATCACGCAGAACGCGACCGGCCTCCGCGTGGACATCGAGGACGTATCGGAGACGACGGCGGCGCTGGCCCTGCAGGGACCGATGGCCGCACGCGTCCTGCGTGCGGCGGCCGACGCCAACATCGACACGCTGCGGTATTTCCGCGTCAGGCACGGGCGCATAGCCGGCGTGCCGGTGGACATCTCCCGGACTGGCTACACCGGCGACCTCGGCTACGAGATCTGGATGCCAAGCGAACGGGCTCTGGACGTATGGGACGCGCTGATGAGCGCGGGACAGGCGTTCGAGCTGAAGCCGGCGGGCATGCTCGCGCTGGACGTCGCACGCACCGAAGCCGGCTTGCTCCTGCTCGATGTGGATTACGTTGGCAGCCGCAAAGCACTGATTCCCTCGCAGCGATACTCGCCGTACGAAATGGGCCTGTCGCGCCTGGTCGCGCTCGACAAGGGGCCGTTCGTTGGCCGCAGCGCGCTTGCCGAAGAACGTCGACGCGGCCCGCGTCGCCAGATCGTTGGTTTGGAGATCGAGTGGTCCGAGGTGGAAGCGCGGTACGAGAAAAAGGGATTGGCGCCGGTGGCCCCGGCCGCTACCTCGCGTGTGGCCGTGCCAATCGTGCGCGGCAGCAAGCAGATTGGACGCGCGACGACCACCGCGTGGTCGCCGACCCTGAAGCGACTCATCGCGCTCGCAACGATCGACCGGCCGTACTACGAAGTTGGTGCGCGCGTCGACTTCGAGATTACGGTCGAAGGTGCGCGTCACTTCGTCGCCGCGAAAGTGGTCCCTACACCGTTCTTCAATCCACCGCGAAAGACAGCCATACCTCCCCTTGCGTGACCGTCTCTACGTCGTCGCCTGCGCGTCGATGCTGGTGTACGGAATCGTTCTCAGCCTGCCAGGCACCGTGCTGGGTCTACCCGAGACCGCCGCGGAGCTGGGGCTCACGCTCACCAGCCGTGGGACGCTGATCTCAGCGCTGTTCGTTGGGCTTCTCCTCGGCAGTCTGCTGTCTGGTCCAATCGTGGATGCGCTCGGGTACCGGGCGTCGCTCGCGTTGTCGTCGGGACTTGTTGCGCTCGCGATGCCGCTGATCGCGGTGATACGCACACCACTCCTCGCCGGCATGACCATCGTCGCGTTGGGTGTGGCGTCTGCCGGCATGAATACGGCGTCGAACGCACTGTCGTCGGACCTCTTTCCCGGCGAGCGGGCGACACGCATGAACCGGCTGGCGATCCTGGTTGGCATTGGCGGTGTGATGATGCCAGTCACAACCGTTGCATCGTCTGCCCTCGTGTCGTGGCGCGCGGTCGTCATCGCCGGAGGCGTAGTGGCGGCACTGGTCGCGCTGGCGTGCGCGTGGGTGCCCCCTGCTCCGACGCGCCTGTCGGCGCCGCATTCGCTCGGAAACGCAATCCGCCGGTTCGCGCGCCAGCCAGGCTTTGTCTGGCTCGCCATTGCGTTGCTGCTTGGGGGAGGGAACGAAGCGGCACTGGCGGGTTGGATCTCGACGTATCTGCAGGCGGAGGGATTCAGCGCGTCGGCGTCGACATGGGCTCTGGGATCACATTGGCTCGGCCTGATTGTCGCGCGCGTCACGCTCTCACCGCGTGTCGAGCGCACGAAAGCTGCTGCCGTCGTTCGGTCGGCGGTCGCTGGGGCGGCGTGTGTCGCCGTGTTCGTTCTCGTCGGTGAACCGGTGTGGCTCGCGGTGATGCCGTTCGTGATCGGCGGCGCGATCGCGCTCGTGGTGCCGACGATGCTCGCGCTCGCGGGCGACCGGCATCCAGGCAACATGAGTGCCTTGTTCGGGCTCCTGCTCACCCTCCTCCAGGTCGGGGGCATCGCGCTTCCCGTTGCAATCGGGTTCGTATCGGATCGTGCCGGATTGCGTCCCGGCGTGTCCCTCATTGCCGTCAGTTGTCTGGTCGTCGCGCTGCTCGTACGGCTGGCACCTCACGCGGATCAGGTAGAATCCTCGTCCACTTCCGAGGAGACGGCATGATTCCAGAACGCTACGCACCGATTACCTACGCGTTGTTCCGTATCGTGTTTGGCTTTCTGTTCCTGTGTTACGGGTTGCAGAAGATGTTTGGCTGGTTTGGCGGGCAGGTGGCGCCGCTCGCCAGCATGCAGGGTGCCGCCGGCGTCGTCGAGACCGTCTGTGGCCTGTTGATCATGGTCGGCCTGTTCACTCGCCTGGCGGCGTTCCTCGCCAGCGGTGAGATGGCGGTGGCCTATTGGTACGTGCACGTCATGATGATTGGCATGGGGAAGGGCCTGCCCGCGGGCCTCATACCAATTAACAACATGGGCATCGATTCGGTCGCGTTCTGTTTTGCGTTTCTCTACATCTGCACGCGAGGTCCAGGCATCTGGAGTCTCGACGGCGTGATGAAACGTCCCAGGTAACGTCCCCTGGCCTCCATCCTTTCTGCTGACGCGCGCGCGGGACTCATTGCGGAACTCCGCGCGTTCGTCGGCGATCGTTGCACAACCGCGCCCGCGCAGATCGAACAGCACAGTCACAGTGAGTCGTGGCACGAGCCCGGCGAACCGGACGTCGTGGTCTTCCCACTGACGACCGAAGAAGTGAGCGCGGTGATGAAGGCAGCCGCCCGTCACGGTGCGCCAGTCGTTCCGTTCGGCGCCGGATCGTCGCTCGAAGGGCACGTCAACGCGCTGCAGGGCGGCGTGTCCATCGACCTGTCGCGCATGAACCGCGTCCTGCGCGTCAGCGTGGACGATCTCGACGTCACCGTCGAAGCCGGCATCACCCATCGTCAATTGAACAAGGCGCTGGCGAATACCGGGGTGTACTTCTGGGTCGATCCTGGGGCCGACGCCACGATCGGCGGGATGGTGGCAACCGGTGCCTCGGGCACGACCACGGTTCGCTACGGGACGATGCGGGAAACGGTCCGCGGTTTGACCGTGGTGCTCGCCGACGGTCGCGTCATCCGCACTGGCGGCCGTGCGCGAAAGTCGTCCGCCGGATATGACCTGACGCGTCTGTTCGTCGGCTCCGAGGGAACGCTGGGCGCTATTACCGAAATCACGCTGCGCGTGCATGGATTGCCGGACGCGATTTCCGCGGCCGTCTGTCCGTTTGATTCAATGGACGGCGCGGTGCGGACGGTCATCACAACCATCCAATTGGGGATTCCGGTCGCGCGAATCGAGCTCCTCGACGAAGTGATGATCGATGCGGTCAACCGCTATTCACACCTGTCGCACCCGGTGAAGCCGACATTGTTTTTCGAGTTTCATGGCACCAGCGAGGCCGGCGTGCGCGAGCATGCGGCGTCGGTTCAGGAGATTGCTGCCGAGCATGGCGCCGGTGAGTTCCAGTGGGCGACGACGACCGAGGCGCGCACGAACTTGTGGCAGGCGCGGCACAACACGCTGTACGCGGCGCGCGCGATGCGCCCGGGTGGCAAGTCGTTCGTGACCGATGTGTGTGTGCCGATCTCGAAGCTGGCACAGTGCATTCTCGAAACCAAGCAGGATCTTGCGGCCTCGCAGGCGTTCGCGCCGCTCGTCGGACACGCCGGCGATGGGAATTTTCATCTGAACTTCGTCTTCGATCCGGACGACCCGCGTCAGCTTGCGGAAGTGAAGTCGTTGAACAGTCGTCTCGTGCATCGCGCGTTGGCGATGGGCGGCACCAGCACCGGTGAGCATGGCATCGGCATGGGAAAGATCGACTACCTCGTCGAGGAGCACGGCGACGGGCTTGAGGTGATGAAGGCGATCAAGGGCGCGCTCGATCCCGACAATCGGATGAACCCTGGCAAGCTCTTTCACGTGTAGACGCGGGTCTTGAGACGCGCCTCTGCTCAGGACCCGCCTCTACGAACCTCCTCGCCTAACGCAGCGACCGCATCCATCAGCTGATCGTCGCGCAGGTACGGCGCAGGTCCCATTCGCAGCACGTCGCCACGCGCATCGACGAACACGCCGCGCTCGCGAAGGCGTCGCGCCAGGTCTCGCGCCTGAGGCGACCGAATCGCCACGAACCCGCCGCGTTGATCGAGTGCCATCGGCTCGACGTGTGCCGCCGACGCGGGGACGTCGAGCCCTTCGAACGCAGAGATGAGGATGCCGACCTGATGCTGGTTGATGCGGCGCAATATGTCGGACGTCAGTCCCTGCTGCTGATGGAAGTCAAAAATTGCGGCGGCGCGATAGTGCGACGTCGGATCGTAGGTAGCGCCGGCAAACGCTGCAGCGCCTCCTCCGAACGTCACTCGTTCACGGCCGGTCTGTTCGATCGATTCGAATTCGGCGAACCACCCGGTGAGGATCGGACGCAGGTTGCAGCCATCCGGAACGCGGAGGAAGCAATTGCCCTCGCCAAGCTGACAGTACTTGTAACCGCCGCCAGTCACAAATGCCTCGCGGAGTCCCAACGAGGACACGTCGAACGGGACGACATTGAGATGGTGATACGCGTCCACCAGTAACTCGGTCCCATGCGTCCCACAGGCGGCCGCAACGCGATCGAGTCCTGGAACGATTGCCGACGTTTCGAAGAGTACCGACGACACCAGCACGGCAAGCGTCCGATCGTTCACTTCATTGGCCAGCCGATCGGCCAGCGTGTCCACAGGATGCGCGGCGATTTTCTTCACCTCGATCGCTTCATCGGCGAATCGATCCATCTGACGACGAATGGTGTGGAACTCGCCGTCGGTCGTGACGAGCCGCTGCCGCTGGCGGAACGGCAGCGCCGACAGCCAGCGGGTCACGAGCTCGTGGGTGTTCTGCCCGAGCGCGATGTTGGTTGGCGTGTCGCCGAGCAGCCGCGCGAATCCGGCCCGTACCAGAGCGGCACGTTCGGCGGCGCGCTCCCATTTGTCGTCGACGAACTCTGCGGCGTCGAGCCACGCACGACTCTGGGCGTCGAATCCGACGTCAGGCCATGCCTGATGAGAATGGCCGGTGAGTAGCAGGCGTTCGCCAACGCGGAATCGCGAATAATGGCGGGCGAGATCCGTCATCGGGTCCTATGCTACGCTCGCGCCTGCACAGGAGGCTTCATGATCCTCGGAGTCATTGGTCGCGGTTTCGCAGTCGTAATGTTCATAACCGGACTCACATCGGCTGCCGCCGCGCAGGTTCGGATTGTGCAGACGAACTCGGCCGGCGACAACATCCATTTGATCGACCCTTCGTCGAACACGATCGTCGGTGAGATCAAGGGCATTCCGATCAATCACGGCGCCGCCGCGGATCCAGATGGCCACCGTTTCTACATCAGTAGCGAGGCCGAGCAGACGCTGCACATCGTTGACGGCAAAACACTGCAGACGACGAAGAAGATTCCCCTGACCGGCCGTCCGAATAACATCTCAATTGCAAAGGACGGCAGCCGTGTCTACGTGGGCATCGTTTCCGCGCCCGGTGCGGTCGACGTGATCGACACGAAGACGCTCGAACGCGTGAAGAGCATTGCGACCAAGGGCGGGATTCACAACGTGTACGTCACACCAGACGGGAAGCACGTGATCGCCGGATCGATTGCCGGCCGTGTGATGACGGTCATCGATCAGAAGACCGATGAGCCGTTGTGGACGCTGTTCGAGCAGGGTGTGCGCCCCATGGCGTTCGAGGTCAATCCAGACGGATCGACCAAGCGTATCTTCGTGCAGCTGTCGGATTTACATGGCTTCGCAATCGTCGACTTCGCCCAGCGGAAGGAAGTTGGCCGTGTCACGCTGCCCGATGACATTCCGGCGGAGAAGGTCGACAAGGGTCCGTTCAACGGCTCGCCGTCGCACGGCGTCGGCGTCGCGCCCGATGGCAAGAGCTTATGGGTGACGAGCCGCCCGAATGCGCGCGTCTACACCTATTCACTGCCGGACGTGAAGCTGCTGCCGAACCCTGTCGATCTCGGTGGGCGTCCTGACTGGGTCACGTTCACGCCCGACAGCAAGTTGATCTACATCACCACGGAGAACACCGACATCGTCCATGCGATTGATGTCGCGTCGCGCAAGGAAGTGGCGCAGATCAAAGTGGGGAAGTCGCCGAAGCGCAACATCACGGTCGTGATGCGCTAGGTCTGCCCTACTTGCCGAGCTGCTGCGCCAGGTAGTCGGCTAGCGTCTCGACTTCGGGTTTCTTCAGGTCCGCGCCGTACTCGACCATCGTGACGACGATGTCGCGCCATTGCGCGCGGTTGTAGTAGCCGCGAAACTTGGTCACTTCGGTGAGCTCGTGGCACGACGTGCAGCGGGACTCCAGGAGCTTCTTGCCCTCGCCGTCCGGCAGGTCTTCACCGGAACTTGGAGATTGGGTCGATGCGCGGGCCGTGACAAGGCCCGCGATGAAGAAGACCGCCGCCGCGCGCAAAAGGAATTTCACGTCCTCTATTTTACAAACGCGATCGAATCTCCCAGAGATCCGGAAACAGGTTCTGCCCGAGCGTGGTGCGGAGATACCCCGCGCCGGATGACCCGCCCGTTCCAGGCTTGACGCCAATCGTTCGCTCGACCATCCGGACATGGCGATAGCGCCATTCCGCAAAGCCTTCGTCGAGATCCACGAGGCGCTCGCAGATGCCCTGCGTCTTGGCGTCCTGCCGGTACGCATCCACGAGGATGTCCTGGATCTCCGGTGACGGAGTGATCAGCGCGGTGACGTCGCGGGTGAGGTGCGTGGCCGGAACCGGGTAGCCCTCGCCGGCGAGATACTGCAGAAACGCATCCCACAGCGTGGATTCGCGGTACCGCCGTTCGAGCGCCGCTCGAGCGCGGCTGCTCGCTGCAAAGCGCCCGATCGCTGACTCGCTCTTTGCGCCGAGCACGAACTCAATCTGCCGGAACTGGTCGGACTGGAATCCGCTCGCCGCTTCGAGGCGCGACCTGAACGACAGAAATTCCAGCGGTGTCATCGTCTCGAGGATGTCGAGCTGCGCGACGAGCACCTTGAGGATCGTCAGAATGCGCTTGAGGGTGTGCTGCACGCGGTGCGGCTCGTCCCCTCGGAGCAGTGCGGCGACGCGATCGAGCTCGTGCAGGAGCTCCTTGAACCACAGCTCGTAGACCTGGTGAATGACGATGAAGAGCAGCTCGTCGTGTTCGGGACCCTCGGCACGCGGTTGCTGTAGCGACAGCAGCTCGTCGAGCTGCAGATAGTTCGCGTAGGTGACGGACGGGTTCGGTGTGGTCATGACTCCTCCGGCACATCCAATCCGACGGCGCGCATCAGCGCGATGGCATTGCTGCGCGTGACGGGGCCGGGCTTCAGACGGTAGTCGAATCGCAGTTCCTGGCCGTCGAACCAGTCCTCGAAGTGGACGTTATCGGCGCGCGGTGCGAGGGCTCGCGCGATACCGGCCAGCGCCAGATCGTGCGTCGTGATCAGGCCGATGGCGCCGTGATCGAGCAGGCTGCGCAGGACGCCCGACGAACCGATCAGGCGATCGTGCGAGTTGGTGCCGTGAAAGAGCTCGTCGAGCAGGAAGAGCAGTGGTACCGGTCCGCGGGACATGTCTGCGATCTCGCGGATGCGGGTGATCTCTGCGTAGAAACGCGATCGGCCTTCCAGGAGCGAGTCCTGGATGCGCAGCGTCGCGCCTGTGACGAGCGGGGAGAGGCGCAGGGATTCGGCGCGCACCGGAGCGCCGGCGAGTGCCAGGACGGTGTTGATGCCGACGGTCCGCAGCAGCGTGCTCTTGCCCGACATGTTCGAGCCGGTGATGAGCAGGGCACGCATACCGTCATCAAGGTGAATGTCGTTGCGGACGCACTTCGCGGCGG
>DAINQP010000081.1:0-22558 GCA_036742665.1 Vicinamibacterales bacterium | reverse complement strand
CGTCAGTCCCCCTCATGATGGGTATGCTGGTGTTCATGGCGCGCATGACGACCGCGGATTCAGCGAAACCGCTCGTTGATCAGCACCTGTAGCGCGCGCACGCCGTCGCGCCACTTGATCTTCTTGCCCTCCGCCTTCGACCGCGGCGCAAAGTGCACAGGCAGTTCGTGAATGTGATGGCCGCCGCGCAGCAGGCGCGCCGTGATCTGCGGCTCGATGTCGAAGCGGCTCGCCGTCAGCCTCAGTGAGTGTGCGATGTCGGCGCGCATGATCTTGTAGCAAGTCTCCATGTCCGTGATGGCCGATCCATAGAGCAGATTCGTCGCCGCCGTCAGCATCCGGTTGCCGGCAATTGTCATCCGTGGCGCACGCGCGGCACCCTCCAGAAAGCGCGAGCCGAAGACGACGTTCGCACGGCCATTGACGATCGGCTGCACGAGTGCAGCGAGCTGTGCGGGGTCGAGCTCGAGATCGGCATCCTGAATCGCGACGATCGTTCCGGTGGCGCGCGCCAGGCCGGCGCGGATGGCCGCCCCCTTTCCGCCATTCTGTGGCATGCAGATCACGGTCAGCGCCAATCCTTCACCGGCAGCCTTCTCCAGCACATCGCCGGTTCCATCGGTCGAGCCGTCGTCTACGACGAGTATTTCGCGCGGCACCGGTAGATCGATCGTGAGCAACCGATCGATGACGGCCCTCACGGTTCTCGCTTCGTTGTAGACGGGAACGATGACCGAAAGACGTTCCGGGCGGCCGCTCACCGGCGTCGGGCCGGTGCCGGCTTCGCTGGAGCGGGACGATACCCGAGCATCACGTTGCTGATGACAGCAATCGGACGGCCGGGAGCGGTGAAGGTGTCGGCGCCGTCGACGCGGACGACCGACAGCTTTTCGCCCAGGATACTCACGCCGTCCTTGGCATCGTCCTCGGTCACGACGATGGTGATCGGTTCGGTGCCGGTGGGCGCAACCGCCTTCAGACCGCCAGGTCCGCTGCCGCCGCGAATGCGATCGACGAGATCCGCGGGCGTCCGGAATTCATTCTGCACATAGAACCTGGACAACAGCGTGTTGTCGAGCGCGAGCACACCAATCGTCGCTGTATAGCGGTGATACGCGCGGTTCGTTTTGATCTGCTCTTCCGAATAGGTGTGGCGGTTGTGAAGGTCGAACGTGAGCGTCACCGGCCCCTGATGCGGCGGAAACATAATGACGATCCCGCCCGCCGGGTCGCGGCCGACGAGGACGTCGCAGTACGACATGCCATCGCGAGCGCCATCGCCCAGCGTCATCGGACAGTTGACCATCGCCGGCTCGGTGACCGGCGGCAAAGGCTTTGCGGTCGCGGGCTTGCGCGTCGCCGGTTTCGTCGTCGACGCCGGTGGCTTCGTCGTCTGTCCGACGAGCACACTTGGACCCGCAAGTAGCGCGATCAGGATGATGGTCGATGCACGCATCATCAGTCGGCGACGCAGGCCAGCCCCGGCGTATTGTGCACCGGATATCCTGCCCGGCCACGAATCAACTCCAGGAATTCCATGCGCGTGCGGGCGTTGTCGCGAAACGCGCCCAGCATCGCGCTGGTCACGGCGAATGAATTCTGCTTCTCGACGCCGCGCATTGACATGCAGAGGTGCGTCCCCTCGCACACCACCGCCACGCCGAGCGGATCGATTTTCTCGCAGATCGTTTCGGCGATCTGGTTGGTCAGGCGTTCCTGGATCTGCAGGCGGCGCGCAAACACGTCAACGAGTCGAGGGATCTTGCTGAGGCCGATGACGCGCGTTCTCGGAATGTAGGCGATGTGGCACTTACCGAAAAACGGCAGCAGGTGGTGCTCGCACAAACTGTAGAAGTCGATATCCCTCACGATGACCATCTCGTTGTAGTCCACCGTGAACAGCGCGTTGTTGAGTACATCGTCGATATTGGCGCGGTAGCCGCTGGTCAGAAACGCGAGCGACTTCTCGACGCGCGTCGGCGTACGCGCCAGCCCCTCGCGAGCCGGGTCTTCCCCGAGCTCAGCCAGCAGCTGTCGAATGAGTTCCTGCATTACGCTATTTTACAGGGCATACCTCGGCCGCCTCTAATTCGATGATCCTTTCCGAGCGGCGGCATCCTTCGCATCCTGTATACGCTGCGCGCGCAGGATGTTGGCCAGGCCGTAGTTGCCCTCGTGGCAGGCGTATTCGTAGATCGGCCCCTCGATCGAGCGAATCGACATCTCACCGGCCCACGGTCTCGTCCACGTCGCCGGGTCTTCCACCGTGAACTCGTAATGGATGGTGTTCTTGTCGGTGCGCGTGAACCGCTCGATGACATGCAGCGATCGCGTGTGGCTGATCTCCTGGCGCGTCGTCGCTGGAGGTCCGCGGAAGTTCGTCTGGTCGGTGAAGTTCGTGGTATCGACGACGAGCGTGTCGCCGTCCCAGCGCCCGCGCGAATGGCCAGCGAGATATCCGATGGCGGAGGAAGGATGCGCGCGTCCATCGAGGTAGACGATCCGGATGTCATGCATCAACTCATGGCTGATCACGACCGCGTCGCGCGACTGCAGAATCTGGAAGTTCGCGTAGTAGGTCGGCGGGATCATCGGTGGTCCGACGTTTCCCCAGCTGATGCACCGCTCGGCCAATGAGCGCGTCTGTGCGCTGTCCGATACGCCAATGCCGGCGCGATTGGCGACGCGCGCCGCTTCGCGTCTGCGCGCCTCCGGTGTCAGGGGCGGCAACTTGCCGTCGCGTGGATCGGTGACGAGCGACGTGCGAAGCCGGACGTCCTTCGAATAATTCTCGGCCTGCCAGATCGCATCGTCGTAATGGATGTTGTCCTTTGGCTGGGCGAGGAACTGATCGTTGCGCTTCTTCGCGTAGGCAGCAGCCTCCTCGGCCGTGAGGACCTCTTTGTTGCCAAACTCGGCCGGACGCTCGAGCGGCGTGACCGTATCGTTGGTCCAGAAGCCCTGGAGATCCGGCTGGCCGTCCGGTGTGCGCGGCACCGTGTATCCACGCCCGGCGACCTGCCCCGAGACCGGCACCGACAACGCCATCGCAGCCAGGGCCGCGATCATGAGAATGGCTCGCCGCATACGGACGCCTCCTCGGCGCAGTGTAAACCCTTTTTTGGCCTACCTGGTGCCGGCGTTTACGCCAATCGTGAAACTGCGACCACGCGAGGGCGCGAACTGGAAGTGCTCGCGGTAGTACTTGTTAGCCAGATTCTCGATCGCAAAATTCAGGCTGAGTTGCTCGCGGCTGCGGGCCAGCGCGACGCCCCAGCCAAGCCGCTGCACCGTAAAGCCGTCGAGCGACAGCAGGTCTTGCGCGATCCGGAATGGCGATGTCAGCAGCGTCGGCGTGACGCGCGTGACATCGGTCTGCGTCCTGATCCCATACTCGGCCCACCAGCGCCCGCGCCGCTCAGTGAATCGCAGGGCGGCGAGGATCTTCACCGGGGTGATGTTGTCCGCCGGTTCCCCGTCGAGTGCGCCGCCATCAAGCGGATTGATGCCCTTGGTGATCGTTCCACGCAAGAACGCGCTCGACGCACTGAGCGTGAGCACGCCCTGCCCGAACGCGAGAGGCGCGTCTGCCGACAGTTCGACACCATGAATGCGGACGTCGGCGTAGTTCGTCGTCTGCACCAGCGGACCCGACGGCGTCACCGCGGTGGTCAGATCCTGCACGATGAAATTCGAGTACTGATTCACGAAGACATACGCGCCGCCGGAGACGCGCTGGAAATTGAACTTCGCTCCCGCATCGACGTTGTTGCCCTGCTCCGGTTCGAGCGTCACGTTCGGCGCGATGCTGCCCGCCGTCGCAGCTCCTGCGAAGAGCAGCTCCTCGAGGTTGGGGTGACGATAGCTGCGGCCGTAACGGACGAATGGGCTCACCGTGCCACCAGCATTGGCCACGAGTCCGATGTCACCGGTCAGCGCTTGCCGTGTGTATGTCGCGCCATTCGGATCCGGCAGCGTTGACGGGTCGACCGGCGGATTCGCACCAGCGACGACGGAGGCGACGTCGTAACCTGGCGTCGCTTCGGTGGTGACGTTGTAGAAGTCGCCGCGCAGGCCGGCCACCAGCGACAGGTCGGGCATGAAGCGCCACTCGTCCTGCGCGAAGATCGCGACATCGCTCAGGGTCGCATCCGGCACGCGGACCGGATGTGCAATCGTCGGAGGCCCGAGCTGGACTGGCGTTGGAGATACCACGGGCGCCGGTCCGCGCTGGCCGAGCGCCACCTGCCCGACCAACGACATCGTCGTGGAGGTCGTCCGCGAATCGCGGCTGCTGTCGCGATAGAACGTGAGGCCGGTGGTCAGCAGGTGATTCGACGCGGGCACGAATACGGCCTGCAGATCGACGCCTGGCGTCGTGACGCGCTGCTCGGTGTCGGACAGGACGTCGAGGCGGAACACGCTGATCGGGAAGAAGGCAACGGGCGTCGGAGCCGGGAACTGAATCGGCAGCAGGTTGCGCAGCAGGCGTTCGGTCTTCTGGTAGTGCGCCGTCAGCGACAGATTCGCCAGCCGCCGCGTGACCGCCCTCGCTTCGTAGCGTGCCGACACTCGATCGAGATCGCTTTCCGGCAGCGACGTCGCGTTGAAGAAATACGGCTGCGCGAAATCAGGGAAGCCGACATCGTTCATCTGACGCCGCTGATAGCGGACGCGCAACGTCCGGTTCTCACCCAGCTTCACCTGACCAGACAGATTGACGAAGTGTCCACTGGCACCCGAGTTCGGCACCTCGTTGCTCGTGCGGACGTACGGCGCGTTGAATGGATCCGGGAAGGCATTGAAGGCAAAGCCGAAATTGTCGTCGATGGTGTCACCGCGATCGAGGGCGCCAGTGGCGAAGAATGGATTCGTGTCCTCGACAGACAGTGAGCCGGCCTTGTAGTCGTCGTACGACTCCAGCCCGGCCTGCAGCCGAATGGCATATCGCGGACCGCTGGCACCAATCGTCGCAGTGCCGCGAGCGCCGTTCTCGTTGGAGCTGTAGAAACCGTTGAACCCGTACAGTACGCGTGCATCCCTCGAGAATCCGGGCTCGTTGGTAATGATGTTGATGGTGCCGGCAAGCGCATCGGAGCCGTACAACAGCGTGCCGGCACCGTTGACGATCTCCATGCGGCTGATGGCGTCTGGCGAAATCAGCCCCACTTCGGCGCCTTGCCGATCGGTCGCCTGACGCGCCGTATTGAGCCGCTCGCCGTCTACGAGTACCAGCAGCCGCGTCGAATCCAACCCGCGCAGACGAGGTCGCAGGCCAAACGGGCCGTTCCCGACCGGCGTGATGTTGGCCACAGTCGTCAGCGCATCGCCGGTCGAGAGTGTGTTGTCCTGCTCGATCGACGCTCGGGTAATCGTCTCGACGTGCAGCGGGATCTGTCGCGTCTCGCGTTCAGAACGTGCGGCAGTGACGCTGACCTGCGCGCTGAACACGCCGAGATCGAGCTGCACCGCCACATCGACAGTCGCTTGATCGGTCTCGACAACGATGGTGCGGGCCGCTTCTGAGAACCCCGGTCGCGTGACGATGACGAGATACGTCCCGGCGCCAGGCGCGTCGAGCTGAAACCGGCCATCGGCACCCGTGTCGGTTGCCGACTCCTGACCCGTGGCCACGCCGCGCAGCACCACGTGGCTGTCCGACAGCGCGGCGCCGGTGACATCAGAAACAATGCCGCGAACAGTGGCGGCAAGGACAGGTGCGGCCGTCAGAACGGCCGCGATGAATACAAACAGGCCCTGAATCACTAACCTCATCAAGGCATTGTAGTGTGCGGCTCGGCCGGTCCCAAAGGACCGGCCCTACTCATAGCGAAGCGCCACGATCGGATCAACCTTCATTGCTCGGCGCGCGGGCACGTACGAGGCCAGCATGGCTACGCTCGCGAGAACGATGGCGACACTCACCATCGTCATCGGATCGCGCGCGCCGACGCCGAAGAGCAAGCCAGCCATGAGTCGCGTGAGCGCGAACGCGCCCGCCAAACCAATCACGAGGCCGATGCCGGTGAGGACGACGCCACGATCGAGCACGAGCCTGAGCAGCGATCGCTCCGACGCACCCAGCGCGACGCGGATACCGATCTCGCGGGTGCGCTGCGCGACTGAGTACGAAATGACACCGTAGATACCGATGCCCGCGAGAATCAACGCAACCGCGCCAAACACGCCAAGCAGCACCGAGGGAATGCGCCGGCCACCCATGCTCGCGCTCTTGATCTGCTCGAGCGAGCGAATGTCGGTGATGGCCTGGTCCTTGTTGACGCTGCGAATCGCGTTGGTGATGGGAATTTGCAGGGTGAGTGGATCGACATCACTGCGGACGTTCAACACCATGCCGTAGACCGGGCTCTGCTCGTTCGAGACGTAGACACCGGCGCTGCGATCGTCTGCGGGGCCGCCGATTTTCTCGTCGCCGATCACGCCCACGACTTCCCAGGACACGTCCGGGCCGAGCTCGGTCTTGCCGGGGATGATTTCCTGAATGAGGAGCCGCTGACCGATCGGATTCTCCTTGTCGAAGTACCGCTTGGCCAGACGCTCGTTCATCACCAGCGCGCGCGGCGCGTTCCACGTGTCGCGATCGGAGAGCGCTCTTCCCTTCTGCATCTTGATGCCGAGCGTTGGGAAATACGAAGGACTCACCACTTTGAAGAAACCGCCTGACCGGTTGGCGAGATCCACCATGGGCTTGTTGGCGGGCTGCATCGGCATCCCGTAGCAGCTGCCCTGCAACGGCGGGGCGCAGCTGTACGCCGTCTCGCGGACCCCGGGCACGGCGGCCACTGCGGTGCGGATCTCGCTCAGATACTGGTTCAACCGCATCGGGTCGGGATACAGCTCGATTGTGGTCGGTAGACGGAGCGTAAGGATGTTCGAGGCGTCGAAGCCGGTGTCCACGGTCATCAGCCGGAAAAAGCTGCGCATCATCAGCCCGGACCCAACGAGCAGCACGAACGCAAGCGCGACTTCCGCGACGATCAACGAATCCCGCAGACGCTTTCGGCCGGCACTGCCGCTCGATCCCCGGCTCTCCTCTTTCATCGATGAGGCCAGGTCGGGCCTCGTCGCCTGCAGCGCCGGCGCCATGCCGAACAGCAGGCCGGTGACCACCGACACGCCAATCGCGAACAGCAGCACGCGCCAATCCATCTCGACGTTGATCTCACGCGCCAGCTGGAACTCGGGAATCATCATCTTGATCCCCTTCATCGTCGCGTACCCGACACCGATGCCGAGCACACCTCCGCACAGCGACAAAACGACGTTCTCGGTGAGGAACTGGCGAATCAGACGCCAGCGTCCGGCGCCGAGAGAGGCACGGACGACGACCTCACGCTCGCGCGAGACGCCGCGAGCCAGAGCCAGGTTGGCGAGATTGGCGCAGCCTATGAGCAATACCAGACCGGTGGACGACATCAGGACGAGAAGCGCGGTGCGCATGTCCTGTCCGACGATCGTCGAGGAGTAGCTCTCGACGATCACGCCCCAGCCCTTGTTGGAGGCGGGAAAGTCCTTCGCGATGCGTGCGCCGATCACGTTCATGCTCGCCTGCGCCTGTGCGAGCGTGACACCGTCCTTGAGGCGCGCGAACGACGTGAGCCAGTGGAAGTCGCGCGTCATGTTCGACGGCAGAAACGCGACCGGCCGCCAGATTTGCGCCGCGGCGCGATCGAAGGCGCTGCCTTCGGGCAGCACGCCGACAATGGTATGCGGCAGGCCGTCGAGCTGCACGACGCGATTGATGATGTTGGGCTCAGAACCGAACTGGCTTTCCCACAGTGCGTGACTGATGACGGCGACCTGGTGCTTGCCGAGTTGATCCTCTCCGGGCAGGAACGTCCGGCCGAGCGCGGGCCTGATGCGGAACACGTTGAAGTAGCCCGCCGATACCCGCGCGCCGCGCAGTTGAATCGGCTCGGCCCCGCCGGTCATCGTGACGCTGCCGCCGGTCTGCGCGGAATGGAAGTCGAAGACCGTGTTGTCTTTCTGCCAGTCCAGAAAGTTCAAGGTCGAGATGCCGTTCCGTTCACCCTGCGGCGGCTTCTCGAGGATTCGGACGATCCGTTCGGGCTCATCGTACGGCAGTGGTTTCAGCAGGATGCTGTCCACGAAGCTGAAAATCGCCACATTGGCGCCGACCCCGATGGCCAGCGTCAGGACCGCCACCAGCGTAAAGCCCCGGCTGTTGGTCAGCGTGCGTGTGGCATAGCGCAGATCCTGGCCGAAGGTAGACATCGAGCCTCCTTGTGGTAACCGTGAGCGAGGCGTACGTCGTTCACGCCGAGCCGAAGCGGTCGCTCGTAAGACGAGATCAACCGGTCATCAGTTCGCCTGGCTTGGTAAAAAGTTGGCTATTCCGCCGCGGTGGGCGCATCTGTGCAACGAGTCGGGCATCCGGGCCAGTCCGATCCACGGTAGCGGCCGAGCATCGTTCCAATCAGCACAACGGTCGGGACAAGGACGGATTGAAGCCAACGCGGCGCAAAGAGGACCGTCTGCGTGTGCCGATGACGCCACGCGAGGTGGGCCATGTAGAAGAGCGGCGGCCGGCCGGGCCGTCCTGCGTTGAGCACTTCGAAGGCGGCCTGCAGGTAGCGATCGAGATCGGCAAGCGGCCGCGAGTAGCCCTCGAACACCAGCATCCCGTCGCCGTCGTTCCACCAGCGATGTGCGGCACCGGCCGGAAACTGCGCGCGCTGGCCGGCGGTCAGGCGCAGGCGCTGGCCGTTCAGAATCGCCCCGAGCGTTCCGGCGATCACGACGCCGTCTTCGAGCTCGACGTGATGGATATGAAGCGGCGGCCCTTCGTTCCGCGGCGGGAGCGATCCCTTCAGTTCCAGGGACAGCACTCCGTCGCGCATCACGCGCCGCAGCGCAAGCTTCTCGCCGGTATGGCGGTTCTCCAATACCAGTTCTTTCATGTGTCTCAGTAAGCCCGTCAGCGCCCGCGCGGGAGGACGAGTGTAATCGATTGTGCTCCAAGAAACTGACATCTTTCACGCGAAGCCAGAAGATGAGGTGAGCGGCAGTTCTTGCTACGAGGGAATCGGTGCGTCAACACCGACCCAGAGATTCATCGTGTTCAGCTCGTCGCGGCCGCAGGCTTTCAAATAGAGAAACAGCTGCATGCGATACGCGGCGCACTGGCCGATGACGTGATTCACCAGGAACTGTCCCAGCGTAACCGGGAGGCCGTCAAATCCGGTCGTCGCGCCGCGAAAGTCAGCATCGGACATGTCGGCGAGCAGCTCGACGTACACGTCGGCTTGCGCCGCGAGTGCGATCACCGTCTCGTCGAAGTCTCGCGCGTTGGCGGTCTCGATCGCGTCCGCCATTGCCGCCGCGTCGAGCGGCTGCCCCTTGGCATACCGCACCAGCATCGGGCCCATGTTGGTGAGATACCGGAGCAACTCGATGGTGCTGCGCTGCTTCGGCGTCGGCCGATAGTCGAGCATGGCAGCGTCGATCTTGCTTACCAGGTGCAGCAGGACACGCACCTCCTTCTGAAGCAAGGTGATCAGCTCGGATTTGGTGAGAACCACTGGACCTCCCGCGAATTTATCGCCTATCGAATAACGTCAGATCCACGAACTCGCCCATCGCGCGATATCCGGCCGCGTTCGGGTGCACATTGTCGTCGCAGGCAAACTCCGGCTTCAACGACTGACCTCCGGCGCCGTGGGCATGTATAGATAAGGGTCGGCGAAGTAGTACGCGAGATTCTTCAGCCGCGGGACCCGGTCCTTGACCGGGTTCTTCAGCAGCGTGAGTACGATCCTGTCGAATTCAAAATCCAGAAACGGACCGTTCCCATTGGCGCGCTGAAAGTCAATGTCGCCATAGCTGGTCCGTGGCACACTCTGAGGAATCCTCACCACGTAGTGACTGCGGTTCTCCTCGGCAACGACCACCGCCGTGCCCGCGTCGCGAACACGAGCCGCGCCGAACACGACGACCCGCGTTCCGATTGGAAATGCTCTCTCGAGCGTCTGTCGCTCATACGGCGTGCTTTCACAGTCCGCCCCGTAACCCAGCAGGGCGACTTCGGCATCGCCCTCGCGCATCGTCCCGCCGACGGCTTCTTGTATACGCACGCGCACAGTTGGCGTCACAGCCGGAACGGCCAGATAGATGGCGAGTGTCGCAAGCGCGATGGTCAACCAGCGGCCCAATGCCTGCCGCCGCCGTCCTCGGCGATACGCGAACAGCGCCGTGACGACCCATGTCGCTCTCCACACCAGGAGCGCTATGACGCGAACCGTCGTGGCCAACATCGCTAGGCGGTCCGGCTGAAGCCGGACACTACACGGTGAACACGTACAGCGTGACGCCGGCGGCGATCGCGACGAACTGCTTGCCGTCCACTGAGTACGAGATCGGGATCCCGCGCACGGCGCCGCCCAGCTGAATGTCCCACAGCGGCTTGCCGCTCTCGGCGTCGAGCGCGAAGAAATTGCCTTCCTCCGTGCCGCCGAACAGCAGACCCCCGCCGGTTGAGAGCAGACTGGTCCATCCCGGCGACAGCAGCGGGAACTCCCACTTCATCTTCCCCGTCGTCGCGTCGAGCGCGCGGATCGCACCGCTGGCCACGTCGCCGTTGACCGCGCGGCCACCCCCGCCGGTGAACGCGGTGCCCGGCTTGTACACCGCTTCGCCCTTATGGTAGATGGTGCCCATCTCCCGAGCGGCTTGGTAAAACAGCTTCGTCTGTGGGCTGTAGCTCGGGCTGAACCAGTTCGACGCGCCCTGGATATTGGGGAACACCAGCGTGCCTTCGAGACTCGGCGCGATGCCCTTCTTGCGGATCGGCCTGCCCTTCGCATCGATACCGTCGGCCCACGTCTGCTTCGCGTACGGCGACGAGGCGAGATACTCGCCGGTCGCGCGATCGAGAACGTAGTAGAAGCCGTTGCGATTGGCCTGCGCGATCAGCTTGCGCTCGCGGCCGTTGATCGGCGCATCGAACAACACCAGCGTCTCGTTCGCGTCCCAGTCGTGCACGTCTTCGGGCGTGAACTGGAAGTGCCACTTCATCTTGCCGGTCGCCGGATCCAGCGCCAGTACGGAATCGGTGTAGAGGTTGTCGCCCGGACGGTTGTCGGCGTTCCAATCGGGCGCGGGATTGCCGGTCGCCCAATAGAGAAGATTCAGCTCCGGATCGAACGAGCCGGTCAGCCACGTCGAGCCGCCGCCGGTCTTCCAGCTATCGCCCTTGCCCCACGTTTCGGATCCCGGTTCACCGGGCGCGGGGACCGTGTACGTCCGCCACACCAGCTTTCCGCTCTTCGCATCGTACGCATCGACGAAGCCGCGAATGCCGGTCTCAGCACCGGAGACACCGACGATGATCTTCCCGTCGAGCGCGAGTGGCGATAGCGTCAGGTAGAAGCCGTGCTTGTTGTCCTCGACCGTCGTGTCCCATCGCACGGCACCCGATTTGGCATCAAGCGCGATCAGGTGGCCATGCACGGTTCCGAGGAAGACCGAATCGTCCAGGATCGCCACGCCGCGATTGACCGGCGGCGATCCGATGACGATGACATCAGGCGGAATGTTCGGCGTGTACGTCCACAACGTGCGGCCGCTGCGCGTGTCGAGCGCGGTCACCGTGCTGTTGGGCGGTTCGGTCAGATACATCACGCCGTCCACCACGATCGGCGACGTCTCCACGACGCCGGGACGCTGCATCTGATACGCCCATGCGAGCTTCAGTTGGCCGGCGTTCTGCCGGTTGATCTGCGTGAGCGGCGAATAGCGATGCGACTTGTACGAACCGGCATAGGTCAACCAGTTCTGCGGCTCTTTCTCGGCGTTGAGCAGGCGCTGATACGACACCTGCGCGAGCGCACTCGTTCCCGCGCACGCCATGAAGACCGCGATCAAGAGCCGCTTCACTGCACACCTCCGAGACTCGAGAGATACGCGACAAGATCGTCGAGCTCCGGCTCACTCATCTTGCCGGCAAAGCTCGGCATCAGGCTGACGCCGGTTTCCTTGCGCACGACTTCCGCGTTGCTCTTGCGAATCGAGTGGAACTTCCCGCTCTGATCGCGCAACTGAATCGTGAAGAGATCCTCGTTCAGCCGGATCCCGCGCACTTCAGCGCCGTCCTTCATCACCACGCGCACCGGGAGGAACTCACTGTAGCCGGGACCCTGCACCCGCAGCGTGCTGTTTGGGAACGCCGCCGCAGGTTCGACGAGCGCCTGCCGCAAATATTGCGGCCCACGCTGGACGCCGATGTCGGTGAGCTCCGGCCCCAGCGTGCCGCCCTGACCGTTGACGATGTGACACGCGGCGCAATTCTGCTTGGCATAGAGCTCGCTCCCCTTCTGCGCGTTGCCGCGAGAGGAGGGCCGCGCAGTCCGGCCGAGCGAGCGTACGTACGCGACCAGCGCGCGCTGCTCGCCGTCGAGTGTGCGGCGCACGCGCGGCATGCCGCGATTCGGAATCCCGTCGGCGATGATCGCGCGCAGCGCGGCGTCATCCGGCGCATTGACCAGCTTTGCGCGGTTGAGCGGCGGCCCGGCGCCGCCGGCGCCGTCAAATCCGTGGCACGTCACGCACAGATGCCCGAAGAGAACCTTCCCGGTCTGCACATCGCCGGCGGATTGTGCGGACGCGCGCGACACGGAAAACGCAAGCACCATCGCGACGCACAAGCACAAGCGCCTTCGCCCTGAGCGAGCGAAGCGAGTCGAAGGGATCAGGATGCGGAGCATGGTGTAGGGTTCCAGGCAGAACCGTCAGGGACTTTCTTGAAGTGCGAGCTGGTCACGAACCGCGACGTGAGATTCTGCGGATCCTCGACCACCGTCGTCACCACGAGCCACGCATCACCGTTCGCTTCCGTTGTGCGGTTGATGTACTCGGTAAGTCGAGCGGTCGCGCTATAAGGAACACCGTTCTTCCTCAGGTATCCCGGCCGCATGTTGGTCGTCACGATGCGCAGCGAGCCGCCGCGCGGCGTGCCGCCGCCGCGGCGCCCGCCGCCGGCAAGCTGCCAGTTGGCGATTGACGTCCCCTGCCATGTGGGATCGCCGCGCTGTGCTGGCGCCACAAAGTTCAGCATGCGGGTCTGCGTGCCGGCCTCTGTCTCGATCTTCAATGTGGTGTCGTTGTCCCACGAGATGCGAGCGCGGCCAGGCATGCGCATGATCGCGGCCGCACCGTAGCCTCGACACTGTTCACCCGCTGCGGTGTCCTTCGCAGGATCCCACGCATCGGCCGCTTTGGTCCCCGCGTCATTGAGCGGCACGCTCGCGTAGTCGCCCTTGGGCGGCGTGCGCATACGCCAGCGCCAGTCCTCGGTAACGACCGAGACCCACGTGCCGGTGAGGTCGATCGGCGCTGCGGCGCGTGCGGTCGCGCCGCCTTGCCGGCCCTGTGCGGCGAAAAGGGGTCGGGAGTCATTTAATGCGGACCCTGCGAGGACAATGAGACATAGGGTGCGCATTAAATGACTCCCGACCCCATTTCGCCCCCTCACTTCCGCCCCCGCGCGGGTGCAGGAGCCGGCGCCGGCTTCTTGCCGCCGCCCAACGACACGTACACCGCCTCGACGAACATCTCTGTCGTCCACGGACCCGAAGTCGCACCGTAACGCGGCTCGTAGTCGCCGGTCGGCCGCGCGGCTTTCACCTGCTCGAGCGTCAGGCCCTTGTCGACCATCGCCTGCACCCGGTCGCGGATGATCGTCACCATGTCGCGGTAGTAGGCGACGTCGGCCGAATCACTGAGCCGGCCATGTCCTGGAATCACCAACGTGCCACCCTCGGTCCTGAACTCCGCCACTGAGAGATCGAGGATGCGATTCAGCCCGTCGATCACGCCGTTGATCGTGCCGCCGTGCTTCACATCGATCACGGGGTACGACACAGTCGAATAGATGTCACCCGCGGCGATGATGTCCGAACCGCGGAACCACACGAGGCTGTCACCCTCAGTGTGCGCCGACGGTTGATGAATCAACTGAATCCCTTCCCCGTTGAAGAAGTGACTCAGCTTCATCGAATCGGTGTAGTAGGTGTCGGTCGGCTGCGCGTCCGGCGGCGCCTTCTGTTCGCCAGCCTCGGGCTCGAGCAGCCGCTGCAGCACGTTCTCGTGGGCGAGAATTGCCGCGCCTTCACCCGCATCGGCGATGTTCCCCGCAACGTTGCCGCCGGTGAACGTGCGGCCTGCCATGCGCACGTTCTCATTGCCGCCGGCGTGATCGGGATCGGCGCTGGTGTTGACGATGTAGCGGATCGGTTTGGCTGGCGGCTCGGTGTTGCGGCTCGCCACACTCGATCGCGTTTCCGCGCCACTGCCGAGCGGTGTGTCGCGCAGATCGAGATTGCTTTGCAGCTGCCGGATCGTCGCGAGCACCTGTTCGCTCATCTGGGCACGGCCGGCGTCGACCATGAGCACGCCGTCGCGTCCGACCGAGACGGTGATGTTGCTACCGGCGCCAGTCAGCATGTAGACGTTGCCGCGCACCGGCAGGATTTGCATGCCCGGCGGAGAGGTGGTGGCCGGCGGAGCCACCGGAGGCACGATCGGTTGAGTCCGTCCCGTCGCGAGGAAATCGGGATACATCGTGTCGGCACCGCCACGCGTCGCATCGACCGGCAACTTGTGTTTCGTCGCGAATTCAGTCATGTACGGATTGGTGCCCGGCAGGAAGCTGGGAATCTCGCCTTTCTTGCGATCGATTTCCTGCACCACGCCGCACGGGTACGGCGGCACCTGCTGTCGCAGATCGAGCTCGTAGTCGGTCGTGCGCACGAACGGCTCGGTGAGATACACCGGGTCGTTGACGATCGTCATCACCGTCAGGAGGTCGCCGTTGCGAATCCAATGCTCGGTGAGCGTCGCCTTGTCACTGCGCGGCAACCCGTTACGTCGCAGGTACCCTTCCTTCAGATGCGTGACGGTGACAGTGAGCATGTCGCCGTCCCACCTGGCCGTCGAGAATCCGGCCCACGTGTGCAGCGCGTCTGCCGGCGGATGCGGCCGGCCATCGAGATAGATCGCACGGTCTACCGACCGCAGCCACTCGGCGTGAAACGCGGTGATCTCGCGCGAGACCGGATCGACTTCTTTCGAGACGCGCAGGTTCGACGGACCGCGCCAGATGTAATCGGCCGAATGGGGACGACACTGCCACTCGGGGAGCGTCTGAATCGAGGCGTCCCAGGCATCGGCACGGCGACGTGCCGCTTCGCTGATCGGAATGCCGAGATAGTCCCCAAGCTCTGGACCGGGGACGCGCTCCGGTTGATCCTCCCAGAAGCGCGGCGCCCACTCGCCGGAGAAATCGATCTGGGCCGATGCCGGAACCGCGGTACACGCAACGATGAGAAAGCAGACAGCCGAGACCGCTGAACGAACGGGGTTCATAGGACCTCACGGGCGACGCACGCGTCGCCCCTACTAGTACCGACCGGATAACAAGGCGCCTGCGTTCGGCGCGTACGTCCTCAATCCGAGCTTCTGCAGCATCTGATACGTCGTGCACACCGAGGCCGAGACCACCGGCAGTCCGCACTCCTGCTCGACCACCGGGATCGCGGCGAGCGACGGCATCTGCACGCACGACGACAGCACGAGCGCGTCGATGCCATCCAGCTTCAGCCGCTTGTAGATGTCGACCAGTGCCATCGGATCACGTCGCCCGACTTCGAGGTTATCGGGAATCTCGAGGGCGATGCGATCGACAACCTCGATGCCTTCGTGCTCGATGTACTCCGCCACCATCGTGCACAACGACTGCACATAAGGCGCGACCATCGCAATCTTCTTCGCGTTCAGCGTTCGTAGGCCGTCTACCAATGCGCCGGCGCTCGTCACGACGGGCGCGGGAGCGCCTTCGCGTGCGGTCACTTTCTGCAGACGATCCTGCGACTGGCAGTGATAGCCCTTCCCCATGCTCATGATCGCGACGAGGCAGGCATAGCCGAGGACGTCGACGCGCGCGTCGGCAAGCTCCGCCGCGCAACGATCCGAGTCGGCGTCCATCGCGGCGAGCTCCTCCTTCGTCACCTTCTTCATTCGCATGCGACTGGAATGGAAGGTGAAGCGCTCTGGTTCAACCGACTCCCGTCCGCGCAGAATGGCCGGAATTTCGGTCTCCATGGTGGTATTGGAGCTCGGTACGATTTGGCCGATTCGGTAGGTACGAAGGACGGTCATTTATCGAGATGGAACTTGCTCTCGCCACAACCCAAGAGCCTTTTGGGCCGGACGATCCGACAGGCTGAAGAGCACCGCATCGTCCTGAGCTTCGTGCGCGAGCGGCACCCACGACGGCGCGACGAAGATGTCGCGTGGTCCCCACGTATAGCTCGTCTCACCGATCCGCGTGCGGCCATGGCCTTCGACGACGACGAAGATCGCCGCATCGGTTTGCCGATACGATATACCGCGGAAGCCTTTGGGCAGCAATTGCATGAATGCGCCGATCGTCGGCATCGGGTAGCCGCCGGTAGCCGGGTTCACGAAGCGCATCTTGATGCCGTGGCAGTCGTGCAGCGGTCCCAAGCGCCGCAACTCCTCCAGCGTCTCGCGGCTGCGTGAGTAGGGGTAGTTGAAGATCGGTGATGAGAGCCGCGCCGGCAAGTAGTCCACCGGCAGCATGTTGGCGCCGTAGCGATACAGCGAGTCACCGTCAGGAATCGTGTGCGGCTGCACTTCGCCTGGATAGTGTTCCGCGAAGCTGCTGTCGAACAGGTTCACGATCGGGATGTCCAGTCCGTCGAGCCACACGGTCGGCTCGTCGCCTGGGTTGCCGTGATCGTGATAGGTCCACGACGGCGTGAGGATGAAGTCTCCCGGGCTCATTTGGGTGCGCTCGCCTTCGACGGCGGTGTAGGCGCCGCTGCCCTCGATGACAAAGCGCAGTGCCGCCGTCGCGTGGCGATGACAGCGCGCGATCTCGCCCGGCAGAATCAACTGCAGGCCGACGTAGAGACTCCCGGTCGCCCGCGAACGGCCGCGCAATCCTGGATTCTCCAGAATAAGGACGCGCCGCTCGGCTTCTTTCTCGGTCAGCAGCTGGCCCGCTTCGATCAGCAGTGGACGCAGCTCGTCGTAGTGCCAGAGAACGGGCACCGCCTCGGGACGCGGTTCCGGGGGAATGATCGCGCCGAGCACTTCCCAGAGTGGCGCCGCGCCACGTGCGTTCAAGCGGTCGTAGAAGTCCTTGCGCTCGGGAGTGAGCGAGGGCTTGGTGAAGAACGTGGTGCTCGCGCCATCCATGGGGTCGATTCCTGCCTAGGCGCCTGCGGTCGCACCGCTCATCGCCGACTCGCGGCTGGCGTCGGCTCTGGTGGCCACCGTCATCGTGCCGATCGTGTCTATGGTGGCCACGATACGATCGCCGGCCTGAATCGGGCTTACGCCTTCGGGCGTGCCGGTGAAGAGCAGGTCGCCTGGCTGCAGCGTGTAGAACGCCGACGCGAGCTCGATCAGCTCGGGCACCCCGAGAATCATGTACTTCGTGTTCGAGTGCTGACGCAGCTCTTCGTTCACCGTGAGCTGCAGATCGAGCACGCCGGGGTCGGGGATCTCGTCAGCCGTGACCAGCCATGGCCCGAGCACGCTGTACGAGTCCGGCGACTTGCGGAAGCTGCGGTCTTCGCTGCCACGGATCGAGATGTCGAGACCGATCGAGTACCCGGCAACATAGGACAGCGCCTCGTCGCGCTTCACGCGGCTCGCCGTGCGACCAATCACGACGGCGAGTTCCACTTCGTGATCGGTGCGGCGCTTCGTGCACCGGACGACGATGCCCTGCCCGGGCCCGACGAGCGAGCTCGTGGCCTTCAGAAACAAACCCGCTGTCTGGATCGTGAAGGTGTTGCCAGGATTGTTGCCGTGCAACTGCGGGTTGTCGCGCACCTCATTGAGGTGTTTCTGATAATTGACCGGCGCCGCGATGATCTTGCCCGGATTGGCGACCGGGCTGAGCAGCGTCAGGCCGTCGAGCGGAAGGGCCGGCGCGTCCTTCGCCACTGCGCGTGCGCGCGTGACCACCACCTCGAGGTTCGCAATGAAGATGTCGTGCTGCGGCAGCGGATAACCGTACCGCGGCAACACATCGAGAGCGGCGGTGACATCGCGCACGATGTTGCCCTCAACCAACCCAAGCCGTCCGTCACCAAACCTGCAGAATTTCATCGGATGTCCTCGCTCGCCCTACTGCTTACGGAACGACGCACGGCGTGGGATTCCACCCGGCGGTTCCGTTTTCCTTCTTGAACTGCACGGTGCGCACGTAGGGACCGTTCAAATATTGCGCATCCTCCAGGATCTTCGTCACTAGCAAATACGTGTTACCGTCCGGCTCGGTGATCGTCGTGAACCACTCGGTCATCGTCGCGTTCGCGCCGTAGGGCACGCCATTCCGGCGGTAATAGCCCGGTCTCATGCGTGTGGTGGTCACGCGCATCGACGACCCGGCGCGAAGCGCTGAGCCACCTTCAGTACCAGCCCCGCCGCCGCGCCGGCCGCGTCCGCCGCCGGGGAGTTCCCACGCGGCGACTGAGAATCCCTGCCAGCCTGGATCTGCGGATGGCGGCTGCGCATTGCCGAAGTTGAACACGCGCGTTTGCTGCCCGGTGTCGGTCTCCAGCTTCAACGTGTTCTCGTTGTCCCAGCTGATGCGAAGCCGCCCCGGCCAGTGCATGATGCCGCCGGCGCCGTACGCCTTGCATGCTTCGCCCGCGGCTTGATCTTTCGCCGGATCCCACTGCTCCGCGACCTTGCGACCTGCCTCGTTTACCGGCAGATACAACACGTCGCCTTTCGGCGGGCTCACCATGCGCCATCGCCAGTCGTCGCTGACGAGCGAGACCCATTGACCAGTGAGATCGAGGGGGGCCGATGCTTGCGCCGACACAAGCGCACCGCCCTGGCCACGGCCGCCGCGCTGCGCGGCGAAATGGGGTCGGGAGTCATTCAACAAAGACACTCCGAGAACAATTCCGCAAACAACGCGGAGTGTTCTCGTTAAATGACTCCCGACCCCTTTATTCATCGTCGTCTCGCCGGTGCCGATGCTTTTCCGCCACCGAGCGTCTTGTACACCGCTTCGATGAAGCTCGCCGTCGTCCACGGTCCACTCGTCGATCCGTACTCGGTATCGTAGTCGCCGCTCGGATTCGCTGCCTTCACCTGCTCGAGCGTGCGGCCCTTCTTGATCAGGTCCTCGACCCGATCGCGAATGATCGTCAGCATGTCGCGGTAATACGCCACGTCGGCTGAGTCCACGAGACGTCCATGTCCGGGCACCATCAGCGTGCCACCCTCGAGTCGGAACTCGGCGATCGACATGTCGAGCACGCGGTTCAATCCCTCGACCACGCCGTTGATCGTTCCGCCTTTTGCGACGTCGATCACGGGATAGGACCCGCTGGCCATCAGATCGCCGAGCGCGATCACGTCGGTGCTTCGGAAGTGCACGATCGAGTCACCATCGGTGTGGGCCTTTGGCATGTGAAAGAGCTGGATGCCTTCGCCGTTGAAGTAGTGACTCAGCTTGTAGAAGTCCACGAAGTAGGCGTCAGTCGGCAGCGCATCCGCGGGTACTGCTGACGGCCCCTCGCCATGCGCCATCCGCGACAGCACGTTCTCATGCGCGAGAATCGCAGCCCCTTCGGTCGCGTCCGCGATATTGCCGGCGACGTTGCCACCGGTAAAGGTATGGCCCGCCTTGCGCAGTTTCTCGTTGCCGCCGACGTGATCCGCATCGGCGCTGGTGTTGAGGATGTAGCGAATCGGTTTCGGCGGCGCGGTGATGTGCCGCTCGGCCACTGACGATCGCGTTTCCGCCCCGAAACCGATCGACTTCGGTTCGTGGCGCACCACCCACTCCCGCTGCAGGCGCTGCACCGCCGCCAGCACCTTATCGCTCATCTCGGCGCGACCGGCATCGACGACCAGCACGCCATCGTTGCCGACCGAGACGACGATGTTGGCGCCGGCGCCGAAGATGGCGTAGACGTTGCCGCGGACGGGGAGGATTTCGACCTCACCTGACGGCGCCACCTGCGTCATCGGCGCGCGCGTGAACTTCGACGGTTGTACCGTCGGCTGCTGTGCGGCGAGTGGCAGCGACATCACGAGTGCCGCTGCGGAAACAGCTCCGGCCGCGGTCATTGCTCGCCCTCTCATTTGCTCTCCGGGCCGAGGCCGCCGCGCGATCGCGGAATCTTCGAGCGGATCTCGGGATACATGTTGGCGGCGCCGGCCATCACGACCTCGAGCGGGATGTTGTAGCGCTTGGCGAACCAACTCACGTCGGGGTTCGTGCCGGGCAGATAGTGCGGAACCACTCCGCGCGGCCGATCCACTTCGGTAACCACCGTGCAGGGATAAGGCGGAATCTGCTGGTTCAGCGCCAACTGGTATTCGGTGCTGCGGACCAGTGGCTCGGTCAGGTACACCGGGTCGTAGGCGACGACCAGGAAGGTGAGATAGTTGCCGCGGCGGATCAGATACTGCGTGACCTCGATCTCGTCGCTGTGGAACACGCCGTTACGGCGCTGATATTCCTCTTTCAGGTGCGTCACGCGCACGCGCAGCGTGTCGCCGATCCATTCGCCGGTCGAGAACCCGGCCCAGGTGTGCTGCGCGTTCGGCGACGGATGCGGACGGCCGTCCATGTAGATTGGCCGGTCCACCGATCGCAGCCATTCGAGATGCCACGCGCTCACCTCGCGCGAGACTGGATCGATTTCCTTCGAAATTTTCAGTTGCGACGGGCCGCGCGAGATGTAGGCGCTGCCGTGCGGGCGGCACTGCCACTCGGGCAGCGTGTAGATGGAGGCATCCCATGCCGACGAGCGCATCCGCGCCGCATCGTTCATCGGAATGCCGACCCAATCCCCGAGCTCGGGATTGCCGACGTTGTCTTCGGCGCGAACGGGCGTCCACTCGCCGGACAGGTCCACTTGTGCCGCGGCGGGTACGCTCATCATCGCGAACGCGACGCAACTGCCAATGACCAACCAGCCGACTCCCAATGTCGCCTTCATGCCTTGAACTCTATGAGTGGACGGCCGTTACGGCCGGCGCGCGCGACGCGCGACCGCCGCGCGGGCGAGTATACTGCGCGGGTTCGGATTCGCAAAGTCTGATATGGCAGGAGAGTCGACGATGACCCAACCGGCGGCCAGGACGATCAACATCGGCGAGGTGCTCGAGAACAGTCAGATCGGACCGCTCCACATCCGCGTCTTCGCGCTCTGCATGATCTCGCTCATCATGGACGGCTTCGACGTGCAGATGATGGGCTACGTCGGCCCCGCCCTCATCCGCGACTGGAAGATCAACGGATCGCAACTGGGGCCGGTGTTTGCCGCCGCCAACTTCGGCGTGCTGCTTGGCGCGCTTCTGCTCAGCATGCTCGCCGACAAGATCGGACGGCGGCCGGTACTCGTGGGCGCCACCTTGTGGTTCTCGGTCATGACCATCGTCACCGGCTACGCGCAGACCATGGAGCAGCTGCTCTGGCTCCGATTCATTGGCGGCATCCCCATGGGCTGCATCATCCCGAACGCCACCGCGCTGATCGGCGAATTCAGCCCCAAGGGACGCAAGGTCACCCTGATGATGTGCATCACGGTCGGTTTCACCGGTGGCGCGATGCTGGCCGGTGCTGTCTCGTTGTGGCTCATCCCGGCGTTCGGCTGGCGATCGATGTTCCTGTTCGGCGGACTGATTCCCCTGGTGGTCGGTCTGCTGATGGCATGGGGTCTGCCGGAATCGCTGCAGTTCCTCGCCGTCAAGAAAACGCGCCTCGATCAGCTGGCCCGCTGGCTGCGGCAGCTCGATCCACGCATCGCGATCGATTCCGCGACGCGATTCATCGCCAATGAGGAAAGCCGCGGCGGCGTGCCCATCGTGCAGCTGTTTCACGAAGGCCGTGGGCCGACGACGCTGCTGCTGTGGCTCGTCAATTTCACCAATATCCTGATCCTCTACTCGCTCTCGAACTGGCTGCCGACGATCGTCACCGGCATGGGCTACAACCTGCAGACGGCTAATCTGATCGCGACGGTGATGCAGGCGGGCGGGCTGATTGGGACGTTCGGTCTCGCCTGGGTGATCGCGCGCTGGGGATTCCTGCCGACGCTCGCGCTGACCTTCGCTGTAGCGACGGTGAGCATCGCCCTCATCGGCCAGCCTGGGCTCACGCTGACCGTGCTCGGTGTGATCGTCTTCATCGCGGGGTGGTGTGTGGTTGGCGGTCAGCCGGCCATCAACGCGCTCTCCGCCACGTTCTATCCGACCTACCTGCGTTCGACCGGCGTCGGTGCGGGGCTCGGCGTCGGCCGCACGGGCGCCATCATCGGGCCGTATCTGGGCGGCGTGCTGCTGGCGCAGCAGTGGACTCCGCAGCAGTTGTTCTGGGTCGCGGCCGTTCCGGCGCTCGTGTCAACGGCTGTCATCCTCACGATGCGGGTGGTGATGCGACTGCCCGTCGCGAGTGCGAATGCTGCGCCGATGGCGCATTAGTCGGGGCCAGGGGGCCGGTGCGAGGAGCTGTCGCGGG
>DAINQP010000080.1:0-22738 GCA_036742665.1 Vicinamibacterales bacterium | reverse complement strand
CGAGGACTGCTACATCGCCGCGCACGACGCGAAGACCGGCAAGGAAGTCTGGCGCTTCTACACCGCCGCGGCGTCCAATGAGCCGGGCGGCGACACATGGGCCGGCGCGCCAGACGAGACGCGCGCGGCGTCCACGTGGGCACTTCCCGGCGGCTACGATCCGTCCCGTCGTCTGATCTACTGGGGCGTGGCGAATCCGACGCCCAACACGCGCGCCAATCGCCACAACGGAAATTCCAACGCGATCCCGACTGAGTCGCCGGCGGACTTGTACAGCAACTCGACGATCGCGCTCGATCCCGACACCGGCAAGCTGAAGTGGTACTACCAGCACCTGCCGGGCGACGACTGGGACGAGGACTACGCCAACGAGCGGACGCTGCTTCGGACGAAGGTCGATCCGAATCCGACATTCGTCAAGTGGATCAACCCTGACGTCAAACGTGGCGAGCAGCGAGACGTCATGGCGATGATCGGCGAGGGCGGCGGTCTCTTCGTCAACGATCGGGCGACCGGACAGTTCCTCTGGGCCACCCCGTTTCCGTTCGATACGCCGGATTTCCTGATCGCCAATGTGGATGGAAAGACCGGGAAGGTGTTCCTGAACAAGAACAAGCTGTTCACCGGGCCGTCTGATCGCCGCGTGATCTGCTACTGGAACACGCGCAGCTACTGGCCGACGGCTTATCACCCGGGTACCAACGCGCTGTTCGTTCCCTACGTCGAGAACTGTCTCGACATGACGAGCGCGGGCCCGAACGGTCAGCCGCGTGAACAGCGGGGCGGCATTCCCCGGCCCGGTTCCGATCCCAATACGTGGGCCGGCCTGATGAAGGTCAACATGTCGACCGGCGAGATGAAGCCGATCCACGTCGGCCGCGCGCCGAGCAACGGAGCAGTGCTGACCACCGCCGGCAACGTGGTGTTCTTCGGAGATCTCGATCAGAAGCTGCGCGCCTTCGACGCCGAAAGCGGCAAGATGCTCTGGGAGCAGACGCTCGGCGGGCCGATTAGTAACAGCACGATCACGTATTCGGTGAATGGCAAGCAGTACATCGCCGTGCTCTCCGGCAGCGGGGCGATCACCGGGCCCCTGATGGATCAGGCGGGGATCAAACCGAATCGGAATTACAACGCGCTCTACGTGTACGCTTTGCCATAGCCGGCGGGTCTATAAAGCAAGACCCGCCCCACGGCTGTCGACGCTTATGGTTGAACGGCGGACGTTTCTAACAACGTTGGTCTCCGCAGTGCTTGCCGGGCCCCTGGTCGGTGCGCAGCAGGCGCCCACGCCGGCGCCTGACGATCTGATCGCGGATCTCGTGGCCGCCAATCGCATCCTGGCGATGGAGAACGTCCTCGACGCGATGGGACACGTCAGCGTGCGCCATCCCTCGCGTCCCGATCGATTTCTGCTCGCACGCTCGATGCCGCCGGAACTGGTGACGGCCGCTGATGTCCTCGAGCTCGACTTCGACGGCAATCCGGTCGATGCGCGCGGCCGTACGTCGTATCTCGAACGCTTCATCCACAGCGAGATCTACCGCGCCCGCCGCGACGTCAACGCCATCGTCCACTGCCACGCGCCGTCGCTGATCCCGTTCGCCGACTCAGATGTGCCGCTGCGCGCGATGTACCACATGGCGGCGTTCATTGCCGACGGCGTGCCGGTGTTCGACATCAGGCAGGCGGCCGGCATGACGGATCTCCTCGTCCGCGATGCCAAGTTGGGAAAGGCACTGGCCGCGTCCCTCGGCGGCAAGTCGGCTGCGCTGATGCGCCATCACGGCGCGGTGGTTGTGGCGACCTCGATCCCGAATGTCGTCGGCCGCAGCGTGTATCTGGATCTGAATGCTCGTGTGCAGATGCAGACCATGAGCCTTGGCGGCAAGTTCACGTCTGTCGATCCGGCGGAGGCCAAACTGCGGATGACCGACCCGAACGAGTACGCGCGTGCATGGGAATTGTGGAAACGGAAGGTCACGCGCTGATTTTTGCTGTTCTTTTCTCCGCGCTCGTCGTTTACTAATCAAGCGCCCCCCACAACTTACCGGGAGTCAACAGACGATGCGTGTGTCAGCTGACATTTCTGTGTGGCATGCGCGCGCGTGCGCGCGGGCCTTCGGCATTGTGACCAGCCTGTGGATCTGCGGATCCGTCAATGCGTTTGCGCAGCCGGCACCGGTCTTTTCCCTGGAGCCGCCGAATGTCGGCGAGTGCCGGGTCGTCGTGCAGGTCGTGAACCCGAGAGGCGGTGACCAGGTTGGCATCGTCGTCGATCAGACGCTGATCCGCGAGCAGACGGTGATCGCCGGGGGCGGCACGGTCACGTTCCAGTTGAGTGAACCACTTCGCGCTGGCTCGGTCGTTCGCGTTCGTGTAAACGGTAGCGACTCCGTCAACGCCGGTGCCGTGCCGGCGCTTACGGCGAAGGTCGCGGACACACCCGGCGGCAGAGCGGTGAGCGTATGCGAGGCGGAATCGAACGAAGAGGACGAATCGCCGTTCTCCGCTTCGGTGTTCTTCGGCGGCGTCGTTGACACGTTCGCGCCTGACAAGGTCGGCAATTACCAGAACCCCAGCGCCGGCGGACAGAAGACGCAGGAGATCTTTGGCGTCGACTTCGACTATCGCGTGCTTGGGCGGTCGGACAGCCGGCTGCAATTCTGGATGAACGGCGAGACCTCGCACGGCGTACGCAGTGCCGACATCGACTGCCGTCCACCCGATCCCAACGACACGCCACCGGTGTGCGGAACGGAACTGAAGCCTACTGATTTTCCCGAGCGCGCACGCTACATCCTCGAACACGCGACCAGCCTCGAGGCGTACGTCAGTCCCAGGCTCGAGTTCCACACGCTGCAGGGAGGCACGGACTCATCAGCCAACCTGTATGTGACCTCCCGTATCGGATTCCTGTCGCTGAAAGACGCTCCGGACGTCTTCACGTCTATCCATTTCGCGTTGGGTCTGCTGGCGAACGAGGGCAACTACGCGGGCAGCTACATCGAAGCCGGATGGGGCAAGAACGAGTTGTTTACCAAAAGATGGAATCGGCTCAAGGTGGATGGTCTGCTCAGTTTCAGCCTGGAGCGCATTCCTGGCCTCGGCAGCCTCGGGCGGTTCTTCGTGCAGATGGTGATTGACAACGACCTCAAGGACGAGGGACCGGACAGTGTCCGGACGTACTTCGGTTTCGATGTCGATCTCAAAAGCGCCATCGGTGGGTTATGAAGCGCGTTGCCTTTGCGTGTGGGATCGCGCTCGCGCTCGCGGCGGGAACGATCGTCGCCGCTCAAGCGCCGGCATGCACAAATTGCGTCGAGGCCCGCTTCTGGGAGGTCAGTCCCACCTTCTGGACTTCGCCGACGCCTGGCGAGACACCTGAGCGCGAGAAGCTCGTCCAGCTCCGGAAATTCGACGTCGGCGTCGCGTTCTCCGGCGGCGGTACGCGATCGGCATCGGCGACGGTCGGTCAGCTGCGTGGCCTCGAGCAGAACGGATGGCTGTCGCGCGTCCGCTACATGACCGCCGTCTCCGGCGGATCGTGGGCCGCCGTCCCGTATACCTACGCGCGCAACATCTCGTCGGCCGAATTGCTCGGTGATACCAAGCAACTTGATCCACGGACGATCGAAACGGTCCCATCCGGGCTGATCGCGGCGCGCATCGTCAGTTCGGGTCTCGGTCATGTCGGCGTCGTCGAAGCGCCGAGCTTCCTGCCTGACACGATCGGCGGCCGCGACCTGGCGCAGACGCGGAAGTATCTTCAGCTCGCGCGGTCGGCGATACGCAAAGTGCGCAAGCGCGACGTGGCGGAGCCGGATCGCCAGAACAAGACGTACGCCCACATGCTTGGCCAGGTGTTTCTCGACGGCATCGTCGCGGACTGGAGCCGCAAGCAGTACGCCTGGGACGATGCGAGTGCCGTGGAGATGAGCACGTCCGGCAAGCCGCTCGGTGATTTCATCACGATGGATGCCGCGGATCGCCCGTTCCTGATCGTTGGCGGCACACTGGTAAAGCCGAACGGCCTCGACTATCCGCGTTTGATTCCCGTCGAATACACGCCACTGTATACCGGCGTTCGTCAGCAGTTCGGTCAGATCGGGGGCACGTATGTGTCGCCGTGGGCGTACGATCGATTGACGATCGCACCGCGATCGAGCACGCACGTGCTCGTCGGTCCGAAGCCGACCGAGCGGCCGTTCACACTGGCTGACGTCATCGCCAGCAGCGGCGCCGCACCGCAGCTCACACTGATGCTCGGCGACAAGGTGCCGGAGCGGTTCCGTCCGGCCCTGCAACAGGCGTCACTCGCATTTCCAGCATTCAACAATCTCGCCGTTCGTGCAGGCGCACCGAACCCGGTCTCGGCGGAGCTCGCGCACGGCGATGGCGGCTTCACCGATAACCTCGGCATCATGCCGCTGCTTGCCAGGCAGGTGCGCAACATCATCGTGTTCGTGAATTCGATGAGCGAGTACCGGAATAACGAGCAGCTGCAGTCCTACTTCATGCCGCTGGAGATTCGCGACGGCAACGGCGACAAGACCATGAATCCGGTGTTCGACAAAGGGCAGTACCTGCAGGTGCTGCGCGGGTTCGATGCTTCGACGAAAGCCCGCGGCGGCGCGATCTTCTGCGAAAAGAACTGGACGGTGAAGAGCAACGAGCTGTACAACATCCGCGGATACAACGGACTGAACATCTGCTTCATCTACAACTATCTCGGCGAATCGTGGCGCGACGGTCTGCCCAACGAGATCAAGGCCTGGCTGAAACCGTCCGATACGAAGAATCTGTCGCAGCAGGCCAAAGACCTGCAGCATTTTCCGTACTACAAGACATTCGGCGAGAACCGAACGAATGTCATCAAGCTGAAGCCGCTGCAGGTGAACCTGCTGGCCGATCTCGCTGCGTGGTCGATCAGCAACAAGCAGGCGGTTGACGCGATCGTCCAGACATTCGGTGCGGACGTGTTGACACCGCCGAAGATGACTCGGTAGGGCCCGTCCTTTTGGACGGGCCAGTCCGGCTGAAGCCGGACATTACATCAGTTGGCTTTCGTGCGCCGATCGAGGATTCCTTTGATCAGCGGCACGCTGTCAGGTGCTGGCGCCGCCTGCGGAATCGATCGGAGATACGCATAGACGTCGCGCAGTTGCTGCTCGGACACCGCCGCGAAGGACGGCATGCCCTGCGTCGCCGGCTTGCGCACGTAGGCGAGGAAGACGTCTTCGCTGCGCGCCATCGGAACGAGCCGCGGCGAGCCGGTCTGACCGTCGTAGCCATGGCACGCGAAGCAGCGCAGCTGGGTTTCGAAGATCATTTTTCCGCGTTGCGCATTGCCGGTCGGCGCCGCGAGTGGCGTCGGAGTTTGCGCCGACGCAGTGACCGCGATCGCGAAGAAGGCAGCGAGGAACAGCAGCTTCATTGCGCTCACCGCGGCTGCGATACGACGTCGATGAGCGCCGGTTCACCAGCGCGGACCTTCGCCAGCGCGCGTTGGTACGCCCCCGCTAGATCCTTCGGGTGCTCGATCGGCCCCTCGCTGTACATCCCGTACGCCTGTGCCAGTTGCGCGTAGTTAGGATCCGGATCGGCGATGACGTTGCCGATGTGGGCGTTCTCGTTGCCTCGCCCGCGCACGCCGCACATCCGCTGAATGATCATCACTTCGGCGTGATACGCACGATTGTTGTGGACGATGAAGAGCAGCGGGATCTTGTGATGCGCAGCGGTCCACAGCACGCCCGGGCTGAAGTTGAGATCACCGTCGCCGACGATGGCCACTGATAACCGACCGTTCTTCTTGTGCGCGAGCGCGCCGCCAACCGATGCCGGGGTGTCGTAGCCGATGCCAAAGCCACCGCAGTCGCCGTTGTAGCGATAGGGTTTGTCGTGATTGAGCAGCCGGCGCTGCCAGTCGCCCGTGAACTGATGGCCGGAAACGATCGCCCAGTCGTCTTTGGCGATCTGATCCCCGAGCTCGGCGATCAGACGCGGAACGCTCACCGGGCTCGCGTCCCATCCGTGTCGCGCGTCGCGAATGCCATCGAGCTGACCAGCCTTGTGCGCGGCGGCGACACGCTGGCCGCGCACCTCGATCGCGCTCTTGCGCGCCGGCGTGATCTGACGACGGACTTCCTCGATGAGCGACGGCAGCGTAGCTTCAGCATCGGCGGCAATCGCGAGGTCGACGTCGGCGTACCGGCCGTAGTCGTGGATGTTGCTCCCCTGGAACAGATGCTCGGCGGAGATGCTGATCGTCTTGCGATTGCTGGCCCGCGCCGCGCGCGCTTGCGCCGACATGTCGGTGACCTCGAGACCAAGCGTGACGTCGGGCATGTAGTTGCGGCCGCCGGTCCCATAGAGGGGATGCCACGACGGAAACTTCTGCCACGACGAGTAACCCATCGTGTCCACCGGGGACTGAACCATCTCGGCGAGTTCGATCAGCAGGTCCCAGGCCTTCGGCGTGCGTCCGAGCTTGGCGATCTGGATCAACGGATTCTCGGAAGCCACGAGCATCCGTGCGGCTTCGCGTACAGCCGCGGCCTCCCCTTGTGGAGGCGCCGGCACCACGAGCTCGGGAATTCGCGGCTCGTTCGTGACGATCGACTCCTGGAGTTCGGCGGCGACGGTCAGGACGACCGGACCCATCGGCGGTGTCATCGCGATCTTGTAGCCGCGCATCGCCGCGTCCGCGAACCGCTCGAGGTTCGTCGCCTCGTCATCGAACTTGACGAAGCTGCGCACGAGCAAGCCCATGTCCTGCGCGCTGTGCGGACGATTAATCACGCCTGACGGATTGCGATGATGGCCGACGATGAGGACGACCGGGACACGATCGGCCCAAGCCTGGAACAGCGCCATCGACGAGTGCAGCAGGCCGACCGTGCCATGCACGGCGACGAGCATCGGCTTGCCGGCAGCCTTGGCGTAACCATGCGCCATCGCAACGGCCGCCTCCTCATGCAGACACGTGAGCAGTTCGGGCGCGGTGTTCTTGCCGTAATTCACCAGCGATTCGTGGAGGCCCTGGAACGTCGAGCCCGGGTTGATGGCGGCGTACTCGAAGCCGATCTTCTTGATCACGTCCACCATGAAGTCGGATGCGGGCCGGCCCTGGGTGGTGACGCGCGGTGGCTCAGTCGAGACGGTGCTCTGTGCCTGCGCATACGCAAGGTCGTGTGCATCCGCAATAGTCGGCAGTGTGACCGGTGACGGCGCGGGAATGGCGGCGGCGTCGGCCGTTTTCTCGGTGCTGACGACCAGGCCAGCGGCGCCGAGGGCCGCGCCCTTGAAGAAGTCACGCCGGTCGATGGAATCAGCCACAGAGCCCTCCTCGTGAGGGCTACATCATACGTCCTCCGAAACCACGGTCCAGCGTAGGCGACTCCTTAATCCCGGAACCTCAAGGTGAACTCGGAGCCGGTCATGATCAGGTTGTCGTTCGAGACCGTCACTGTGCGGGCGTTCTGCAGCGCGGACGTGAAGAGTGTGTCCACTCCCGGCGTGGGACAGGCGATCAACGTGCAGGCCATCGTGGGAGAAATGGACACTGACGAGCCGTCGAGGGTGTAGGTGCCAGTGCACGTATTGCAGTCGGCCCGAACCGCCAGCCTGTTGTTACTTTCAAAACGCACCGTGAACTGTTCGGGGTTCGGCACCGTGACGATCGCGCTGCCGACGCGCGCAACGGTTTCGAGTTTCCAGGTGACATCGACAATCTCGGTCGGGCCGGTGGGGCTCTCGTCGCAACCGACCGCGCCGACCGTGAGGATCAGCAGAACCAAAGGGAATCCCTTCATACGCCACCTCCCGCCTTCGCCTCGGCTTTGGCGAGGCAGGCCGTCTGAGTTGCACCACCATAGCAAGCCGCGCGCCAGCGGCGCGCGCCTGATCGCCGTCGACGGGAACCGTGCTACCATCCGGCGACTTTTCCCGAGGAACAGCCATGACTCGCCTCACGTCTCCTCGATTCATTCTCGCCATCGGACTCGTCTCCGCCTTGAGCATCGCCGTCGTCGCGCAGCCGCGATCGACCGCGACGACGATGACGACGGCCGCGACCAACTTCCTGGCATCGCTCTCTGCGGAGCAGCGGCAGCAGGCGACCTTCGCCTTTGATGCCGCCGAGCGTCTGCGCTGGCACTTCGTGCCGCAGTTCGAGCGGAATGGTCTGCAGATCAAGGCGATGAGCGAGCCACAGCGCAAGCTCGCGCACGAGTTGCTGAAGACCGGGTTGAGCGCGCGCGGCTACGATACCTACACGAAGATCATGCAGCTCGAGAACATTCTTCGCGATGTCGAGAAGGGCAGCGGCCCGACGCGTGATCCAGAGGGCTACCGTTTCTCGGTGTTCGGTATGCCGTCGGCGAAGGGGGCATGGGGCTGGCGGGTCGAATTCCACCACGTCTCGCTGCATTTCTCGGTGGTGGACGGCACCGCGATCTCCAGCACGCCGTCGTTTGCCGGTGCGAACCCGGCCGAAGTGAAGGATGGACCGCAGAAAGGACAGCGGACGCTGGGCGCTCTCGAAGATACTGCGCGGGCGCTGGTGACGTCGCTCGATGCGGGTCAGCGCAAGAATGCGATCTTCGAGGCCGTCGCGCTCAACGACATCGTCACGGGCAATGCGCTCGACATCAAGCCGCTGTCGCCGCAAGGCCTCATGCTGTCGGCGATGAACCCCGCGCAGCGCGATCAGTTGATGAAGATCCTCGATGCCTATGCCGGATTGATGACGGCCGACATCGCCGCCGATCGCATGGCCAGGGTGAAGGCGGCCGGGCTCGAGAAGATCGGGTTTGCGTGGGCGGGATCGACCGAACGCGGGCAGAAGCACTACTACCGCGTTCAAGGGCCGACGTTCCTAATCGAATTCGACAACAGCCAGAATGAGGGCAATCACGTGCACTCGATCTGGCGCGACTTCAACGGTGACTTCGGACGTGATCTGCTGAGGGAGCACTTGAAGACGGCAACGCACTAGGCCGGTTCAAAAGGACCGGCCCGACGAGATGAGAGGGCGATGCATGCATCGCCCCTACGAACGACCCTTATGCGGCTTTTGACAACATTGATGCTGCTCGGCGTTGGCGCCGCGATCGTAAGCGGTGATGACAGCGGACGGCTGCTGACCATCGATCATTTCGTCCGGGTGAAATCGACCGTGCCGGCGATCGCCGGGCAGCAGGCGCAGCTCTACGTACGCGAGCGTGTGCTGGCCGGGATGGTGGCGCGCGGCACGACTCCTTCGGATCGTGTGGTGTTGTTCGTGCACGGCGCCGGCACACCGGCCGAGGTCGCGTTCGACGTGTCGAGCGGCGATTACAGTTGGATGGCCTATCTCGCGCGCGCCGGCTTCGACGTTTTCTCTGTGGACATGACCGGCTACGGGCGATCGACGCGGCCGGCGCCGATGAACGACCCATGCAACCTCGCGGAGAATCAGCGGCCCCAGTTCCTCGGCGCACCGTGCCAGCCGTCGTATCCCTACGCGCTGACCAATATCGGTTCGGACTGGAATGATGTCGGCGCCGCCGTTGACTACGTTCGCCTGTTGCGTCGCGTCGATCGCGTGAGCCTCGTCGCGTGGTCGCTCGGCGGTCCGCGAGCCGGGGGCTACGCCGCACAGAACCCGTCGAAGGTGAATCGGCTGGTGGTGCTGGCACCGGCCTACAACCCGAAGAGCGCACCGGAAGCCCCGAAGCTTCCCGCCGAAGGCACGACGTTCAACACCCAATCGCGCGCCGAGTTCGATGCCAACTGGGATCGCCAGGTCGGCTGTCCCGATCAGTACGAGCGCCCGGTCGCCGACGCGGTCTGGTCGGCGATGATTGACTCCGACACCGTTGGTGCGACGTGGGGACCTGGCGTCCGGCGCGCGCCGCAGACGACGACCTGGGGCTGGAACCAGCCGACCGTCGCCAAGACGATGACGCCGACGTTGATGGTGGCCGGCATTCACGACAAGCAGGTGCCGCCGGACCGGGTCCGCCAGCTCTATACCGATCTCGGCGCCCCGCAAAAGATGCTCATCGATCTCGGCTGCTCGTCGCACAACGCGATGTGGGAGAAGAATCATCTCGTGCTGTTCCGCGCCTCGCGCGAATGGCTCGAGAGCGGGACGGTGAACGGCGCCAAGGACGGTATAGTGCGCCTCGGTTACTGATCGCCGTGATCGTCAAAGGACGAGAGGTCCGCAGGGCGGACCACGCGATCGACGACATCTTCGTTGATCGCTGGTCGCCGCGCGCGATGTCGGGCGAGCCGATCGACGAAGCTGACTTGTTCGTGCTGTTCGAGGCGGCGCGGTGGGCGCCTTCGGCAGGCAACACGCATCCGTGGCGCATCCTCTACGCGCATCGCGATACCGAACAGTGGCCGTTGTTTTTTGATCTGCTGGTCGAGCGGAACAAGGTCTGGTGTGTGCGGGCGTCGGCGCTGCTGCTGTTCGTCTCGCGGACGACCAACGAGCAGACCGGTAAGCCGCTGATCACGCACACCTATGACACGGGTGCGGCATGGGAGAACCTGGCACTGCAGGGCACGCTACGCGGGCTGGTCGTTCACGGAATGGCGGGGTTCGACTACGCGCGCGCGCGTACAGTGCTCGGCATTCCCGGCGATTTCACTGTCGAGGCGATGGCGGCCGTCGGCAAGCCGGGACGCACGGAAGATCTGCCGGAAGATTTTCAGTCCCGTGAGCTGCCCAATACGCGGAAGCCGCTCTCTGAGCTGGTGTTTGAAGGACGGTATCGGTCCGGCTGACGCCGGACACTACGCGGGAGCATATTCATGCGTCGTCTGCTGATCGGTGTCGCAATGACCCTGATGCTCACGGCGATTTCGGCCGGCGAGCAGGCGCACCACGTCGTGCTGCGATCGCCCGAGATCACTGGGCCGGTCACGAACACGACGCCGCTTCGTCATCCCGATCACGGCTATCCGTACAACGCCACTCCAGTGGACCTGGCCAAACTCGGGTATGTCGAGGAGGAGTTCTTCGTCGCCGGCACGGCCAATCGTTACAACACGCCGGCTGGCGAGCGCGGCAGCATCATCGACGTCGATCATCCCTATTCAACGCGCATCGTTGTCCGCCGGCCGCGCCAGGCGTCGCGCTTCAATGGCACGGCGATCGTCGAGTGGTACAACGTGTCGCAGGGGCACGACGGCGAATATGAATGGTTCCAGTCCTATGCGCACGTGATTCGATCGGGGTATGCGTGGGTCGGCGTGTCGGCGCAAGCGGTGGGCGTGAACGCGCTCAAGGAATGGAGCCCGATGCGCTACGGCAATCTCGACGTCGCCCGCGGTGGCACGATCATCGGCGATGCGCTGTCCTATGACATCTTCAGTGCGGCGGCGCTGGCGATTCGCGGCAAGGCAGATCGTGACGTGATGGGTGGGCTGAAAGTGCAGCGTCTCATCGCCACAGGTCACTCGCAGTCGGCCGGACGCCTCTACAACTATTTCCACTCAGTCCATCCGTTGACGTCGAAGCTGTTCGACGCGGTGTTGCTGCACGGCGGCGGCGGACGCGTCAGCCAGGATCTCAACGTCAAAGTGTTCAAGTATCTGGACGAGAGCGACGTGATCGGCCAGGCCAACGCGCGCATTCCCGATTCGAACGCTTACCGGCAATGGGAAGTGGCGGGCACATCCCATCTCGATGCGCAGTTCTCGCGCTCGATGGCGGCACTCGGCCTGCGCGTCTCTGGTATGCGTCCGGTGGAGAACTCAGCGCCGATCGGCGGGCCCTCAATCAGCGGTGGAGAAAAAGGCAATGGCGTGGGGGGAAATGGATCCGGTCTCGAGAACGAGGGCGTGAACGGTGGATGCTCACAGCCGCCCTTCAGTCGCGTGCCGTCGTATCACGTGTTGGACGCCGCGTTCGACGCGACGCATCGCTGGCTGGCCGACGGCGTGGCGCCTCCGATGGCCCCACCCATCGAGCTGAAACAGTTGCCGGCGTCCAGTGTGCCCCCCGCAGCCGATGGCGGTCGCGGCCGCGGCGGTCCAACCGGACCGCGCTGGGAGATCGTTCGCGATGAGACGGGACTCGCACGCGGCGGCATTCGGGTCGCCGCCGTGGCGGTGCCGATCGCGAAGAACACTGGCGACAACGTTGGCAGCGTCGGCGTTGCCACAGGTGGTGGTGAACGCAACTGCCGTCTCATGGGATCGTGGGAGCCGTTCGACGCCGCTCGTCTCACGGCGCTCTATCCAACGCGCGACGCCTACGTCGCGAAAGTACGCGAGGCGGCCGAGAAGAACCTGAAGGCGGGCTACATCACGAAGTGGGACGCCGACGCGACGATCCGCGACGCAGAAAACTCGAAGATCGGAAAATAAGAGAAGCGGGCAGTCGTAGGGCGGGTTTTGCTCTTTAGACCCGCCGGCCGCTAATGTGTCAACGCGTAGAGCAGCGCGTTGATGCCGAAGGCGTAGCCCGGCACTGACATCTGATAGAAGTACTGCGGGTCGTCGGCTTCACGCTCGAACGAGTCGCCGAGGTCGGTGTTGTGCGTCATCAACACCATGATGTTGCCGTGCTTGTCGAGCACCGCGCGCGCGTGAGCGTCCTTGCTGTCCGCTCCGCGTTCTGACGTATCACCCCCACTGCTGGCCCAATAGTTGATCGAGGCGATCTGCGGGACCTTCTGAATGACGAACTGCGACGAGAACAGCGGATGCGTGGCCGGCAGATCAATGATTGGATACTCCGCCGGGTTCAGCACCTTCGAGAACTGGCCCACCCACCACTCCCACGCATAGCTGCCCCAGAAGTCATCGGCCCACAGGAAGCCGCCCTTGAGAAGATATTCGCGGAGCCGCTCCGCTTCCTTCTCGTCGATGAAGGCCGAGCCGACCTCGGTCATCATGATGAACGGGCATCGGAACAACGCGTCATCGGTCAGACGGATCAGCAGCGGGTTGGGTTCGCCGTTCTTCATGCTGACGTCGGCGCGCGTCAGCTCGCTCAATCGGACCGAGAGGTTGATGTCGGCGCGCGGGTAATCGACGCTCCAGTTGCCGCCGTCGCCGCGGAAGTCGCTGCGGAACCACACACGGCAGAAGTGGAAGGCACCGTCGAAGTCCTTGTCGGTGGCGGTATCTCCCGAGCCGATGTTGCCAAAGCCGCGGAACCCGCGCTGACGGAACTGCGCGTCCACGCGCACCGCGAGCACCAGGGCTACGAGCCCCGCCAGGAGCAGGATAATGTGGCGCCGCCGTCTCACGAGGTCAGTCTACCTTCGAAGCGGACAAGTCGGAAACGTTGAAAAGGGGAAAAATTCAGAATGGTGATAGGTTGATTGCCGTACCTAGCGGGGCTCGGTGTAGTGTCCGGCTTCAGCCGGACTGACAGATCAACAAGAGAGCCCCTACCTACGTGTCCGATTCTTCAAGAAGCTCACTCCCAATCTCATCGTCTCCGACGTCGGCCGCAGCATCGCGTTCTATCGCGACGTGCTGGGCTTCACGCTCGAGCAGACTGTCCCCGACAGCGAGGCGTTCGTGTTCGCGATACGTGCCTCATATGGTGAACTGAAGGACCGCGTACAGATCGTCATGCCGCTCGAGACGAAGTGGTACGGTCTGACGGAGTTCGCGTTTCGGGATCCGGACGGCTACGTCATCACCTTCGCGCAACCAGGTACGTAGTGGCCGGTCGGGCGCGCGATGTAGTGTCCGGCTTCAGCGGGACAGGAGCATAATGGCCGCATGTTCCGCTGGCTCGCGGCCATAATCGTCGTGCTGGCGGTGGCGCAAGCCGCCGCCCAGTCCTACAAAGTGCCACGCACGCCGTGGGGTGACCCCGACTTGCAGGGCACGTATTCGAACTCCAACGAATACGCCACGCCACTCGAGCGACCAACGCGGTTCGACGGCCGCCGCGTCGAAGACATCACGCCAGCGGAGATGGCGCAGATCCGTCAGGCTGCTGAGCAGCAGGCGGTCGACGGGCTGGCGCCGGGGCCGCGTGGTCCCGATTACTGGTGGCTCGAGAACCTGAATCTGTCGAAGCGCGCAATGCCATGGTCCGTGGTCGATCCACCCGAAGGCCGGATCCCACCACTGACAGCCGAAGCGCGCAAGCGCGGTGCGGGTCCCGCTCGTACGAGCTTCATGGGCGGTCCGTTCAATGGACCTGAGGATCTCGGTTTTCTCGAGCGCTGCATCACGCGCAGCGTCCCCGGCTCGATGATCCCGGTGATGTACGGCAACAACTATCAGATCGTGCAGACGCCGGGCTTCATCGTGATCACCTACGAGATCATCCACGAAGCGCGCGTCATCCCACTCGACGGCCGGCCCCACGTCGGCTCCGGTGTGCGCATGCACATGGGCGACGCACGGGGCCACTGGGAAGGTGCCACGCTAGTGGTCGAGACGACCAACTTCACGAAGGCTGCCGCCTACCGCGGCGCCGACCCCTCGACCTTCCGCGTCGTCGAGCGCTTCACACGCGTTGCACTGGACACCATTCAGTGGACCGCGACGATGGAAGATCCGGCAACGTGGACTCGGCCGTGGACAATCGCGATGCCGCTCGTTCTGGACACGCAGTCACCCATCCTGCCGTTCGAATGTCACGAGCACAACTACGGCATGTTCAATATCCTGAAAGCTGCGAGGGCGGCAGAGAAGCCGTAGGTGTAGTGTCCGGCTTCAGCCGGACGTCGAGCGAAAGCGCATGGGCCATGGGCCTACGGGTTCGCTGCGCCGACTCCGCACGCGGGGAAAGCTCGCGCCGCTCGTACTCGTCTGCTGCCGCCGCCTCAGTGTGTCGTAGGCAGGTGAAGTCACACGTTCAGCGAACGGAGCAAGGGGTGGGTGCGAACCTGCTCGCGTCAGGTTGCTTTTTGAAGTTTGTACTGGTCACGAACGGCTGCGTGAGATTGGTCGGGTCCTCCACGATCGTTGTCACGACGAACCAGGTGTCGCCATCACGCTCGTTTGAGAGATCGAAGTACTCGCGCACGATGGTGTTCTCGCTGTAGGGAACGCCATTCTTGCGCAGATACCCTGCCCGCAGATTGGTGGTGACGACCTCGAGCGAGCGGCCGCGCGTGCCCTCGCGCGGGTTGAGCGCGATGGGCGTGAAGTCGGGCGGCCCCGATCCGCGCTGCGGACCTTCCCAGTTGGCGCTCGAGTAGCCCTGCCACGACGGCTTGGTGCCAGGCTCGGGCTTGCCGCCGAAGTGAAGCAGGCGTGTCTGGATTCCCTGATCGGTCTCGATCTTCAGCGTCGTGTCATCCTGCCAGGTGATGCGCAGCCGGCCTGGCACGCGCATGATTCCTGCGGCCCCATACGCCTTGCACTGATTGCCTTCGGCCTCGTCCTTTGCCGGATCCCAGGCCTGACCGATCTTGCGCGCCGCAGCGTTGAGCGGCACTCCTGCGAAGTCGCCTCTCGCTGGCGTCACCATTCGCCAGCGCCAATCCTCGGTGACGACGGACACCCAGTAGCCGGTGAAGTCCACCGGCGCGGCCGCGCGTGGTGTGCGCGGCGGCTGTGCACCGCGGCCGCCTGGAGGTCCTTGAGCCGCAACGCCGATCGACGCGGTCATGAGAATAGCGACCATCACGTTGTAGGGGCGACGCGTGCGTCGCCCAGGCTGGTTATTTCGTCGCATTGATCGTCCTGTACACGGCTTCGACGAACATCTCTGTCGTCCAGGCGCCGCTCATTGCGCCATAGTCGCCGTCGTAGTCGCGCGACGGCTTCGCGGCCTTGACCTGCTCCAGCGTCAGTCCCTTCTTCGCGAGATCAGCAACACGATCGCGAATGATTGTCACCATGTCGCGATACTCGACGACTTCCGCTTCGTCGCAGATTCGGCCGTGACCGGGCACCACGTATGTGCCGCCTTCCTGGTACTTGGCTGGCACGGTGATCTCGAGCACATGGTTGAGCGCCGCGATCGTGCCACTGACGGTCCCGCCGTTCGCGATGTCGATCACCGGATAGATGTCGGGATTGAACACGTCACCGGTGGCGACGACGTCCGAGCCGCGGAAGTGCACCAACGTGTCGCCATCCGTGTGAGCGGCTGGGACGTGGTGAAGCACGATCGCTTCGCCATTCAAGAAGAAGTCCCGCGTCGGTGTGAAGTAGGCATTCATGGGCAGCGCTGCCGCTGGCGTGTTGGCGTTGGCCTCAACGGCCGCAGCCACCATTCGGTTATAGGTGTTCTCGTGACCCATGACGCGCGGCGGCTGCGGTCCGCCGGCACCGAGCTTCACGAGTGCCAGATTGCCGCCGGTGTGGTCTGCGTGCAGGTGCGTGTTGATGATGGTGTGAATGGGCTTGTTCGACAGCGTCCGGATCGCGGCGAACAGCTTCTGCGCCATTGGCGCAGTCCCCGTATCCACGAGCAGCACGCCATCGTCGCCAACCTGAACGGCGACATTGCCGGCGCGGCTGGCCAGCATGTAGACGTTCTTCTGGACGTGGACGACGCTGATCTCGTCGACGGATTGAGCCGACACGAGCGGCAGTACCCACGAGGCGATTGCGAATGTAAGCAGGAGGGGTTTCATCGGCCGCCCGTGGGAGACAGACAGTCGCCGAAGCCGGTGCAATTGCAGAAGCGCTCGCATTTGTCCTTGGGCTTATATGCGCCCATCTTCGCGCGGTACTCTGGATACAGGGTGTCAGCGCCGCCACGCACCGCCTCGAACGGCAGGGCGTACCACCCGGCGAATTCTTTCAGCCAGGGGTTCGTGCCGGGCAGGTAATGGGGCACCGCTCCCGCCTCGGCCGGTACCTCGGGCAGGTACTCGCAGGGAAACAGACCAGCGCGCTGACCCGGATCGAGGAACCAGCTCTCGCTGCGTACCAATGGCTCGGTGAGGATCACCGGGTCGTACACGACATGGGTGATGGTCAGGTAGTTGCCATGCAATACCCAGTGTTCGGCGAAGGTTGCCTTCGAGCTGCGCGGCACGCCATTGCGCCGCAGATAGTTTTCTTTCAAGTGCGTGGTCGTGACCGTCAGCATGTTGCCTTCCCACACGCCCGTCGAGAATCCCTGGAACGTGTGCGGCGCATACGCGTTCGGATGCGGCCGGCCATCGAGATAGATCGTCCGCTGGTTCTCGTAAGCGCCGATGTGCGTATGGAAGGCAATGATGCGCTGCGTGGCGGGGTCGTAGTCAGCCCAGATGCGAAGCGGAGCGAGACCGCGGAGCGAGTAGTCCGCCGAATGCGGACGGCACTGATATTCCTGCACCACCGAGATGCGATCCGCGTCCCACGAATCGGCACGCATTCGGCCCGCTTCGCTGAGCGGAAGACCGGTGTAATCGCCGAGCTCAGGACCGGGAATGCGCTCGATTGTGTCCTCGTGATACAGAGGCGCCCATTGTCCGGTGAAATCGATCTGGGCGCTCGCCGGCGACGCCGTGCACAGGAACGCGACAGCCATGCCGATCGCGTGTCGTACTTTCATGGAGTTCTCCCGCGCGGTCATTCTAGTAGAACAGGGCAGTCACGTAGAATCGTCAGGTGAGCGCCGCTCACCGTAGAATCGTCAGGTGAGCGCCGCCCACCGTAGAATCGTCAGGTGAGCGCCGCCCACCGTAGAATCGTAAGGTGAGCGGACGCATTCTGGTCATCGCGGTGGTCGTGGCAATCGCGGTCGGAGGAGGCATCGCGACGTCCGTGCGGTTTCGAGATCGCGCGCCGGTGATTTCCGAGTCAGCGGCATCATCGCCATCGTCACGGGAGTCAGACGCGCCGCGCCCGAGTGCGAGCGCTGCGGCGTCCAGCTCCGAAACCGCGACGGCCGCGCGGCGTGCGCCGCGAAAGCCTGCCGCGTCGCCCGTTACCGAGGGGCTCCCATCTGCCGTGACCACCCCGGAGCTCGGAACGCTGCGTATCGAAGCGGACGTTCCAAATGCGCAAGTCTTCCTCGATCGTCAGTTCATCGGCAATGCGCCAGTGACTGCCGAGAAGGTCAAGCCGGGGACTCATACACTGAACGTGTCCGCCGAGGGATTCGACGGCGTCGTCCAGACGATCGATGTCGAGCCAGGACCGAGAGACGTGGCCGTCCGGTTCAAAGAGGTGCGTCTGAATGCGACGCTGGCGGTCATTCACAAGCACCGCGTGGGGGCGTGCAGGGGCCACCTGGTGGCGACACCGCAGGGGATTCGCTACGACACCGATGACAAGGACGACCGCTTCACCGCCGCGCTCAGCGATCTCGAGCAGTTCGTCGTGGATTATCTGGACAAGAACCTGAAGATCACGGTTCGCAAGGGCAAGCAGTACAACTTCACCGATCCCGATGGCAACGCCGATCGCCTGTTCGTGTTTCAGCGGGATGTAGACAAGGTGCGGCAGCGGCTCGCCAAGGGAGAAGCGGGCGCGAGCCCGTAGGGCCGGTCCTTTGGGGACCGGCCAGGCCCGTCCAAAAGGACGGGCCCTACGCGCGGGCCCTACACGTTCTCTGCCAGCGCGTCCGCGACCGCTTCGACGTGGCCGTTCACCTTCACGTTATCCCAGCGCTGAGCCACCTTTCCATCCGGCCCAATGAGATATGTGGTGCGGGCGATGCCCATGTACTTGCGGCCGTAGCGTGACTTCTCCTGCCACACGCCGTACTTCTCGGCGACGGCATGGTCCGCGTCGGCGAGCAGCGGAAACGTGATCCCGTGCTTGTTCGCAAACTTGGCCTTGCTCTTCTCATCGAGGATGCTGACACCGAGCACCGCGGCCTTGGTCGGCTTGAGCCTGGGGAGCCGGGCCTGGAACTCGCACGTCTCCTGCGTGCAGCCGGGAGTGTCGTCCTTCGGATAGAAGTAGAGGATAACGGGGCGCCCTTCGTAATCGGACAGCCGGTGCGTCTCACCTTTCTGATCTTTGAGCGAGAAGGCCGGCGCTTTCTTCCCTGGATCGATCAACGCCATATGGGAAGTAATAATACGTCGACGAGATGAGTGAATCCCGCACCGCGATCATTGCCGCCGACGGTACGTTCACGTATGACCAACTGGACGACGCATCGAAGCGGGTGGCTGGCGCGCTGCTCGGCGACAATGCTGACCTGAACCAGACACGCGTCGCGTTCTTCGTGCCGCCCAGCTTCGCGTATGCAGCGCTGCAACGCGGCATCTGGCGAGCCGGTGGCGTCGCGGTGCCGCTGGCGATCTCGCACCCGCCTGCCGAGCTCGACTACGTGATTCGTGATTCGGGCGCCTCGGTTGTCGTCAGCGATCCGGCGTCGGCGACGATGTTGATGCCGCTGGCGAAGGGGGCGCGCGCACGATTCCTGACCACGACCACTGCGCTGGCCTCGTCGATGGCGGACGCTCTGCCGCATCTCGGCTCGACTCGCCGCGCGATGATCATCTACACAAGCGGTACCACCGGCCGGCCAAAGGGCGCGGTCTCGACGCACCAGAACATCGGCGCGCAGATCGCGGCGCTTGTCGAAGCGTGGCGATGGACGCCCGCAGATCGCCTGCTGCTCACGCTGCCGCTGCATCACATACACGGCATCATCAATGGCCTCGGATCGGCGCTGGCGGTGCGTGCGACGTGTGAGATCCTGCTGTCGTTCGATGCGGAGCTCGTGTGGAACCGACTCGCGTCCGGCGAGATCACGGTGTTTACCGCGGTGCCGACGATCTACAACCGATTGATCGCGTCATGGAATGCCGCGTCGCCGGAGGTGCAACGCGTCCGCTCGGATGGCGCGCGCCGTCTTCGGCTGATGATGTCGGGCTCAGCGGCGCTTCCGGTGCAGACGCTCGAGCGCTGGCGGGAGATCACGGGACACACGCTGCTCGAACGCTACGGTATGACCGAGCTCGGCATGGCGCTGTCGAATCCGCTCGCGGGGGAGCGGCGTCCGGGCTACGTGGGGCAGCCGCTGCCTGGCGTTGACGTTCGACTGGTTGATGAAGACGGACGCGATGTGGCCCAGGGCACGCCAGGCGAGCTCGAGGTGCGCGGGCCCGCGGTGTGTCTCGAGTACTGGCAGCGACCCGACGATACCCGCGTCGCCTTTCGTGATGGCTGGTTCCGGACCGGCGACGTCGCGGTCTGGGAAAACGGTTCATTCCGGCTGCTCGGCCGCTCCAACGTAGACATCATCAAGACCGGTGGCTTCAAGGTGTCGGCGCTCGAGATCGAAGAGATCCTGCGGATGCACCCGGCGATTGCCGAATGCGCGGTGGTCGGCGTGCACGACGAGGATTGGGGCGAGCGCGTGTCTGCGGCCGTAGAACTGCGAACCGGAACGTCTCTGTCGCTCGACGAGCTTCAGGAGTGGGCGAAGGTTCAGCTCGCGCCATACAAAGTGCCGCGCGCGCTGCAGGCCGTGCCCGCGCTGCCGCGCAATGCGATGGGCAAGGTCGTCAAGCCGGAGGTTGCCGGCCTCTTCAAATAGAGCTAACCTCCCGAACATGGGGCGGCACCGCCTGCTCGTTGTCACTGTCGTCGTTGCCACGCTCGTGGCGGCTGTCGGCGTGGCTCACGCGCAACGCTATTTCCGCGAAGGTAGTTACGCGACGCGTCTCGCGCCGCCGCAAATGCCCGACGCCTCCTTCGTCGTCTGTCGTCTGGCATATCGCAGTGTCCGCGCCGAACCGTCCGGCATCGGCTGGCAGACCGATTACCCATACGCCGAGATCAATCTGACGACACGCCTGTCCGAGCTGACGAAGACCCATGTCAGCCGTGATGAGAATCAGCGTCCGAACTTCTACGTCGTGCGGCCGCTCGATCCCACGCTGTTCAATTGCCCGTTTCTCGTGGCTTCGGATGCCGGCACGGCCGGGTTTCGCGACGACGAGGCCGAGCATCTGCGGGACTATCTGCTGAAAGGCGGGTTCTTCTGGGCCGACGACTTCTGGGGCACCGAGGCGTGGAGCCACTGGTCCGCGCAGATCGCCAAGGTGCTCCCGCCCGATCAATATCCCATCGAAGACGTGTCGCTGAACGATCCGATGCTGCACAGCCTCTACGAGATCAAGGCGATCCCGCAGATCACCAACATCCAGTTCTGGCGGCGGTTCGGCGGAACCGAGACGTCGGAGCGCGGCGCCGACAGCGCCGAGGTCCATTTCCGGGTCATTCGCGACAGCCATCGCCGCGCGATGGTGGTGATGACGCACAACACCGACGTCGCCGATTCGTGGGAGCGCGAGGGTGAGGACCCGCAGTTCTTCTACCAGTTCTCACCGGCCGGCTACGCGCTTGGCATCGACGTTCTTCTCCATGCGATGACGCATTGAGACCGACCAAGCCTCGATCGGCATTCTCACGCTTCGCGAAATGGACCGCCCGCGCCGCGGGCCGTCCCTTCACGTTCGTGCTCGCCGCGCTGGTGATCCTCGTATGGGCCGTCACCGGTCCGTTGTTCGGCTTCAGCGACACGTGGCAGCTGGTCATCAACACCGGCACGACCATCATCACGTTCCTGATGGTGTTCCTGATTCAATCCACGCAGAACCGCGATGCCGAAGCCGTGCAGGTCAAACTCGACGAGATCATTCGGGCCATTGGCAACGCGAAGAACGAGCTACTCGATCTCGAGGAATTGGAAGAAAAGGACCTCGACGAGATACGTGAGACCTACACCGAGATGGCCCAGAAAGCGCGCGAGGCCCGTTCGAAAGATCACGCCGTCAAGCGCGGCGCCTCGTCCAGAACAAATACGCAGGCACGCCGGCGAGAATGATGATCAGGCCCGGCCACGTCGTTGCCGTCTGATAGGTGAAGAGCACGACCAGCACCGCGGCCGCACCGACGATGTACATCGCCGGCACGATCGGATACCCGAAGGCGCGATACGGACGCTCCACGTTGGGCATCGTCGTGCGCAGACGAAACAGCCCGGCGATCGTGAGGATATAGAAGATCAGCGCCGCCGAGATCACGTATGTCAGCAAGTCGCCGTAGAGATTGCCGTAGCTCTTGGTCGTCGTGTTGAAGGTACGCGGAAGGATCAGCACCGACGCCCAGATCCCCTGCAGCAACAATCCCCAGGCCGGAACCTTGTGTTGGTTGAGCGTGCCAGCCTTCTGGAAGAACACCCCATCGCGTCCCATTGCGTAGTAGGCGCGCGCACCGGCCAGGATCAAGCCGTTGTTGCAGCCGAAGGTGGAAATCATGATGCCAATCGCCATGATCATCGCGCCGAGGCCAGGGAAGATCGCTTCGAGTGTGGCCGTCGCGACGCGATCGGCAGGCGCCTGTTGAATCGCCCCGAATGGCAGGGTGACGAGATAGGCGACGTTGGCGAGCAGATAAAGCGAAATGACGACCACCGTGCCAAGGGCGAGCGCCAGCGGGATGTTCCGCCGCGGATCCTTCACTTCACCGGCCGTGAAAGTGATGTTGTTCCAGGCATCGGCCGAAAAGAGCGACCCGACCTGCGCCACACACAGCGCGATGAACATACCGAAGGTGGTCGTCGCGTCAAGGCCCGCCGCGAGAGGCACGGCGCCGCGCGAGGTCCACAGGTCGCCGAAGTTGGCCGTCACCGCCTGCGGATTCCAGCCGACCAGCAGACCGACGGCAATGAGTGCCAGGAGCGCACCAGTCTTCGTCGTCGTGAAGACGTTCTGAATCAGCTTGCCCCAATCAAGCCCGCGCGTGTTCGTCCATGTCAGCACTGCGACAAGCACGACGCCGAGTAGCTGCACCGTCGACAGTGAAACTGCATAGCCCGGCGACAGGTGAACCGGCGGGACGATGTAGTGAT
>DAINQP010000079.1:0-22745 GCA_036742665.1 Vicinamibacterales bacterium | reverse complement strand
CCGGATTCAGCACGGTCAGACGTGAAGGGATCGAGCTGACCGGCTCGATTGCGGTGCAGGTGAACGCCGAGCTGCGCGTCGGCGCCCTCGAAGAGACGATCACCGTCAAAGGCGAGTCGCCGATCGTTGATGTCGTGAACGCGAAACAACAGAGCGTGCTCGACAACGAAGTCGTCGCGGCCATTCCGACAGCGCGGCTGTACCACAGCCTGGTCACGCTCGTGCCCGGCATATCCCTCTCAGGCAGCCAGGATGTCGGCGGTCTCGCGGGCCCGCTCACCGTGACATTTGCGATGCGTGGCGGTCCGGGCAATGAAGGGCGATTGACCGTCGATGGCCTGTCGCTCGGCGCGTCACTGAACGGCACGGGTGTGTCCTACACCGTGGCGGACGTCGGCAACGCGCAGGAAGTCGTCTTCTCAACAGCGGGCGGTCTTGGCGAGGCCGAGAACGCAGGTCCGGCGATGAACCTCGTGCCACGCCAAGGCGGCAACCGGATCTCGGGCAACGTTTTTGCGAACTGGGCCAACGGCTCCATGCAAAGCAGCAATTTCACCGACGAGATTCGACAGGCGGGACTGCGCGCGCCGAACGCGCTCTCGCGCATCTGGGACACGAGCCTCTCGGTCGGCGGTCCACTTCGACGTGATCGTTTGTGGTTCTTCGCGGCGACGCGTTACCAAGGCAACCATCGGCTCGTCGGCGGTATGTTTCGCAACCGCAACGCCGGCGATGTCAACGCCTGGAACTACGTGCCGGAAGAGAGCCACCAGGCCGAATCCGACAGCAGTTGGAAGAACGTGAGCACGCGGCTGACGTGGCAGGCCTCGCCAAGGAACAAGTTCAATTTCTACTGGGACGAGCAGCGCAACTGCACGCTCTGCAACGACGGCGGCACGCCGACCACTTCACCCGAGGCGCGCGACAACAACCAGTCGCCGCCGCGCGTGCAGCAGGCGACCTGGACTTCTCCGGCGACGAGCCGTCTGCTGTATGAAGCGGGATTTGGAACAAATCTGATCCTCAACTACGGACCGAAACCAAACCTTGACAACAGCAACGCGCTGATCCGCGTCACCGAACAGTGCACGGCCGGGTGTCCGAACAACGGCGGCATCGCGAACCTGAACTACCGCGCCAACAACTGGTACATCGCCGACAGCGGCGTGTACAACTGGCGCGCGGCCGCAACCTACGTCACCGGACGTCACAGCGCGAAGGTTGGGTATCTCGCGCAGTTCATCGACAACAAGTTTCCCAATCCGCGCATGAACGACGCCTGGTTGAACTACCGCGTCAACAACGGTGTGCCGAACCAGCTCACGATGACAGCGGGGCCGGCGGAAGTGCACACGCACGTCTCGACTGGATCGTTCTACGTGCAGGATCAGTGGACCAGCAAGCGACTGACGATCTCCGGTGCGCTCCGCTACGACCACGTGTGGAGTCACTTCCCGCAGCAACAGCTCGGGCCGAATCCGTTCTTCCCGACGGCGGTCGTCTACGAGCCCTCAGACGGCGTGTCGTACAACGACCTCACGCCGCGCTTCGGCGCGGCCTATGACGTGTTTGGCAGCGGCAAGACGGCACTCAAGGTCAACATCGGCAAGTATCTTGTGGCGGCCGATGGCAGCTCGATCACCGGGGGACTGCTCAATCCGCTGACGCGCGTCTCCACGTCGGCGAACCGCACGTGGACCGATACCAACCGGAACTGGCGGGCCGATTGCGATCTGCTCAACCCGCAGGCGCAGGATCTCAGTGCGTCGGGCGGTGACTTCTGCGGCCTCAGCAGCAACCTGAACTTCGGCCGGCCGGTCTTCAGCACCACCTACGACCCGGACACACTGACAGGGTGGGGCAAGCGGGGCTACGACTGGAACTTCGGCGTTCAGGTCCAGCAGGAACTGCTGCCGCGCGTGTCGGTGAACGTCGGGTACTTCCGTCGCGTCTTCGGAAACTTCTTCGTCACCGACAATCTGGCGACGAGGGCGACCGACTACACCACATTCAGCATCACCGCACCGTCGGATCCACGGCTGCCCGGCGGGGGCGGATACACCGTCTCCAATCTGATTGACGTGGTGCCGACGCTCGCCGGCGTGACGAACAACTTCCAGACGTTCTCGGACGTGTATGGGAAACAGATTCGGCACTGGAATGGCATGGAGATCAACTTCAACGCGCGCGTGCGCGACGGGTTGACCTTCCAGGGCGGAACGAGCATTGGCCGCCGTACGGACGACAACTGCGAAATCCGCGCGGCCGTCCCGGAGGTCGCGCTGGGCTTGCAGGCCAGAATCACGCCCTACTGCCGCACGCAGCCACGGTTCGACAAGGACTTCAAGGGGCTCGCCTCCTACATGATCCCGAGGATCGACGTGCAGGTCAGCGGCACGTTCCAGAGCCTCCCCGGCGACGCGCTGAACGCCGACTACAACCTGCCGTCGGCGACCGCGGCCGCGGCAATGGGCCGGCCGCTGTCGGGCAACGTGCAGTTCGCCCTCGTCAACCTCGTCGAGCCTGGCGACGTCATCGGCGATCGCATCAACCAGCTCGATCTTCGCGTCGGCAAGATTCTGCGGTTCCGCAACGTCCGCACGCAGATCTCGGTGGACTTGTACAATGCGCTAAACGCCAACCCTATCGAGACGTATAACCAGGCATTCATCGCGGGTGGCGCCTGGTTGACGCCGACGGGGATCCTCACGGCGCGGTTCGCGAAGATCACCGCGCAGGTTGATTTTTAGTACGTCGTGTCCGGCTTTAGCCGGACCGTGCGCGACGGAGCACAGACAATGCGCGACAAACATCTGATTCTGATCGTAGCGATCGTCACCGTTCTCCTCGGGCCATCGGTGCTCATCGCCCAGAATGTTGGCGCCGGCGCACCGCTGCCGTCGAAACCGTACACGACGCCAAGGACTCCATGGGGCGAGCCGGACCTCCAGGGCACGTTCTCCAATCGGACGATCACGCCTTTTGAACGCCCGGCCAACGTCAACGGCCGCGAGTACTTCACTGCCGAGGAAGTGGCGGCCATGGAAAAGACGGCGGCCACCCGTGGAGGCGACGAAGGCCGCACCCGCGGTACACGCGGCGACGTCGAGCGCGCCTATAACGACTTCTGGTGGGATCGCGGCACGAAGGTCACAACGCTGAGGACATCGCTCGTGGTCGATCCTCCGGATGGTCACGTGCCGCCGCTGACCGAAGAAGCGCGCAAACGCCAGGCCGACGAGGCGAAGCGGCCGGCGTTCCGCGGCACAGGTGCCAACGGGCGCGGCACCGACACCTGGCTCGATCGCAGCACGTTTGAACGGTGCATCACGCGAGGCCTGCCAGGTGCGATGAGTCCCACGGCCTACAACAACAACTATCGCATCACCCAGAGCCCCGGATACGTCGCCATCCAGATCGAGATGCTCGGCGGCACGCGGGTCATTCCGACCGACGGCCGTCCGCACGTCGGCTCATCGATCCGTCAATGGATGGGCCACTCGACCGGCCGCTGGGAGGGTGACACGCTGGTGATCGAAACGACGAACTTCTCCGACAAGATCTTGTACCGGGGCGCTGCCGAGAACCTCAATCTCGTCGAACGCATCAGGCGCGTCGGCCCCGACGAGATCGAATACCGCGTCACCATCACCGATCCCACGACGTTCACGCGGCCGTGGACGCTGGCGATTCCGTACGTGAATACCGGTGAGGACCTGTTCGAGTACGCGTGCCATGAAGGCAACTATGGCATGGAAGGAATCCTCAGCGGCGCGCGTGAGGAAGAGCGAAAAGCGGCAGAAGCGAAAAAGACGTCGCCGCGCTGAGCGGCCAGCGCAGGGCCGGTCGGACCGGTCGAGGAGTCATACATGGGGATCAACCGACGTGGCGTGTTCATCGGTGCGCTGCTGCTGGCCAGTGGCATATCGATCAGCGCGCATCATTCGTTTGCCGCTGAATTCGACGCCAACCAGCCCGTGCAACTGAAGGGCACAGTGGTAAAAGTCGAATGGATCAATCCGCACACCTGGATCCACCTCGACGTGAAGAAGAGCGACGGGTCCATGGAGAGATGGATGATCGAAGGCGGAACGCCAAACACACTGCTCCGCCGTGGACTGACGAAGAACTCACTCCCCGAGGGCACTGAGCTCGTCGTGGACGGTTACAAGGCCAAGAACGGCAGCAATCGCGCCAACGGCCGCGATCTCACCTTCACCGACGGCCGCAAGCTCTTCATGGGTTCGTCCGGGACGGGTGCGCCCCGCGATGGCAAGGACACGACGGAGAAATAGGGCGGCGGCGATTACCGCACTCGTTTTCCTATCAACGTCCGTAGTCGCGCAGTCCATTCGACTCGATCCGCAAGGGGAGTCACGGATCACATTCGAGCAGGCGGCGCCGGTACTGTGGGCGCTACCGTCGAACCTGCCCAGCGCGCTGCGCGGACGTTCGACGCAGCAGATCGCCAAGCGGTGGCCGTCGTGGGTCGAGCAGCACGATCGCGACGTGCGCGGCCGACTCGAACGAGGCAATGAAGACTCGCTGGTGAACTTCTGGCTCTACGGGACCAGTTTCACCTCACGACCACCGGCCGTTGCACGCGCGTCGCCGCTGTCTGCGTCAGCACTCGACATCATCATCACGGATCGCCTCGAGGATCTCCTCGATCGCGTGGCGGCGCCAGACGACAACGAGCGCCTGCAGTTCGCCCGCCGCATGCTTGCGGCGCGCAACGCTGACCCGACCGACGCTCCCGGCCGCGAACGCGCTCGCCGCCTCCTGGTCGACGCCAGGCAGCGGATGATCCGCGAGTTCGCCGGCACGGGCCAGACGGTGGCCGCGGCAACACCCGGCGGCACTGCCGCAGTGACGGCGGCAAACGCCACCATCTTCCGCGATCGCGGCTTGTCGTCCGACACCTCGATCCTCTCGGACTACAGCGTGCATGTCGCGCTCGACGCGATCGCGCGACAGAAAACACTCTCGCCAGGCAGCCTGCGACGTGTCGCGATCGTCGGCCCGGGACTCGACTTCAGCAACAAAGCCGACGGCTACGATTACTATCCGCAGCAGACGATCCAGCCATTCGCGCTGATCGACACGCTTCGCCGACTTGGGCTCGCCGCGGCGGATTTGCAGGTAACGACCTTCGATATCAATGTGCGCGTGAACGACCACCTGCGAAACGCACCGCGACGAGCGGCATCATCGTCTGGCTACGTCGTCACACTGCCGTTGGCGGCACATGAAGACTGGACCAGCGCCGTCGAGGCGTACTGGCAGCAGTGGGGATACGCCATCGGCAGCGAGGTCGCGGCGGTGCCGGCGCCCGCGGCGGCCGGCGTCGTCAAGACGCGCACCGTGCGAATTCAGCCGTCGGTCGTCTCATCGATCGTCCCGCGCGATCTCAACATCGTGGTCGATCGGCTGTCCCTGGCGAGCGATGAGCGATTCGATCTGGTCGTGGCGACCAACGTGCTCTTCTACTACGACGTGTTCGAGCAGGCGCTTGCCACCGCGAACGTGGCGGCGATGTTGAGGCCTGGTGGCATGTTTGTGACGAACACCGCAGTCCTTCCGACACCTCCGCTGCGACTCACCGCGTCATATCTGCGCGTGGTGCACACGGCCGCCCGATACGACGAGATGTTCTGGTATCAGCGGGAGTGACCGCGTCTTTCTCCGCGCCGCCTATAGTCGCGTTGTCTTCACCAGCTCGCTGTGCCGCTCACACCAGGCACCCATGTTCAGCGTGATCGCGCCGCGTGACTAGCCAACTGCGGCGAGTTCGTTCTCGAGCTGCTTTAGTTTCTGCCGCTCGCCCATGGCGATGAGCACATCGCCGGCTTCCAGGCGAACGTCCGCTTGCGGATTGAACTGCATCACGCCGTTCTGCCGGCGTACGGCGAGGACAATCACGCCGTAGGTCCGCCCCAGATGCGCCTCGGCCAACGTCCGGGATGACAGCAGGCTGCCAGACGTGACCCGCAGTTGCTCGATCTCGAGATCCAGATCTGTCTTCCCAAACGCGGAAGCGACGTCGAGAAAACTCAGGACGTGGGGCCGCAGCAGCGACTGCGCCAGGCGATGACCGATATACGTGTAGGGCGTCAGCACCGTAGTGGCGCCAGCCCGGCGCAGCTTCTCCTCCGCCTGCTCGTCGCTGGCGCGGGCCGCGATGTAAAGCGACGGGTTGAGTACCTTGGCCGACAGCGTGACGTACACGTTCTCGGCATCGCTGGCGATCGCGGCCACTAGTCCCGCGGCGGTGTCGATGCGCGCCCGACGGAGCGTCTCGTCCTTCGACGCGTCTGCCGTGAGCGTCACGACGCCGAACGTCTCGCCCCACTTCAAACGGTCAGGGTCGTTGTCGATGAGCACGAGTTTCGCTCCGGCCCGCAGCAGTTCGAGCACGACGCTGCGGCCGACGCGTCCGGCGCCGCACACGATGTAATGGCCGGCGATGTGCTGAAGCATGCGAGTTCTCCGTCGCTGGTCGAAATAGTCGGTGAGTTCGAGGCGCAACAGCGTGTCACCGAGAATGGCAAACGAAACGAAGACGCTCGCCACTCCCACCAGCATCAGAAACGAGGCAAACAGCCGGCCTTGGAACGACAGCGGATGGATCTCGCCGTAGCCGACTGTCGTCAGCGTCATCAGCGCCATGTAGAAAGCGTCGAAGGGCGTCCATCCCTCGACGAGCACGAACCCAAGGGTGCCCAGCAGGATCGCTGACACGAGCACGGCGGCGACGATAAGGACTCGCCACCAGAGGGTTCCTGTCGCGCGATCGCGGCCGCCACGCACGCGTGCATCGTAGTGCCAGGCGATCACCGCAGGAAAGTCACACCTGTTAACCGACGTAGAATGGCCGCAGAGCTTGAATCTTCACGTCTGGTTCTTCTTCGTGGTCACCGAGACGGTGCTGTGCCTGACGCCGGGCCCGGCCGTGCTGTTCATCGTCTCGTGCGGGCTGTCGCGGGGCGGCCGCGCGGCGTTGTGGGGCAACGCCGGCATCCTCTCCGCAAATACCTTCTACTTCGTCGTGTCCGCCTTCGGTCTTGGCGCAGTACTCCTCGGATCGCACGAGCTCTTCACGGTCGTGAAGTACGTCGGTGCGGCATATCTGGTGTGGCTCGGGATTCAGACGATTCGAGGCGCTGGGCTCGGCCTGAAAACCAATTCAGACGCGCGGCCGCGCGTACAGGGCTGGCGCATGCTGGCCCGGGGATTCGCGTTGCAAGCGGCAAATCCGAAAGCCCTGTTGTTCTTCGTGGCGCTGCTGCCGCAATTCGTGGACGTCCACCAGTCGATCGCGCCACAGATGGTGATTCTGGCGACCACGTCCGCCCTCGTCGAATGTGTGATTTTGGCGGGCTATGGCTACTTCGCCGGCCGCGCCGCGGCGTTGGCGCGCGAAACACGGTTCGTCGCGGCGACCAATCGCGCGAGCGGCGGGTTGCTGATCGCGACCGGCACGCTACTCGCACTTAAGGGCAACCGCTGAGAAGCCAGAAACGGCTATGACGCACTCAGGTCACGCGAGACGCTGGCACTGCTCTATGGCGATTCTTGCCGCTGCCATACTTGGCGGCTGCGCCACAGACCCCGTGCTCGGTGGGCTCGGCGGCAACGCCCCGAATCCGAATGGCTGCTACGTCTTCATCTACGACCAGGAAAACTGGCGCGGTCAACGCGTGGTGTTGAATGGCCCTGGGAAGTGGCAGAGCGTTGAGCGATTGCGGCGCAACGACGACAAGGACTGGCGAAAGAACATTCGCAGTATCGAGGTCGGCTCGAGCGCGACGGTCACCGTCTACACGGAGCTGAATTACCGGGGTGTGGCGCGGCAGTTCGGCCCGGCCAGCGACCCGGCGCGTATCGACGGCAGTCTCAGTCCCGGTATCGAGTCGCTCGCACTCTCGTGCCGTCCAGACAAGCCCTGATGCCTTACTTGGCTTTCGACAGCTCCTCGTCGATCACGCTGACGAACATCTCGAACGGCTGTGCGCCGGACAGCATCCGCCCGTTGATATAGATCGTCGGCGTCGAGTTGACGCCGAGCCGCGTGCCCTGCGCCACGCCGTCGCGCACCCGCTCGCCGTACTTCGAGGAGTCGAGACACGCGTTGAATGCTGTCGCGTTGAGGCCGAGATCAGCGGCGTGCTTCTTCAGTTCATCGGGCTGCAGCTGCTGCTGATTGACAAACAGCCGATCGTGATATTCCCAGTACTTGCCCTGATCGCCGGCGCAGTGCGCGGCCTCGCCGGCCTTGAACGCCTGCGGGTGAATCTGCGTCAGCGGAAAGTCCTTCCACACGATACGGACCTTGTCGCCGTAGGTGTCGCGGATCTTCTTCAGCGTCGGAGCGACGCGCTGGCAGAACGGGCACTGGAAATCGGAAAACTCGATGAGCGTCACCGGCGCTGACGAGCGGCCGAGCGAGGGATCGGTGCTGTCGATGTCCACGTCGCGCCGCGGTGCGTCAATCAGCACCCGCACGTCGGGGCCACCCTTGCGCAGATCGGCGATGAGCGCCTGCCGCGCCTGTACGCGCTGCTGTTCGGTGAGATAGCGGTTGATCGCCGGGGCCATCACCTCGAGGGGACGGCCCTGCATCTGGTTGATGTTGGCCTGATAGAACGTGGTGACGTCCGCGTCGGTCACCAGCTTGACACGCTTGCCGACCTCCTCCATCTCGAAGGCTTCCGCCGACATGTTCTTCTTCTTGGCCGCTTCAGTGAGGAGCATGTCGGCGATGATCGCGTCGAGTGCGGCGCGGCGGCCGTCATACACCTTCTGCGTGGCGTCGGCTTGCGACGCCGGATCGTCGGCGCGCCAGCGATCGTCGAGCTCCTTCGTGGTGATTGTCCGGTTGCCGACGCGGGCCGCGTTCTCCGTCTGCTGCGCGGGAGCGGCGGAACACGCAAACAGCGAAACCACGACAGTCAGGAAGAAGATGGTCTTCATAGCTTGAATGATATCTTGGGCGCCGTAGCGCAGGCGGAGGCTCAATTGGCAAGTTCCTCGCTGGTGTTGACCTGGAACCGGCGGAACCGCGAGTACGTCGCCACGCCACGCACTTCCATCGGGTCGCGGCTTCGTAAGTACCGCTCTTCCATTCGCACCGGGACCCTGAGCCCCGTCCCCGCGTCAGGCTCATAGGTCACGACGATGTGCGCTTCGACGCCGGTATCGGCGGCGTGCAGTTCGGTCCTCAGCACGGTGCCGTCACGCGCATCGATCCAGAACGTGCCGCTTACAGGCAAATCGCGCGAACCCGTTGTCGTGATGAATGTCGGACGGCCCGTCTCCTTGAACTCGATCACCGCCCCCGGATCGTTCTCATCACGCTTCCCGGACTTGAATGAGAACCGCTGGCGGTACGGCGCGGTCAGGAACGGCAGCGGCAGCGTCGGCACGTTGATGTTCCGGGCCACGTTGCCGATGTTGTAGCGTGCGCTCTCGTCCATGATCGCGCGCGCCTGATCGATCGCGCGGCGCGACGATCCTTTCAGGAACAGCGCGGCCAGCCGCTCCTGTCGATCGCGCACCTGCTTGCCATCGCGCTCGAACACGTCGCGAAACGGCAGCCAGCCTTCGCCGGGGACCTGCACCAGCAGGAAGTCCGATACCAGGACGGTCTCCATCGGACCACCCCCGCCACGCTGTACGCTCGTGGTGTTGGCGCCGATGGCGCGCCGAAGCGTCTGCTCGTAGCGCTCTTCGGCGACCACCGATCCAAGGTTGCGTTGAAAGGACTCTACGTATCGGCTTGCTCGATCGAGGAGCTCGCCGAAGCTGGTTGGTGGCTGGTTGTCAGTGGTTGGCGGTTGGTTCTGGTTCGCGGTTCGTGGCGCGCTCGCAGCCAGCGCCGCGGCGAGAAACCACCAGGCGAGAACCACGAATCGACTACTAACCACTAACCACCAACCAGCCACCCACCAGTTATTGGCCGGCCCAGCGTACGCGGACGCCACCGTTGACGAGCCGCGGTGAGCCGATCGTCGTCGGCAGCAGCTGCACGTAGTACTCCTGATCGAAGACGTTCTGCACGCCGAAGAAGACCTGGAGATTGCGGCCGACGTCGCGCGAGGCGCTGAGGTCGAGAAGGCCATACGCCGGCAGACCGGGCTCGGTTTCGCCCGGCTTGATGCGCGCGTTCTGGTCGTCGTCGAACTGCCGGCCGTAGAAGCTGCCGGCCACCGCGACGTTCACGACGCGCGGATTCGCGTACGCCACGCTCACCGTGCCGCGATGCTTCGGGACCTGCGGCAAATACAGGCCGGTGAGATCGACCACCGTCACACCGGGCACCGGGACCGGGTTGTATTCCGTCACCTTGGCGTTGTTGAACAGATAACCGGCCGACACGCGCAGGTACTGTCCCACACGCGTCTCGACGTCGTTCTGCCATCCACGAATGCGCGTGCGCCCCAGGTTCTGCCGCTGCTGGAGATTGGTCCCGATGGTGACGTTCGCGACCGGATTTTTCACGCCGTTGTCGTAATACGTCGAGCGGATCGACACAGTTCGCGTCGCTTCGAGCCGCACACCAGCCTCGCCGCCGAACAGACGCTCGGGACCGAGCGTTTCATTCGCCAGCGTTCGCGTCAGACCGACACTGAACTGGCGATAGAGCTCGTTCAGCGTCGGCGCGCGGAAGCCCCAGCCGATGTCGCCCCACACCGACACGCGCGCGGAGAGGCGATAGAGCGCCGCGGCCCGCGGACTGACGATGGTGTCGTCCTTATCGGCCAGGTCCCCGCGGTTACCGGCGGTCGGCAGTCCCGTCGCCACCGACGTCTCGGTGATGTGACCGTCATAATTCTTCCAGCTATCCACGCGCGCGCTCAGGGTGAGGACGAAGTCGTTCATGCTGAACACGTCCTGCAGGAACAGACCGGCGCTGCGCTGGGTGCCACCGGAATTACGTCGCCCGTTGAGGACCGCCTGCTGCGTCGGCGGAACGATCGGCACTCCCGGCGCCGCGACGTACAGATCTTCGAGACTGTCGCCATCCACTCGCCGCCAGTCGAAGCCGGCGCTGAAGAAGTTGTTCCGCCCGACCGCTCTCGACCACTGAATCATCGTGCCGAAGGCGTCGGTCGGGACGGTCTGGTCCGTCGCCAAGCGCACGATGCTGCGCGACGCGACCGTCGCGCTCGGCGCCGTCACGGCGAGGAACGTGCTGTGGAAGGTGTTGTCGTCGCTGAAGACCGTCGCCTGCAGATCACTCTCGTCCGGCATGCGGACGCGGACGCCGCCGCCAGCCGCCGTCCACTTCGTGTCGTTGACCTCGCCGACCTTACCGTTAACGCGGTTCTCCTTGAAGTATCCACCGCGGAAGAACAGGCTGACCCGATCGTTGGCGCGATAATCAGTCTTGACGTTGAAGTTCTTGAAGTTGACCTGCGCGTTGTTGTCGATGAGCCCGCGCTCGTTGGCGATGACGATCGGAAAGCCGTCCGTATCGAACGCACCGCCCTCTACGGCGACGCCGAGCTTGCCCCACACATCGCTCGCGAAGAAATCGGCCTTCGGGCTGTTGTGATTGCCGTACTGCGTCTTGAACTCCACCGATCGTCGCGCGGGGCTGGCTGAAATGATGTTGATCACGCCGCCCATGCCGTAGTTGCCGTAGAGGCTCGAGCTCGAGCTGTCGATCACTTCGATACGGTTGACACTCTCCAGCGGCACGCGCGTCCAGTACACCCAGCCGCCGAAGGGATCGTTGAACGGCACGCCGTCCACGAGTACGAGCGTGCGGCTCACGCCGCTCGGCCCCAGGCCGCGCAGCGACACACCCTGCGCCGTTGGATGTGACGACAGGCTGCTGCTGCGCCGGAACAGGCTGAAGGTTGGCACTTGCCGCAGCACATCGTCGGCGACGACGGCCGGCGACTGACGAATGGTTTCTCTTTCGACGATGTTGGCGCTGACGGGTACGTCACCCAGCCGCTTGGCACTGCGTGTTGGCGTGACGGTGACAGTTTCGAACAAACTCGCGATGTGCAGTACGACGTCGATCTCGCGGTTCGCCGGCACCGATTGCGTCCACTCTGCAAACCCGCCCGCGCGAACGACGAGGGTGAGATCGCCAGTGGGTGGCATCGTCAACGTGAATCGTCCGTCTGGTCCCGATACTGTCTGCTGTTCGGAACCGCTCGACCCGACCACCAGTACCGTCGCACCCGACACCGCGCCGCCGGCTTCGTCCTTGATGATGCCCGACAGTGTTACCTGGGCTGCCGCGTTCGGCGCTTCGGCGCCCAGGGCCGGATCCTCGCTTGTCCGGTCGACGCCCGCACGCGCGGCTGTGGACACACCGAGAACGAGAACGAACACCAGGGCTGTGCGCATGACCGCCAATATTAGCTCGGATCAGGCCGGAATCACGGCCGGAACCATCGTGCGGTTGGTTGCATGAACAGCTACGAATGTGCTTCTGTGCCACGAGGATTCGTGGGCGAATCCAGGGGCAGTTTGCCGAGAACACAGCAGGTTGTTAAGCTCGTTCTATGCGTGTTTTCGCACTGTTAACCGCGCTGATACTTGCCACCGGATCGCTGTTCGGACAGCAAGCGACCTTCAAGGCCGGCACCAGCATCGTGCCGGTGCTGACTACCGTCACCGACAGCCAGGGCCGGCTCGTACCGAACCTCGAGCAGGACGAGTTCACGGTCCTCGACAACGGTAAGCCGCAGCCGATCACGCTCTTTCAGAACGAGACGCAGCCGTTCACTGTCGTGGTGATGCTCGACTTCAGCTTCAGCATGACGACGCATCTCGATCTGCTGAAGCAGGCAACCGAGCAGTTCATCCTGCGAATGCTGCCCGCGGACAAGGGGCAGGTAGGAGCATTCAGTGACAAGATCCAGTTCAGCGGCGAGTTCACCCACGATCGCGACGACCTCGTGGCCGCACTGAAGGATCTCCAGTTCGGCAATCCGACGCGCCTCTACGACGCCATCGATGCGAGCATCGACATGCTGAAGAGTGTCGAGGGGCGGAAGATTGTGCTGGTGTTCACCGACGGTGACGACACGGCGAGCCGAAAAGGCATGGGCGATGTGCTCGACAGAGCCAAGGCTTCGGAAACGATGATCTACGCGATCGGCCTCGAATCCGAGTTCCCGATTGGTCCGGGGCGCATGCAGCGGACGCGTCCGGATCGCGGGCTGCGCAAGCTCGCGGACGAGACGGGCGGTGGGTACTTCGAGTTGAAGAAGACGACCGAGCTCGCCCCGGCGTTCACACGCGTCGCGCAGGAGCTGCACAGCCTGTACACGATCGGCTTTCAGCCCACCGTGCTCGACAACAAAGAGCACCGACTCGACGTGAAAATGAAGGAGCCAGGGCACACCGGCCGCGCCCGCAGGAGCTACATCGCGTCAGCCGACCGCCTCAGCGGAAGCAAATGACGACGCTGACCGATCAGGACTTCCGGCTCGAAGCCGATCGCACGCTCGAGCGATTGCAGCACTCGCTGATGCCGATGGCCGACGAGCACGGGTTTGAGGTGGAGCTGCAGAACGGGGTCCTGCAGATCGTCTTTGAAGATCCGTCGCCGGCGAAATTCGTGGTGAGCCCCAACGCCCCGGTACGACAGATCTGGGTGTCGGCGATGTCACGCAGCTACAAGCTGACGTGGCAGCCGGAGTCATCCACGTTCGCACTCGACGGCGAGTCGCTGGACACGCTCATCAAGCGGCTCGCACATCAATTCCTTTCGCTGTAGTGTCCGGCTTTAGCCGGACATCATTTCGTAATCGAACCAATGACGATCAGACCCGCGACCGACTCTGACCTTGAGCGCGTCGAGGCGCTGCTCCGCCACGCCCGCCTGCCGCTCGACGGCGCGCGCGACGCGTTCCGCGTTGGCTTCGTCGCCGAGGAGCACGAGGCGATCGTCGGGGCCGTGGCGCTCGAGATGTATCCAGACGGCGCGCTGCTGCGTTCCCTGGTCGTGGACCAGACGGCGCAGGGCAAGGGACTCGGAGGCCAACTCACCCAGGCTGCAATCGCGGAAGCGCAGTGCCGTGGAGTGAACACGATCTATCTGCTCACCACGACAGCCGAACAGTACTTCCCTCGTTTGGGATTCGTGGCCGTGGACCGTCAGTCGATGCCCGCATCGATTCAGGGATCGATCGAGTTCCAGTCGGCCTGTCCCGCCAGCGCGATCGCGATGCGGCGCTAGCCGCGGAAGTACGCTGGCAGGGAGACCTTGGTGTCACGCAGGATGTCGATGACGGCGCGGCGGTCAACGGCCGACAGATGGCGATACCGAACGCCGGATTCCTTCCCCGAGAGAATCGTCCACAACCGTGAGTAGACGGCTGCCTTCGCCTCGGTCGACAAGTGCTCGAATTGCGGCGAGTAGATCAGATAGCTGCAGGGGTAACGGAACAACCGCGTCCGGAGGTCGAGTTGCCGCAGCGAGCGGCCATTGGCGTCGTTCGGCCCGCGAGCACTGAAGACTTCAGCAAATCCCGAACGGCCCGCCATCGGCGAAGCGATCGGCGCCTCGCCGACAAACAGCATGTAGTCAACCAGCTGCTCCACCGCCTCGCGAATGGCGGCTCCGTTCTGGAGGCGTCCTTCCTGTCGTGCGATGCGCGTCTCCCATCCGACACGCGTCAGCAGATTCATCATCTGCATCTGATGCTCGAAGACCATGAGCGCAGCGATGTCGCTGGACGAGATCAGATAACCACGCGAGTCGAACGTCTTCTCGAGCGACGTGAGGCGGACGGTCCTGGGCGCCGCAGCGCCGGAGACCAGTGCAGCGACGTCGACGTTGCCGAAATGCTCGATGGATCCGAGGTCACCGGTCACGTACCAGCCGCCCCAGCGTCGCTCGAGGGGACGAGTCTGGCCCATCGGCTCGATCATGCCCGGCACGCCGTTGGTGCGATTGGTGTCGTGGCACGACAGACACTCATCGGAACGCGCAATCGATGGCGTACCCAGCCAATTGGCATTGAGCGTATAGAACACCGTCCCTTGTTCGGGGTCCTGTGCCGCGATTTCGATGAAACCGCCGCGCACCCAGCCAACCACCGCCGAGTCATTGAAGTACAGGGCGCGCGGATTATCGGCGCGAATCAGGTGGCTCTGAACACTCCCCTGCGAGAAGACCATAATCTGTGACGAGACCGGAATATCCAACGCGGCGAGAATCGAGCGCAGGTGACCCGATGCACCCTCGGACTTCAGACGCGACATCGAATCACTCTTCAGGAGCAATGACGCGACTGGATCCCCGGACGGACGCGAGTACTGAATTGCGGGGTGGCTGCGTTCGAGCGGCTCCAATTGCTGACCCGAAGCGAAGACGAGCGCCCACACCAATGCCAGCGTGACGAGTGAGACGATGCGCATCACTCAGTCTCGCGTCTCTTCTTCATACCAATCGACGTGAAGCGACGGCTCATGACACTGCAGGCACGTCGTCCACTGCCATTGGTGGTTGCAGCCCGGGCAACGGCCTCGCGTGGAAAACGTATTCCAGACGGTGCCGCATGATTCGAAGTACGGCTCTGGCGTGCCGACGCAGCTGCACGACCAGCGGCTCGACTTCCGCGGACGCCACCCGCACAATGGGCAGCGGATTCCCTGAAATGTGTCCTCGCGCTCGAGGTCGAAGTCCGTCGTAATGATGTGATTCGGCGTCCGGTCTTCCTTCAGGAAGAGCTGTCCTGATGTGGCCATTGGATCAATTTTAGAACTACGTCTTTCGATACGAGCGTCCGAACCGGCGGCCGATCGCCTTGACCAGGCGCTCTGGCACGTAGCGTACCAGCACGGCGATCGAGCGATTGACGCGGCCGTTGATGTAGATGGGCGTACCGGCCATCACCGCGTCGAATCCCTGACGCGCGACGGTCGGTGAATCCATCCACATCCATCGCGGCAGGCTCTTCATCTGCTCGCGGGTGCCGGTGACGTCGTGGAACTCGCTGAGCGTGAAACCGGGGCACACGGCGGTGACGTGAACGTTGTGCTTCCGCACCTCGTTCGACAGCGCCTCGGAAAACTTGATGACCAGCGCCTTGGCTGCCGCGTAGAGCGTGTGTCCCGCCGGCGCCGGCACCAGCCCAGCCAGCGAGGCGACATTGATGATCCGGCCGTAGCCCCGCTCGATCATGCCCGGCAGCAGACGATGGGTGAGCTCCGCCAGTCCGATGACCATCACCTGCAGCATGTCCTGGTGCCACTGCCACGGCGACGCAACGAAGGTGCCGGGCACGCCGTAGCCGGCGTTGTTCACCAGCGCGTCGATCGTCAGCCCTCGCGCGGCGATCTCCGCGCATAACCGTTCGGCCGTCTCCTGGCGCGCGTGATCGGCGACGAAGACGAGGACCCGGACGCCATAGCGCTCTTCGAGGCGCGCGGCCACCGTGCGCAGCCGATCCTCCCGCCGCGCAGTGATGACCAGGTTGAAGCCCTGCGCGGCGAACACGTCGGCAAACGCCTCGCCGATGCCCGACGAGGCGCCGGTAATCAATGCCGTTCGCGAGCTCACGCGGGATGCATTGGGCGCGTTCACGTAGAATTCCCTCTCATGACTCGGTTCGGGGTAATCGGCGCGGCGATGCTTGCCACGGCAATCGTTCGTTTCGCGCCGCTCCATGCGCAGCAGCCGCGTACGTCGTTCTCGATCGTCGAGGCGACCATCGCCGAGACGCGTGCGGCGCTCGAACAGGGACGCGTCACGTCACGAGACATTGTGGCCCAATCGCTGATGCGGATCGCCCTCTACGAGGATCGTCTGCATGCAGCGCTCTACGTGAACCCGCGCGCGCTCGAGGAGGCAGACGATCGCGACCGCGAGCGCCGGCTGCGGCGCGTCCGCGGTCCGCTGCACGGCATCCCGATCGCGCTCAAGGACAACATTCACACCACCAACATGCCGACGACCGGCGGGGCGCTGGCTTTCGCCGGGCTGATTCCGCCATACGAGGCCACGCTGACGAAGAATCTGCGCGACGCCGGCGCGATTATCATCGCCAAGACGACGATGACCGAGCTGGCGAACTGGGTGGCGGCGGCGATGCCGACCAACTACAACTCGCTGAGCGGATTCGCGTTCAATCCATACGATCCGCGCCGCGATCCGCGTGACGCGACCGGAGACGGACGACCGGTGCTGGCGACCGGCGGATCCAGTTCGGGGATTGGCACCGCCATGAGCTTCTGGATGGCCAACGCCGGGACCGAGACGTCGGGGTCGATCCTCAGCCCGTCCAACCAGAACATGCTCGTGGGCATCAAGCCCACTGTCGGCCGCGTGAGCCGCTACGGCGTGATTCCCATTGCCGCCGATCAGGACACGCCAGGACCGATGGCGCGCACTGTGGCCGACGCCGCGACGATGCTCGGCGCCATGGAAGGCGGCAGGCCGGATCCCAACGATCCCGCGACGAGCACGTGCACGCCGCCGCCACAGCGCGACTACACCAGGTTCCTTCGTCGCGAAGGCCTGAAGGGCGCGCGCCTCGGCATCCCGCGCGCCTTTTTTTACGACCCGGCGGCCACACCCGGGGAGCGCGGGTCGAATGGTGGGCTGAATGACGCACAGAAGCGGGTCATGACCGACGCCATTGCCGCGATGCGCGCGCACGGAGCCACGGTGATCGATCCCGCGGACATTCCATCCATCGTCACGACGGATCCCGCCAAGAGCTTGATCAAGTGGGGTGTGTGCAGCGGACCTGAGGACGCCAAGGGCCGCGACGAGGATTGCTCGGTGGTGTTCAAGTACGGTATGAAGCGCGATTTCAACGCGTGGCTCGCGTCGCTGGGTGATCGCGCGCCGCTGAAGTCGTTGACCGCCCTGCGCGAATGGAACCGCGCGCACCAGTCCGCCGGCACGCTGAAGTACGGACAGGCGCAATTGGACAACTCGGACGAAATGGATCTGACCGCCGACCACGCACGGTACGAGGCCGATCGCGCCAAGGACCTGGCCCTGTCACGCGGCGACGGCATCGACGCGGTGATGAAAGCCCACAAACTCGACGCCCTCGTATTCCCGGGCGGAACCGGCGCGGCGATCGCGGCCAAGGCCGGCTACCCAACAGTGATCGTCCCGTTCGGCACGGTGCCGAACTCATTGGGAATGCCTGCCGGATTCAACGCCAAGCCGTCCCCGTATGGCGTCGCGTTCACCGCCGGCGCCTGCAGCGAGCCACGGTTGATCGAAATCGCATACGCCTTCGAACAGGCCACTAAGCGCCGAGTTCCCCCGCGTGTGGATTGACCGTTTGCCGCCTTGGCCCTTGCCCGTGCTGTTTCGCGCGAGCGAACCAGAATTCGCGTGGAGTTCATCGGCTTCCTTCCACAGCGGCACGGTTTCAGTGGCGGAGCAAATCTCCGCCTCGCGGAGAATCTCCAACCATAAAGCCGATTCATCGACCTCTTCCACCGCGCCACTGAGCTTGTTGATGAAGTCCGCTCGTGACTTCGCACGGCTCGCGATAGTGCGCGGCAGTGGACGTTGCCGCGTCCGTCAATTGGGACGCGATTTCGTCGTTGATGTGATTCTTAGGAATCGTTCTGGCACACCGAATCACATCGACAGCGAATTTCTTTGATCGAGCCCTGAGATCGAACATTCACAAATCGACAATCCAATCAACAATCAAAGATCGCAAGATCCGCAATGAGCCTGGTCACCTCAGCGTCACATCACCGGCGAACAGACGCGCATCGAGCGTGTATTGCCCGTCGCCGAACCAATCCACGGAATGCTTGAACCCGTCGTTCTCGATCCCGAGACTGCGCGCATTCAGATCGCCGATCGACACCGACGCGTGCACATGCCGCAGTGAATCGGGCTGCACGTCGATGTAGAGATCGCCAGCGGTCATGCGGACGTCCTTGTTGCCTTCGATCCCCTCAATGCGGATGTCGCCAGCACGGACGCGCAGGTGCACATCCGATCGGGAGGGCACTTCGATTGTGAAGCGTGCATGATTGGTCTGTCCTTTGGTCCGAATCGTCGCGACGCGCTCGAACACGTCGGAGACGACCTGGATCTTTTGCAGGTCGTTCTCGTTGTGCGGGTCCTCGGCACGCCATCGGACGCGCACGCGATTGCTCGCGCCGGCGCGCACCGTGTAGTCGCCCGATGAGAGATTGAGTGTGACGATGCCCCCTTCGGCGAAGGCTCGTTCAATGGTTCGCTCGTCAGGCGTGACTTGACCAGACGCACCGACGGTAAGTGCCAGGCTGGCTACGACAATGAGTCCGCGTGTCATCGGACCTCCTATCGGCGCCGCCAGTGCACGTTACCTGCCCGATCGCGTCCAGGCACTTTCCACTGACTTTTCCACTTTTCCACGTGTTCCACGTTTCCACTTCCTTCACAGGTGTGAACGCCCGTCACAGGTGTGCACGGCCGATCTCCTTGCCGATCAACTACTTGTAAAATGGCGCGCCGCTTGCCTCGGCCTCTGGCATGAGACTTCTGTCACTGCTCCTCCTCATCCTCGTTCTCGCGGCGCCATGGCAGACCGCGCACGCTCAGGACATCGACGCGCAGGCGACGCGCGCGCAGGACATCGAACCGCGCGACGGCACCATCATCGAATCCGTCGATCTCTCGGGCCTGTCGCGCGACAGTCTCAGTCCAGGCCTGCGGCGCGAGCTCGACGCGCTGACCGGCGAGCCGCTCAGTCGCTCGCGGCTCAACGAAATCGCCGCCCGCACCGAGGAGGAGCATCCCGACGTCGTTGCCGCAGTGCGCTACGTTCTGCGACCCGATGGCCAGGTGCGCGTCATCGTCCTCGTCGCCCGCATCAGCGACGACGGCAGCCTGGTCGAAAACATCAATACCCGCTACGTCGTCGAGAGCGTCGAGATTCAGGGCGTTCCGGAAACAGACGTCAGTCGCTCGCTACGCGATCGGTTGCAGGCGCTGGTGGGCCAACGCCTCGACCACGATGAAGCCGACGAGCTCGCACGTCTGCTCGAGGCCGAACGCCCAGGCTACAGCGTCGAGCGGCGCATCTCGCGCGGCAGCGAGCGCGGACGGATCCGCGTCGTCTTCGAGTTCAGCGAGAAGGAGGGCACGCGGTGGATTCCCTTCGCGCCGTCGCGATCGAAGTTCGTCTACCACTCCGAACAAGGCTGGAGCGGCGCGCTCGATATCCCGATGGGCGGACGAAACCATCGCGTCACCGCCGGCTTCAGCTTCAGCAACAACGACGATCTGATCGAGGAATACTCCGGTGTTCGTGTTGCGTTTGAGAGCCGAAAGCTGGCGACCGATCGGCTCGGAGCGCGCATCGAGATCGCGCGGTTCAACAATACCTGGCGTGAGCCGACGCTGTTTGCGCTGGCCGCCGATCCGACGATCCCCGAGCCGTACCGTACGCGGCTGACGGTCGAGCCATCGGTCACCTTCGCGCCCACGCCGTACGTGCGCGTGACCGGCGGAGTCAGCTTGTCGGAACTGGAATCGCTGATGCAGCCGCCGGCATCACAGAACGCGAATGCCGTGGTGACGCGCATCGATTACGACCAGCGCTGGTATCAAGCCAGCGACGTCACACAGCGCGTCGAGGCGAGCTACGAATTGCGGACGTCCGCCGAGGCACTCGAGAGCGACCTGAGCTATCGGCGTCATCTCGGCTCACTTCGCTATCGCTATTCGCAGCGGCACAACACCGTCTTTGCCAACGTCGCCTTCGGCGGCATCACCGGCGACGCGCCGCTCTTCGAGCGATTCACGCTCGGCGATTCGGCGACGCTGCGCGGCTGGAACAAGTTCGACATCGCGCCGGCCGGCGGCGACCGCGTCTTCAACAGCTCGCTGGAATATCGCTACCGTTTTGTCGGGGCGTTTCTCGACGGCGGCTCGGTCTGGAACCACAACGGAGAGATGCGGTTCCGCATGTCGTCAGGCTTCGGCCTGCAGGGCGACAACGGATTTCTGACGCTCGCGTTTCCGCTCAACGCCGATGACCTCAACATCACGTTCACCATGGGGGTGCGGTTTTGAGGCCCGGGCGATCGGTCCTTGGTGCTTGGTGCGTGGTCCGTCCAAGATCCTTGGTGCGTCCCTGGTCCCTGGTCCTTGTGCTCATGACGTTGCCGCTGCCGTTGAGGGCCCAGACGCTGACGGTGCGTGCGGTATCTGACGCGCTGCACGTTCGCGCGTCAGGGCTGGGATTCATCGCCGGGCCGGTGCTCGAGCGGTTGCAGGACGGCCGATCGGTGCGCGTAGACTTCGACCTGGTCGTCCTCGAAAAGCCAAATGGCGCGACGATCACGAGGACGCAACAGAGCTTCAATCTGAGCTTCGACTTGTGGGAGCAGCGCTTCGCCGTGACACGAATCGGTCCGATGCCGCGGTCGATCTCGCATCTCACCTCGCGGGCCGCCGAGGACTGGTGTCTCGACAACGTCACCGTGCCGCTCGCGTCGCTCGGCCGTACGGCACGCGATACGCCGTTCTGGGTGCGCGTTGAGTATCGAATTCCGGACCGCTCGACGACCGCTGGCCCTGACGATTCGACGTTTACACTGCAGACGCTGATCGACGTGCTGAGCCGGCGGCGCGACGACGAGAACAGAGGAAAATCAGTCGAGGCGGGACCCTTCCGCCTGTCGAATTGATGCACAGTCTCCGTACTCGCCTTATCGCCGCCTTCGTCATCGCGACGGTCCTGCCGTTGGCGGCGACGATCGCCATCACCATGTCGCTGCTCGAGAGCAGCCTCGGCTACGCCACGACCGAGGAGCTCGACAGACTGTCTCGTACGCTTGAAGAAACCGTTCGGCAGTTCTACCAGCGGGAACGCGAAGCACTCCGACAGGACGCGGCCATGGGGCGAACCGCGCCGACGACCCATGACATCAGGACGATTGAGGCCTGGCCCGGAGACGTGCGCGGTTTCTGGGAGAGCACAGAGCCCGAACGATTCGGCCTGGCCGGTCCGGACGGCGATCGGCTCGACTTCATGCGGCGCACCCTGCAAGGCGTGGAAGTCTATGCGCGCGATCTGGCCGGGATCCACATGCAGGAATTGTCCACCAAGCTGCGGCAGGCACGCGAAGTCGTAGGTTCGATCGAGGCACGCGATCTGCGCCGCGGCTTCACGCTGACGCTGCTCCTGCTCGTGGCGATCGTCTGGCTGATTTCGCTGGCGCCGCTGCTGTTCATCGCCCACCGCATCAGCAGGCCGATTCGCCAACTCACCGCAGGACTCACCGATTTCGCGGCCGGCGATTGGGATCGACGCATCGAATCGACGCGGACCGATGAAGTCGGCAATGCCGTCGAGGCGTTCAATCACATGGCCGAACAACTGCGTCGCAGCCGCGAGCGTCTCGTCTACTTGACGCAGATGTCCAGCTGGCAGTCGCTCGCCCGCAAGACGGCGCACGAGCTGAAGAACTCGTTGACGCCGATTCGCCTGACCGTCGAAGAGATGGTGGCGCGTCAACCCCAGGCCGACCGGGTGTTCATGCAGGAGGCGGCGCACATCGTGATCAGCGAGATCGAAACGCTCGAGCGGCGCGTGCGCGCCTTCTCCGAGTTTGCGCGCGAACCTCCAGTGAATCCCGAAGCGTTCGACCTCAACGCGCTCGTCACTGAGCGAGTCTCTCTGCTGAAGCCGGCGCATCCTTCGACGACCTATCGCTTCAAGCTCGATGTCCGAGGTCCGCGCGTCCACGCCGGCGCCGACCTGGTGAAAGGCATTCTCACCAACCTGCTCGAGAACGCG
>DAINQP010000078.1:0-22753 GCA_036742665.1 Vicinamibacterales bacterium | reverse complement strand
CAGGTCGGCATCTGCAGCATGTGGTACGAGGGCAACACGTGCAACATGCACCTCGATCGGCTGGCGGTCGGCGTCAAGGAAGGCGTGCAGGCTGCCGGTCTCGTTGGCCTCCGCTTCAACACCGTCGGCGTTAGCGACGGGCTGTCGATGGGCACCGACGGCATGAGCTACTCGCTCCCCTCACGCGATTTGATCGCCGACTCAATCGAAACGGTCGTGGGCGCGCAGTGGTACGACGCCCTGATTACCGTGCCGGGCTGCGACAAGAACATGCCGGGCAGCGTGATCGCGATGGCGCGTCTCAACCGGCCGTCGCTGATGGTCTACGGTGGAACGATTCGCGCCGGCTTCGCGCAGGGTAAGCCGCGCGACATCATCTCGGCGTTTCAGTCGTACGGCGAGTATCTGGCCGGCACGATCACCGATGAGCAGCGTCTCGACATCGTCCGTCACGCCTGCCCCGGCGCGGGGGCGTGCGGCGGCATGTATACGGCCAATACCATGGCCGTGGCGATTGAAGCACTCGGTCTGTCGCTGCCGTATAGTTCGTCGCTGCCGGCCGAAGATCCCGGCAAGGTCGACGAGTGCCGTCGCGCCGGAGCGGCCGTGCGCATGCTGCTCGAGCGCGATCTCAAGCCACGCGACATCCTGAGCCGCAAATCGTTCGAGAACGCGATGCTCATGATCATGGCGGTCGGCGGATCGACCAACGCGGTGCTGCATCTCCTTGCGATCGCGAAGGCGGCACATGTGCCACTCGAACTGGCGGATTTCCAGCGCGCCAGCGACCGCATGCCGCTGCTGGCCGACCTCAAACCGAGTGGCACGTACGTGCAGGAAGATCTGCACGCGGTCGGCGGAACGCCGGCGGTGATGAAATACCTGCTGGAGCGTGGATTCCTGCACGGTGATGCGATGACCGTGACCGGAAAGACGCTGGCCGAGAATCTCGCCGACGCGGCGCCGCTAAAGACAGGGCAACAGATCATTCAGCCGCTCGAGACGCCGGTAAATCCGCGTGGCCACATCCGCATCCTGCACGGCAACCTCGCGCCGGGCGGCTCGGTCGCCAAGATTACGGGCAAGGAAGGCGAGCGCTTTTCAGGCCCGGCCAGGGTCTTCGATTCGGAAGAAGCGATGCTCGCCGGCCTGGAGACCAAGGCCATTTCCACGGGCGACGTCGTGGTAATTCGCTACGAGGGTCCGAAGGGCGGACCGGGCATGCCGGAGATGCTGACTCCGACGTCGGCCATCATGGGCGCCGGTCTCGGCAAGGACGTCGCGCTGCTGACCGACGGCCGCTTCTCAGGCGGATCGCACGGCTTCATCATCGGCCACATTACGCCTGAGGCACAGGAGGGTGGACCGATTGGACTGGTTCGCGACGGCGACCTGATTACGATCGATGCGGCGGCGTGCACGCTGAGTGTGGACGTGAGCGATGCGGAAATGTGGTCGCGGAAGAAGGGGTGGAAAGCCCCCGCTGCGAAAGCATCGAGCGGGGTGCTTGCCAAATATGTGCGGCTGGTGAAGTCAGCTTCCGAAGGATGCGTGACGGATTAGTCGCGCACGCTGAGGGATGCGCACTACGATTCCTTGGACACGGCCTTCTTGCGCGTTCGCTTCGGCGGTTTTCCGGGTTCGACCGTCGATGACCGCTCGAGCTTGACCATCGACGTCGAGAAGCGCCGGATGCCGTGCTCGTCGAAGTCGATCACCGTGTGATATTCATCCACCAGCCGGATCGTGCCGGTACCGTACTGCGGCTGTAAAACTCGGTCGCCAATCGCATAGCCTCGCACGTTGGCCTCCTTTACTTCAGATTCGTTGCGCTCGCCATTCTCGGCGCGCGGAAACATCAGCGGGCGCAGCGCGCTGCTACGCCCGTGCTGACACGGTTACCAACGCGGCTCGCTGCGACGCGACGGACCACGCGAGTTGAAGCCACCGCCGCCACCCCCCGAGCGCGGCACCTGCGGCCTCGCTTCGTTGACAGTCAGCCGTCGTCCACCAAACTGATGATCGTTCAGTTCGGCAATCGCCTTCTGCGCGTCGTCATCGCTCGCCATTTCGACGAAGGCAAAACCGCGTGCACGACCGGTGTCGCGATCGCGCATGACGGTGACCGTTTCGACGGCGCCTGCCTGACCGAAGAGCTCCTGCAGCTCCTGTTCGTTGGTTTCGTAGGGGATATTTCCGACGTATAGCTTGCGACTCATTGCACTGACTCCTGCATCTGGTGAAGATGCGGCCCCGCGGACTGCGGAGCGTGACGAAAACCCAGCCTGAGCGACTGTCGCTCGGCTCAACTGCATGCAGGAAGATCAGAGCGGAATCGTCGGATCGACACTGACGCGACTAAGCGGTGGGCTAAGCTTCCAGACGTGCGTGAGTATACACGGACGTACGCTGACTTGCGTCAAAGTCGACGAAAGTCCTTATTTTTCAGCGATCTAGTGCTGAGGTGGCGGGGAACCGAGCATCCCCGCCCTCATTATGACGGCAGCCGAAAACGCCCATCGGGCGTTTGCCTGAGAAAGCCTTCCCGAACGAGGCGGGTCAATAGATGGCCGCACTCCTCCGGGTTGATCTGGAACAATCGCGCGGCTTGCTGAACGGTCGGCGAGAATCCGCGCATCTCGACGAACTCGCAGCGCACCCGCGCTTCGACGTCGTGCACCGCAGCGGCCGAAGCACGACGGTAGTTGAGCGCCGGAATCGAGAGAGGTCTGGGCGCGATGTCGAGCGGATCGCGCCGCCGTGTCGCTTTCGGAGCGTTGGAAGACATACCGCTTCCTCCGAAGGGGCAGAGAGCTTTCAAAATCGACGATACGCCTGGATGCGTATCGCGTCAAGTCACAGATGGTGTCGGATCAGTGGATTCCGGGTGGCAGTGGTGTCTTTTCTTCAGACTCAGGCGAGTGCGGTGCGGCCTCACGCACGCCGAGCATCGCGCGAAGCTCATCACCTTCCATCACTTCGATGTCGAGGAGCCGTCGGGTCACACGTTCGAGGAGGTCGCGATTCTCGCCAAGGATCCGCCGCGCGGTGCCGTGCGCGTCGCCCATGATGCGTTTCACCTCTGCATCGATCACGCGCGCGGTGTCTTCCGCGTACGCACCGCGTTCGGGACCGACCGGGATGTCGAGGAAGCGACTGCGCTTCGGATTGTCGTAGTGAATGGCGCCGAGCGTGTCGCTCATGCCCCATTCAGTGACCATCGCACGGGCGATGTCGGTGGCGCGCTGCAGATCGTTTTGCGCGCCGGTGGAGATCTCGTCGAGCGCGAGCTCCTCGGCGGTGCGCCCAGCGAGCAGAACGGCTAGCTGCGCGAGCAGCTCGCGCCGCTGCATCAGATAGCGATCTTCCAGCGGCAGTTGCATCGTGTAGCCCAGCGCACCAAACCCGCGCTGCACGATGGAGATCTTGTGCACGGGATCCATGCCCGGAATGGAGGTCGCGACGATCGCGTGGCCCGACTCGTGGTAGGCGACGATCTCGCGCTCACGTTGACTCATCACGCGTTTCTTCTCGAGACCAGCGATGAGGCGATCGATCGCTTCATCGAAATCCGACATGTCCACGGCGGTCTTGTCCTTGCGCGCCGCCAGCAGCGCCGCCTCGTTCACCAGGTTGGCGAGATCGGCCCCGGCAAAACCCGCGGTGCGGGCCGCGATCACACGCAAGACGACCTGCGGCGATAGCTTGACGTTCTTCGTATGAATCGTGAGGATTTCCTCGCGTCCCTTCACATCGGGCTTGTCCACCAGCACCTGGCGATCGAACCGGCCCGGGCGCAGCAGCGCCGGATCCAGCACCTCGGGGCGATTGGTCGCGGCCATGATGATGATCGCCTTACGCGAATCGAAGCCATCCATCTCGGCGAGCAGCTGATTGAGCGTTTGCTCGCGCTCCTCGTGCGAACCCATCGGACTCTGGATACGGGCACGGCCGAGCGCATCGAGCTCGTCGATGAAGATGATGCACGGCGCTTTCTGTTCGGCCTGTGAGAACAGGTCGCGAACGCGGGCCGCACCCACGCCGACGAACATCTCCACGAATTCCGATCCGCTGAGACTGAAGAACGGAACTTTCGCCTCACCTGCGACGGCGCGGGCGAGCAGCGTCTTGCCGGTTCCAGGCGGGCCGACGAGCAGGACACCCTTCGGAATGCGTCCACCGAGCACGGTGTACTTCTTGGGGTTCTTCAGGAACTCGACGATCTCCTTGAGCTCCTGTTCGGCCTCGTCCACGCCTGCGACATCGCCGAAGCTCACCTTCACATCGTCGTCGGCGAACACACGATGCTTGCTGCGCGCAAACGACATGACGCCGCCTTCGGCGCCGCTGATGCGTCGAGAGAAGTAGCTCCAGATCGCGAAGATGAAGAGCAGCGGCAGGACCCAGCCGAGTACCTCAGGGATCCAGCGGCTGACGAACTCGCCGGTGTATTTCACGTCTGCGGCATCGAGCTCCTCGAGCAGCTTGGGATCCTCGATGCGGGTGGCGGTGAAGTTCTTGCTGCCATTGACCTCGGTCTTGTAGGTCCCGAGGATCGTCTGCTCACCAACCGTGACGTCCGCGACACGACCAGCACGAACCGCCTGCTTGAAATCGCTGTACGAGACTTGATGGCCGCCCGACGAGAGGAACCATGTCTGCACGAGGGCCAGCAACAGCAACGCACCGAGCACGTACCAGATCGGTCCGCCCGGACGGCCGGCGGGGCCCAACGTACGGCGGTCGCCAGGACGCCGGTCCCGTGGATTCAACCCCGGAGGGGTTCTGAGGTTAGCCATGTCTACGCGGCCACTGGTGTGGTCCTTTCAAACCTGATTCCATTGTCTCCCACATCGACCAGGACGCGGTCGCCCTCGCCGAAGTCGCCCTGAAGCACCCGCAACGCGAGCGGATCGAGCACCTGCCGCTGAATCGTGCGTTTGAGCGGCCGCGCACCGTAGCGAAGGTCGTAGCCCTCGGCGACGAGGTATCGCTTGGCGGCATCGGTGAGCTCGACGTGAATCTTTCGATCCTCCAGCCGTTTGAGCAGCGAGCGGATCTGGATGTCGATGATCTGCGTCATGTGCGCAAGGCTCAACGAGTGGAAGAAGATCACCTCGTCGATCCGGTTGAGGAACTCCGGCCGGAAGTGCTGCTGCAGCGCCTCCATCACCTGGCGCCGGACGCCTTCCGGCAGTTCCTCCGACGGCTGGGTCATTGACGACGCCTCCGCGATGTATTGACTGCCAAGGTTCGACGTCATGATGATCACCGCGTTCTTGAAGTCCACGGTGCGTCCCTTGCCGTCGGTCAGACGGCCGTCGTCGAGCAGTTGCAGCAGAACGTTCAGCACTTCGGGATGCGCTTTCTCGATCTCGTCGAACAGCACCACCGAATACGGACGACGCCGCACGGCCTCAGTCAGCTGACCGGCTTCCTCGTATCCGACGTATCCGGGCGGTGCACCAATCATGCGCGAGACCGTGTGCTTCTCCTGATATTCGGACATATCAATGCGGATCATCGCGTGCTCGTCGTCGAACAGGAATTCAGCGAGGGCACGCGCGAGTTCGGTCTTGCCGACGCCGGTCGGGCCGAGGAAGACGAAGCTGCCCAGCGGCCGATTGGGATCCTGCAGCCCGGCACGGCCGCGGCGGATGGCATTCGCGACGGCGCGGACGGCCTCGTCCTGGCCAACCACACGCGCGTGGAGCCGTTCTTCCATGTGAATCAGCTTCTGGACTTCGCCTTCCATCAGCCGGCTCACCGGGATGTTGGTCCACTTGCCGACGACTTCGGCGATGTCTTCTTCGTCCACTTCTTCCTTGAGCATCCGGTGCGCCTGTTGAAGCTGCTGCAGCTTTTCCTCCTGCTCGCGAATCTTCCGTTCGAGGTCGGGGATCCGTCCGTACTGCAGCTCTGAGGCCTTGGCGAAGTCGCCTGAACGCTCGGCGTCCTGTTTTTGACGGCGCGCTTCTTCGAGCTGCTCCTTCAGCTCACTGCTGACGCGAATGGCGTCCTTTTCCTGCTGCCAATGGGCTTGCAGCCGCGTCCGTTCTTCCTTGAGATCGGCCAGCTCTTTTTCGAGCTTGGCCAGACGCTCCATGGACGCCTTGTCGGTCTCCTTGCGCAGCGCCTCGCGCTCGATCTCGAGCTGCATGATGCGCCGTGCGACCTCGTCGAGCTCGACGGGCATCGAGTCGATCTCCATGCGCAGCTTCGACGCAGCCTCGTCCACGAGATCGATCGCCTTGTCCGGAAGGAAGCGATCGGTGATGTAGCGATGCGACAACACGGCCGCAGCGACCAACGCCGAGTCCTTGAAGCGGACTTTGTGATGAATCTCGTAGCGCTCGCGCAGACCGCGCAGAATCGAGATGGTGTCTTCCACTGATGGCTCGCCGACCAGCACCGGCTGGAAGCGGCGCTCGAGCGCAGCATCCTTCTCAATGTGCTTGCGGTACTCGTCGAGCGTGGTTGCTCCGATGGTGTGCAGCTCACCGCGCGCCAGCATCGGCTTCAACATCTGGGACGCATCCATGGCGCCCTCAGCCGCGCCAGCGCCGACAACGGTATGGAGCTCGTCGATGAAGAGGACGATGCGGCCTTCCGATTCGACGATTTCCTTGAGGACCGCCTTCAAACGCTCCTCGAATTCGCCGCGATATTTCGCGCCGGCGACGAGTGCCCCCATGTCGAGCGCGAAGATCTTTTTGTCCTTCACTCCCTCGGGGACATCGCCGCGGACGATGCGCTGCGCCAGACCTTCGACGATCGCGGTCTTGCCGACGCCGGGCTCGCCAATGAGAACCGGATTGTTCTTGGTCCGGCGAGAGAGGACCTGAATGACGCGCCGCACTTCTTCGTCGCGACCGATCACCGGATCGAGCTTGCCCTTGCGGGCGAGTTCGGTCAGATCGCGGCCGTAGCGGGCGAGCGCCTCATAGGTCGATTCCGGGTTCTGTGACGTCACGCGCTGGTTGCCGCGGACCTGCGTGAGCGCCGCGTAGATCGCGTCTTTCGTCGCGCCGTTGCGCTGCAGCAACTGCGCGGCAGGAGAGCGGCCGACCTCGGTCGCCAGGGCAACGAGCAGATGCTCGGTGCTGACGTAGTCGTCCTGCAGGCGCCTGGCTTCAGCCTCCGCCGAATCGAAGATCAGCTTCATGCGCGGCGACAGACGCACGTCGCCGCCGTAGGCCTGCGGCAGGTTCTTGACGAGCGCGCGCGCCTCGCCCCGCATCTTTGCGGGGTCGATGTTCATCTTGCCCAGGATCGACGGGACGATGCCGCCGTCCTGCTCGACGAGGGCGACCAGCAGATGTTCCGGCGTGACCTCCGAATGGTTCTGCTCGCCGGCGAGGTTCTGCGCCCCGATAATCGCTTCCTGTGCTTTCTCCGTGTACTTGTTGAGATTCATTGCCTCACGCAGCGCTGTTCTTCGTCGCGCCGCCTCCGCTCAATCGCCGAAGCGCTTCGTAGTGTTCCCGTTCCTCGGCGGTCAGTTGGTTGGGCAACTGCACGTCGACGCGCGCGTACAAATCACCCTTTTCATCGGGTTTGCCCACGGCCGGCATGCCGTATCCCTTCAACCGAAAGACCTGTCCGTTCTGTGTCAGTGGCGGGATGCGAAGCCGCGCCGGCTTTCCTGACAACGTCTGCACATCCGCCTCACCACCCAGCACCGCCGTCGTCACCGGCAGGGAGACGCGCACGTGCAGGTCGCGATCCTTCAGCTCGAAGGTCGGATGAGGGATAAGACGCACTCTCAGATAGAGATGTCCCGCCTGCCCGCCGCCGACGCCTTGCTCGCCCTCGCCGCTCACGCGCACCCGTGAACCGGTTACCACGCCGGCTGGAAACCGCACGTCTACCGTCCGCCGATGGCCGTCCTGCGTCAGCGCCAGACGCTGCGTGGTGCCGTTGTACGCGTCCTCGAGCGACAGCTCGATCTCGTTCTCGATGTCGCGGCCCGGACGCTGGCGAACGCCGCCCCCCGCGCGGGCTCCTGCACCGGCGCGCGCACCACCGCCTCCCATGCCGCCGCCGCCGAAGAACGTGGTGAAGAAATCGGAGAAGGGGTTCGAGTCGCCGAACAGCTCCTCCATTTCTTCCTGGGTCATCGTGCGGAAGCCGCCGCGTCCGCCGGTGCCGCCAACATTGAAGCCGCCCCCGAACGGTCCGCCGCCTGGCTGCGCGCCGGCCTGTTCGTACATGCGCCAATTCGCGCCCAACTCGTCGTACTTCTTCCGCTTTTCGGGATCGCCCAGCACTTCGTAAGCTTCGTTGACTTCCTTGAAGCGTGCTTCGGAGGTCTTGTCGCCCGGATTGACGTCAGGATGGAGCTTGCGGGCCAGCTTGCGAAAGGCCTGCTTGATCTCCTTCTCCGTGGCCGTCTTCGGGACGCCGAGCGTTTTGTAATAGTCCTTGAATTCCATCGGTCTAGTGGTCCGTCACTAAAGTCCGATCGCCTCATTGAGCCGGCGAATCTCGTTGACGAGCTGCCGGCGGCCGGCGCCAGTCGTCAACGCGTTCTCTTCCATCAAAGGACGAATGCGCTGCATGACTTCGGCCACCTGCAGCAGCCGCTGCACGCCGGCCAGATTGATCCCTAACTCGTCCACGAGACGTTTGATGAGCCTGAGCCGCTCCAATCCCTCGCGGTCGTAGACGCGCATGCTGCCGACGGTACGCGTCGGCTGGATCAATCCGAGCCGCTCGTATTTGCGTAGCGTCTGAGGGTGCATGCCCAGCATCTCCGCCGCCATACTGATCAAATACAGCCGTTGTTCACTTGCCATAGGTGGTCGCTGCTGCTTCAACTTGATATAAGTCGAGTGTAGGACTTGATACGTGCCGTGTCAAGGTTGCCGCGCGCGTCTTCGAGACCTGACCCCGGTTCGGCTACGATGGATTGAGCCCCTTGGACATCACCGGCCCCGACCTCGTTACCGTCGGTCTACTCGTCGCGCTCGAAGGCCTGCTCAGTGCCGATAACGCGCTGGTCATGGCCATCATGGTGCTCGGTCTTCCACGCATCGAACATAAGCAGGCGCTGCGATATGGACTCCTTGGCGGCTTCGCATTCCGCTTTCTGGCAACCCTCCTCGCCGTTTATCTGATCCAGCTCGCGTGGGTGAAGCTGCTTGGCGGCGGCTATCTGCTGTATCTCACCTACTCGCACTTCTTCGGGCACGAAGAGGGTGTCGATCGCCGTCAGCCGCCGCGCGCCAAGGGGATGCTCGGCCTCACGCCGTTCTGGGCGACGGTGGTGCGCGTCGAGTTGATCAACCTGGCCTTCTCAATCGATTCGATTCTCGTCGCCGTCGCGATGTCGCCGAAGCTCTGGGTGATCGTGACAGGCGGAATCCTGGGGATCGTCGCGATGCGGCTCGTGGTGGGGCAGCTGATTGCGCTGGTCCAGCGCTATCCCGCACTTGTTGATGGCGCGTTCATCATCATCGCCTGGGTTGGCCTCAAGCTTGCCGTGGAGTATCTCCATGACGCCCACTACATTTCGCTCGAGATCCCACGATGGCTGTCACTCGGGTTGATCGTCGTGATCTTCGCGATCGCGTTTGTCTACGCGAGGATGCAGGGCCCGGTCACTGACGTCGATCCGTTGACCGAAAGCGCGGAACAGATGCTCGAGCCGGAAGCCGCGAACGACTCCAGAAAATAGCCTGGCGCCCTAAGGACCAAGGACCACACTAGCGTCGCGCGCCTGGCGTGAGCGTCGTCTCCCGTTTCTCGGAGCCGCGCATGTAGACCACCTTGACCGGCTGATCGATCTTCAGCAACTCCAGGGCGTAGGTGTAGTCGTAGATGTTGGCGATCGTCTGGCCGGCGATTTCGACGATCACGTCGCCCTTCTGGAGGCCCGCTTTCTCGGCAGGGCCGCCACCGACCACGCCGCCAAGCAGCAGCCCTTTCGCATTGGAGGTGTAGTCTGGCACGGTGCCGGTGAACACGCGGACGCCGGTTCTGCCTGCCGTTTGCGACGACTGTTCGACCTTCGCAAACTGCGGCGCCTCTTCCATCTCCATCAGTCGCCGCACGACCGTTGACGCGAGAGTGGCGATGCGATCGAGGTCCTCATAGTTGATCTTGTCAGCCGTGTCGGACGGCTTGTGGTAGTCCACATGCGCACCGGTTGTGAAATTCAGACTCGGCACGCTGGCCTGATTGAAGGTGGCCACGTCGGTGGGCTGATAGGGATCTTCCTGCAGCGTGAGATCGAAGCCGGCCGCGACATTCGCTCGCTCCAGCACGCTGGCCCAGATCGGACTCGTGCCCGTGGCCTGCACGGCGAGCTTGTTGTCATGCATCCGCCCGACCATGTCGAAGTTGAGATACGCCGCGAGTTGATTCACTGGAACGGGCGGCGCGTTCACGAACGCCGCCGAGCCGACGAGTCCGATCTCCTCAGCAGACCATAGCGCGACGATCAGATTGCGGCGACGAACAGGCTGGTTGCCGAGCGCGGCGGCGATGGCGAGCACCGCCGCGCTGCCAGACGCGTTATCGTCTGCGCCAAGATGCGGCTTGCCGGCCTCGTCCTTGCCCGCGAGCGAGTTGCCGTTGCGTCCGAGCCCGAGGTGGTCGTAGTGCGCGCCGATCGCGATCCACGGTTTCGCGACATCGGTCGTCGGGCTCGTCGCCGGAAAGTACGCCGCCACGTTGCGTCCGGTCTGCGTCTCGCGAACGAGCGATGTTTTCAGCGAAAGAGAAACCTTGTCGAGTGGGAAGCCGGCGGTATGCGGATTACCGCTGTCCAATTCCTGTTGAACTGCCAGCAGCGTCTTCGGGGCACCGGCGAATAACGCCGCGGCGACAGCGCCGCTCACACTTGCCGCTGGAATACCCGACCCCGCGAGCGCCGTATCGAACGACATCGGAACGGTCTGTCCGGCGTTCGGCGATCGCGGCCCTGTGATGACGACCAACGCTTTGGCGCCGTGCTGCCGCGCGGCCATTGCCTTGTAGCGCAGGTCGGAATAGCGCGCGAGGATGCCCCGCGTCTGCTGGTCGGCGTCCTCCGGGAAATACCGCAACACGACAACGATCTTGTCCTTGACGTCGAGCGTCGCGTAGCTGTCGTACCCAAAGTTCTGCGTCTCCGGCACGACGATCCCGTAGCCGGCAAATACGACTGGGGCGCTGACCTCACCATCGTCGGAGAACGAAAGCGCGATGACATCTGTCGTGGCGTTGAAGGTCGTCGAATCGACGACCGCGCGCGAACCGCCGTCGCGACTGCCGGCGGTGAAGGTGAAGGGAACGAACAGGTCGCTGCGTCCCGGCAGCGGCCTGGCTCCCATGCGCGAGAGCTGCGTGGCGAGGTACTCGGCGGCGAGTCGTTCGCCCGGCGAGCCCGCTTCGCGACCGGCGAACTTCTCCGACGCGAGTGTTTCGACGTAGGCGCGTGTGCCCGACGTAGACGTCGGCGACGTCTGCGTCGCCGACGTCTGCGCTGCCGCTGGCAGAGCAGCGGCGAACACGAGAACCGCGGCGAACAGCCGCGCGCGTCGGCGCGCGCATTGTCGTGCGCTCATTTGGGCCCCTTTCGCGGTAGTGCGTTCTTCATCGCCTCGAGCGCCTTCTGATGGTTCCACTGCGCCAGGTAGATCTGACCCTCACGGCCGCCGCCTCGACTCGACGTCCATGCCAGCTGCGTACCGTCTGGTGAGGGAACAGGCAAGCCGTCAAACCCATCGGAGTAGGTGACGCGCACAGGCTCCTTCTTGCCGTCGATGTCGACCATGAACACTTCGAAGTTCTCGAAGCCGAGCTTGTTAGAGGCGAACAACAAGTACTGACCGGATGGATGAATGTACGGAGCCCAGCTCATCGCGCCGAAGTCAGTGATCTGACGCTCGTCGGTGCCATCGAGGTTCATCGTCCGGATGTCGGCGATGAGGCCCGCTTCATCAAATCGCCGCCAGATGATTCGCTTGCCGTCAGGGGAGAAGAAGGGGCCGCCGTCGTACCCAGGCACGTTGGTCAGACGTTTCGGTCCGGAACCATCCGCGTCGGCCCGCATGATGTAGATCTCCGCGAAGTAGCTGGGGTCGGTATCGAGCTGCTTCTGTTCGGCCGCCGAGAGTGGCCGCTCGTACGCCTGGCGCGTGGAGGAGAACACGATCCATTGGCCATCCGGCGAGTAGCTGGCTTCGGCGTCGTAGCCGCGCTTGTTCGTCAGCCGACGAAACATGCCGGTCTTCGCACCGCGGACGTAGAGCTCCATCTCCGGGTCGTAATCCCAGGAGTAGCGGCGTTCTTTGCCCGAGGCGCGAAACGCGAGCTCCTCGTCCTGGAGTTGTTTCGAACGCGGGTCGTGATGAGTGGACGCGAACAGCACGTCGCCCGTCTCAGGGTTGATGAACGAGCAGGTCGTCTTGCCGAGCCCCGGCGACACGCGCGTAACGTCGCCGCTCGCCATGTCCATCAGATAGATCTGATAGAAGGGGTTGCCCGGCTCACGCTCACTCTGGAATACCAGTTGACGGCCGTCCTTCGACCAATATCCCTCGCCGGCGCGTCGTCCTTCGACGGTAAGGCGACGAATCCGGGTGAGAAAGTCGCGCTCGGCGAGCGGGCTCTGCGCCTCGACGCTCGGGAGCAGACCAGCCCCAACCACGGCTGCACAAACAAAACAAACAAACAGGAGGACCGGACGTCTAAGAGAGAGGGCCATCGGTATCCATAATTTATTACCATTCATATAGGTGCGGCTGCCCAAACTCGCTCTGCCGTCGATCCGGCGCTGGCCGGTTCCGCCGATTCCACGCCGGGCCAAAATTGCCCTCGGCGTCCTCGCAGCGGTGCTCGTCGTGATCGTCGGAACGTGGACCGTCCGACATGCCTTCGCAATTTACCGCCTGAATCGCGGCGTTGGCGATACGATCTTTTACGATGCGGCCGATCGGCCCTGGTTCCGTCTCGACGAGCAGCGCCGGGACGTCCCGCTCGAGCAGATTTCGACACACTTCAAAGACGCGGTTATCGCAGTCGAGGATCACCGTTTCTACCTGCATCCCGGCATCGATCCCATCGCGCTGACTCGCGCCACGTTCTACAACCTCCGGTCCGACAGCACGCAGGGCGGCAGCACGATTACGCAGCAACTCGCCCGCACCCTGTATCTCTCGAACGCGAAGACGTACGGCCGCAAGGCGCAGGAAGCCGTGCTCGCGATGATGCTCGAGATCTTTCTCTCGAAGCGCGAGATTCTTCAGCTGTATCTCAACCGCGTCTATCTGAGCGGCGGCATTTACGGTGTCGAGACGATGTCACGGAAGATGTTTCGGAAACCCGCGGCGGATCTCTCGCTCGGTGAGGCGGCGTTGATTGCCGGCATCATTCGCGCGCCGGCTTCGTATTCGCCGTGGACACATCTTGATGCGGCGCGCCGGCGCAGCTTCGTCGTCCTGCAGCGCATGCGCGAGGAGAAGAAGATCACCGTCCAGCAGGAGCAGCAAGCCCGTGCGGAGCGCATTCAGGTCCAGCCGCTCTCGTCGGTCTCGAGCGCGCGTCACGGCTACGCCAAGGAATTCCTGCGGCAGCAGTTCCGCGACATCTACGGCGGCGACAACCCTCCGGACTGGAAGGTCCACACGACTTTCGTCCCCGAGCTCCAGGACGCCGCCGAGATCGCCGTCCGCGATGGATTGCGGCGCATCGGTCGCAGCGACTTGCAGGCCGCGCTCGTTGCGATCGATCCGCAGTCGGGCAACCTGCTCGCGATGGTTGGCGGCTCGGACTTCACCGTGACGCCATTCAATCGCGCAGTGCGCAGCAAGCGGCAGCCGGGCTCGGCGTTCAAGCCGTTCGTCTACGCGGCGGCACTCGAGACGGGCCTGTCTCCAGTCTCGACCATCAACGGACTGCGACAGGTCGCAGTGCAGGCGCCCGAAGGCGTCTGGATTCCGCGCGACGAGCGCGCGACGGGACAGGATTCGATGACGCTGCGCGAGGCGCTCCTCGAATCGAACAACGCCGCCGCCGTGCTGTTGCAGCAGCGCGTCGGTACACGACCAGTGCTGCGTCTAGCCAATGACCTCGGCGTGACCGAACAACCGAACGTGCCCTCGCTCGCGCTCGGTAGCGGCCTGGTCAGTCCGATTGATTTGACGGCTGCCTACGCGGTCTTTCCCAACATGGGCTACCGCGTGCGTCCGCGCGGCATCGTCTCTGTCTTCAACGCGAACGGCAGCAACGTGCATCAGGTCCACATTGAGCGCGAAAAGATCCTGTCCGACGACGTGTCCTTTCAGATGGTCTCCATGCTCGAGGATGTCGTGCTGCGCGGGACTGGCGCGGCTGTGCGCGCGCAAGGCGTACGAGGGGAAGTGGGAGGTAAGACCGGGACCACGAGTGAGAACCGCGACGCATGGTTCGTCGGCTTCAATTCCTCAGTCGTGGTCGGCGTGTGGGTCGGCTTCGATCAGCCGCAGAAGATCTTCGAGGGCGCCTCCGGGTCACGCGTAGCGTTGCCGATCTGGGCGGACTTCATGCGCCGCACTACGCGGCGTCTGCCGGCGAACAACTTCGCACCGCCGGATGACCTGCGCCGCGAGCGGATCTGCATGGTGTCGTATCACCGCGCGCTCGACGGGTGCCCGGGCTACACCGAGTACTTCAAGGAAGGTGATGGCGTTCCCACGCAGCTCTGTCAGATCCATCAGGGCAGCCTCCAGCAACGCGCAGAGCGCGCTATCCAAGGAATCTTCGGCGCGATCGGCAGGAGCATCCGGGGCATCTTCAAGTGAACGCTGCGGCGAATCGTGAGGTCAACCGCTGCTGGTGGTGCGGAAGCGATCCGCTCTACGTCGCCTATCACGATCGCGAGTGGGGTAAACCGGTCAAAGACGACCGACGTTTATTCGAGAAGGTCTGCCTCGAGGGGTTTCAGGCCGGCTTGAGCTGGTTGACGATTCTCAGGAAGCGCGACAATTTCCGCCGCGCCTTCGCAAATTTCGATATCGATCGCGTTGCGCGGTACACGGCGCGCGACGTGACGACACTCCTCCGGGACGAAGGCATCATTCGTCACCGCGGCAAGATCGAATCGACGATCAACAACGCGAAGCGGGCGATTGAGCTCCGTGAGGAGTGCGGCTCGTTGTCGAAGTATTTCTGGAAGTGGCAGCCGGCTCCGGCATCGCGGCCCCGTCAGATCACGCGAGAGACTCTGATGGGGATGGCCACCACACCAGAGTCTGTCGCGTTGAGTAAGGATCTCCGCCGCCGCGGGTGGACCTTCGTTGGTCCGACGACGATCTATGCGTTCATGCAGGCGATGGGCCTGGTGAACGATCACGTCGAGGATTGCGACTTCAGCGGTCGGACAGTTGGACTGACTGCCGCACGCGCTGGAACGCGTCCTCGTACACCCGCGCCTCGGTCTGCGGCGAGACGCCGATAAGGAAGAGCACTCGTCCATCGCTCAACTGCGTCGTTGTCAGCGAGACCGATTCGCGCTGACCAGTGACTTCCGACACATTTGACAGAGTCGTGCGCAGTGCGTTCCGGCCGCTGATCCGGTCGCGAGTGTAGTTGCCCGAGGCTCTCAGCTGCGGGTTACCCTTCGCGAACGCCTGGATCAGTCCTTCCGTGTCACGCTGCAAGTTGCCACTTCCACGGACAGTGCTCACGCCGATCTGCAACCCGTGCGTGAACGCCGAGTTGTTGCCGGACTCGATGTAGCCACCCTCGGGAGCGTAGGTCACGCCATCGTTGCCACCGCTGATTTCATTCCAATTGGACGGCAGACTCAGGCGCATGAAATTCAGCGGCTGTGACGTCCGGAACGAATTCGATGGTGGCGGCACATCGATCGGCGCGCGCGTCGCGACGGTCCCCGGATTCGAGCGCGCCTGACCCTTGGCAATCTGCTCGGCGGTATACGCCGGTGGCATGCCCGCCAGACGCCGTTGGATTTCTTGAAACTGTCCGGTAGTGGCGTTGCCCTCAACGCGCAGCGACGCGGATTCCTTGATGATGGCGTTGTAGCGATTACCCGGATCGGGGTGGCTGCTCAGCCACTCGGGTCCGCGCGAGCCGCCCTCTTCCGCGAGCGTCTTGAACATGTTCGCCATCTCACGCGGGTCGTAGCCCGCTCGGGCGAGCATCTGTGCGCCGAGGATGTCGGCTTGAGATTCGTAGGCGCGGCTGTACTTCGTGACGTACGCGCCGGCCGCAATCTGCGAACCAGTCGAGAGAACACTGCCGGCGGTACCGCCAATGATCGCGCCGGCGATCTGCCCGAGGATGCCGCCGATCTGCGCGCCCTGACCCGAACTCGCCTGAGCAGTCCCATGGCGCAACGCGACGTGCGACATTTCGTGCGCCATCACACCGGCGACTTCACCCTCCGTCTTCGCCGCTTCGATCATGCCGCGATTGAGGAACATCGGACCGCCGGGCAGCGCGAAGGCGTTGATGTCTTTCTGGTTCACAACGTCGAAGGTGTACATGAACTCAGGGTGCTGGAACTCGGGCGGCACTGACTGAGCGAGCCGCCGGCCGATTCGTTCGACGTAGTCGTCAACGCGCTCGTCGTTGAGCATTGGCAGTTCCTTCTTGGCCTGTGCCGCAGCCTCACGTCCGAGCTTCACGTCTTCAGCGACGGTGTATTTGTTTTTGGGCGCAACGATCCTGGTCTGGGCGACGGTAAACGTCGTGAGCGACAGGCTCAACGTGAGCACCGCAGCGATTCGTGCGCGTCGTCTAGAGAGGAGGAAAGCTGTCATGCTGACAAGGTAAAGCAAGGACCCGGCCAAACGCAAAGCTGGTCAGTCCCTGATGACAACACCGACGGTAAAACGCCAGAAACCCACGCGTGGTCCAACGTCCCCGAAGTCACTCGGCTCGCGCGCGAAGGTTCGGAAGTGGCGTAGCTCGAAACGGACACCTGTCCGCCGTGTGAGGAAGCCGATTGCTCCTCCCCCCACATTGAACCCCAACGAATTGTCGTCGACGGTAGGGAATACCTCGTCGTAGTCGAGGCTCGTGCGGAACAGGCCGAGGCCACCAATCACGTATGGACGCAACGAGTATCCGGTCAGACTCTGCGGAACAGCCACAATCACGCTGCTAGTAAAGGTCATCACAGAGCTGTCGTAGACGAGGCCTGGGGGAAGGCGTTCGGCATTGCGCTGAAAGAGTCCAGGTGTGTATGCGAATTCACCTTCGATGCCGAGAAGTCCAGAACTCAACCAGCCGGCGGAACCGCCGAAAGTCACGCGTTTCGAGCCCTCGCTCTGCTCGAGCCCAGTCAGATGTGTCGTGCTGCCGGCAAATGTGCCGCCGATGAACGGCATGAAGAGATAGTCGGCCCCGGTCTCATGTGGGAAACCGCACAGGACGACGAGCAACAGCGTGGCAGCCGTCGCAGCGCGTGCGGTCAGGTTCAAGGCAGAAATGTTCGCAGGAACGCCCTGGCGAAAATGGAGGCCGTGACCTCCCCTGCGTCGAGGCCGAACGGAGCCGTCAATCCGTCGCTGTTGGCCAGGAGGATCAGTGTCAGCCGGCGGTTCGGGACTTTCACAATCAAGGACGAATAGGCGTTTTCGATGACGCCGAACTGCCAGGCGATTGGTTCGTCGTTATACGCCTGTACGAACCAGCCGAGTCCTGTGCGGAGCGGGCGGCCATTCGCGAACTTCTGTGTCAGCGCCAGCTCGCGCGTCGCGGAAGCGAGAAAGCCACCGTCGTACGCCAGATCGAACTGTGCGAGATCGGTCGCGCTCGACACAACGCCCTGCGCGAAACCGATATGGGCCGGCGTGAGTTCCGGATTTCGGAACGGACGTCGATTGATCAGCCGGTATGGGATCGCAGTTCGACGAAGGATGTCGCTGTACCGCGCCAGGCGAGCGGGATCGAACATCGCCACATCTTCGAGCGATGGCGAACTGAGCGTCTGTCCCGGTACCGAGTCGATCATCCCGAGCAGATCGAACAGTTCTTGTGCGAGCAGCTGCGGATACTTGCGATGCGCACACTCTTCAATCACACCCGTCAACACCGACAGGCGCGATGGCGCGTAGCGAAATGTTTTGTCTGGCGCGGTGTGACTCAGGAGCTCGCCGACGCTCGTGTCGGTCTCGGGGTACGCTGGCATCCATCGGACCACGAGATCGGTGATTTCCAGGTAACTCTCATCGACACACTTGCGCAGCAGTACCGTCGAGCCCAGTGTCTGCGCTAATGCGCCGATCGGGTATGGCGTGTCGGGCCTTGCCGCGATATTGCCTTCGAGATCCTGTTTCCCAAATCCGCGTGTCCAGGCGATCGTGCCGTCCTGAACGATCGCAGCTGATATGGCAGGTATTCCTGCTTCGACCCGAAGCGAATCGAGCGTGCCCTCGAACAGCGCGTACGCGAAGCTCTGGGCAGAGCTCGACTGTTCGAAAGCGGCGAGACTGATCAGCACACCGAGAAGGAGGGCGAGGATTCGCACTCAGTGGATGGGCTCAAAGCCCTGCTGAATCATAGCATCGAGGACGAAAAGAAAGGCGGCGGGATTAGATCTATGTGCTACATTCATTGCGCGACTGCGTGATGCGGCCCATTTCTGCACGTCTCTTACCGATTGCCGGCCTGTATGCACTGGTGCTGCTTACCGGTGCCGTTCCTTCCTTCGCTCAGGCCCCGCAGACCCTGCGAGTGGTCCCGCTGGTCAAAGATAGCCAGGTGCTGGTTTCGTTTGAGCTGGTGAACGGCCTGACGGACGAGGTGAGGGCAGCCATTCAGAGCGGCCTGACGACGACATTTACCTACACCATCGAATTGCGTATGGACGTGCCCGCCTGGGTCGATCGAACGATCGGCACCGCCACCATCGCGAGCAGCGTCGAGTACGACAATCTGAAGCGCCAGTACATGATGGGGCTGCGCATCGACGGACGCACCGAGGAATCCAAGTCCACGACCGACGAAAATGATGTCCGTCAGTGGATGACCACTGTCAAGCATCTCGCCCTATTCAAAACGGCGATGCTCGAGCCCAATCGCGACTACTACATTCGCGTCAGCGCCACGGCCAAGCCGAGTAACGGGTCGTTCATGTGGCCGTTCGGCAGCGGCACGTCGGCGCAGGGTAAGTTCACCTTCATCCGCTAGTCTCCCGCCTCGCCCGTGAGGCTACGGCGCGACGAGTGAGTTTCGTAAGCCATCCTCGGATTTCGTACCGGCGCCTCGTTGTGTCCGGTGCAACGCGATCACTTTTTGTCCGCGCGCCACTTTGTGTCACCCTCGCCGGTCCGGGTCGGTTCGCGGAATTCACCCGCATCTGCACGCGTGTGCCCGTGCCGCTACAGACCGCCGATTGTGGCGACAATCCTGCACTTGAGTGGCCCGGGAGGAAGGTCCTGTGGTTCCGAGTGCAGTGCCGGTAAAGCGCAAATGGCAGTCCGCGTTTGCCGCGATCGCATGGGGCGCATCGACGCTCGCATTCGTCATCGCAGGTGTGTGCTTGTCGTATGCGACGGTGCTCGAAGTGGATCGCCTGACACGGCTGACGACGCCGACGCCGCCCGAAGTCGCGCACGACGTGATCGTGCGCAACGCCAAAGACGAGGCCGGGCATCGCGCGTCCTTCCGGGTCCTGCTCTTTACTGACGAATTCCGCTGGCGCCTTTCGTCGTACGAATCGCTCGAGCAACTCGCCGAGCCTTCGTTCACGATGGAGATGAAGAACGTCCTGAACAAGGCGAAAGAGATCATTGCGGTGGGTGCAAGTTCCGAAGAGATCGTCCAGGGCCTGTCGACCGAAGCCGGCCGCAAGCGTGAAGAGGCTCGCGCGGCACGCCGTGCCGAGCGTATTGCGATGTGGGTACGCGAGGCGATTTCGGGCCCGATCCCGGTTCGCAAGCTGAACGTCGGTCATCACATGCCGACGAAGGGATTCACGGAGACGTCGGATCAGCGTCGCGTGATCATCATCCTCGTGATTGAGCGCGAGGATGGCACCAACGTGGATCAGGCACTGCGGCAGGCCATGGCGCTCGAGAGTGTCAACGCACCGATCTTCGAGGCCCTGCTGACGCGGTATTCGCTGTCAGCGAACAAGGCCTTTACGTGGGTGGAGTAGGGCAATGTCTGAAATGATGGATGTGCTCAACGCGTTCGGAACCCCGCTGAAGCTCGCGTGGGTGGCCTGGCTTGCGTGGGGGGTGGGGCAGTACTTCTGGTTCCGTCATGAGCGCTCCATGCCAGCGAAGAAGCTGACCCCTGTCGCCAAACCCGCGCCGAAGAAGCTGGCCATGCCGAAGACGGTCGCCGCGCAGGTCGCCGACGCACCGGTCGTCGGGCGCCTGTTCACGCCGACTCACGTGGTTGCGGATCCCAAGCCGAGCGCCCCAGCGATGCCTCAGGTGCAGCGTGAACCGGTCGCGGATCCAGCGCCGATGCCGATGGCAGCCGCTGACAATCGGCCGGCGCCCGCGTCCGATTCATCAAACGCCGTCGCCGCATTCGATCCAGCAAATGCGGTGATCGAACAGTTCGGTGCCGACACCGACGACGTGCTCGATAAGTTCGTCAGAGATTTCGAAATGCAGGATGCGCGTCCTCGGCGCCGCCAGACAACCCGGCTTCCCGAGACGCCGTCGTACGGTGCCGAGGCGCCGCAAGTCCCCTAGTCCTTCCACGACGATACGGCGAGGGGCGGGCCGCTGCGGATCGCGCCTGTGCGCGCCGGGAAGACCTGGCCCCTCGTCCCCACCTTCCACACAACTCCCAACTCCCAACGCCAATTCCCGAACGCACAACTGCTAAAATCGACGAAGGATCCAAACACACCCAGTGCGCCACGTTGCTTGTACGCTGGCCGTGGTCGTTTGCGCGCTCAGCGCATCGCTCGTTGGGCAGGACGGTCGTCTGCTCACGATCACCGCCTCGTCCCGGACGCTATCCCCGGGAAGCCTGATTCTTCTGACCGTGAGATCGCCAACGCCGCTGACCAGTCTCACCGGCCACGCGTTCGGCAGGCCGGTTCGTTTCTGGGAGACCGCGCCACTCGAATGGTGCGGGTTCGTCGCGGCAGGTCTCGAAGCCAAGCCTGGGACCTACGATATCGATGTCACAGGCGCTGATTCAGCCGGCGCAGCGGGTGGTAAGACGACCCTGACCATTGTGCGCAAGCAGTTCGAAACGAGACGATTGCGCGTGAGTGGTGAGTTCGTGAATCCGCCGGCCGGTGAAGCCGAGCGCATCGCAAGCGAAGCCAAGCGTCTCGCCGCGATCTTCACGCAAGCAACGCCGCGCGCCTGGCGAGGCACGTTCCAATTACCTGTGCCGGGCACCGCGACCAGCAGCTTCGGTCGGCTCACCGTGCTGAACGGTGAACCGCGCGGGCGGCACCAGGGCGCCGATTTTCGGGCTGCGGCAGGGACGCCGGTCGCGGCACCGAACGCAGGACGTGTCGTGCTCGCCGAAGATCTCTACTTCTCCGGCAATACCGTCGTGATCGATCACGGTCTCGGGATGTTCTCGCTGCTGGCGCATCTCTCGCGCATCGACGTCGCAGCCGGCAGCAACGTCGCCCGCGGCGAGATGCTCGGTGTGTCCGGCGCGACTGGCCGCGTGACCGGACCACATCTGCACTGGGCACTGCGCTTGAGTGAGTTCAGCGTCGATCCGCTCGCGCTAGTAGCGGTGCTGAGCGATCTGAAGGAAAATTGAGAACTGGAGGATACGAAATGTCCGTTGCTCGTCTGTGTGTGCTCTCGTCCGTGTTATTCCTGACCCTCGTCGTCTCGCTGTCGGGTCAGCAGAAGCCAGCCGCGTCCCCAACGGGTGCGCCGCAGGCCGCGGCGAGAGCGACCGGGAATCTCGAGCACGGACGGTATCTCGTAGAGCAGGTGATCATGTGCTGGGAGTGTCACTCGGCGCGCGACTCGCAGGGCGCTCTCGTGGTTGGCACGAAGTTCAAGGGCGGCGCGATGCCCGTGCGTCCCACCTTCAGCGCCGACTGGCCCAATCAGATTCCTCGTATTGCTGGTCTTCCCGGCTATGACGACGAACAGGCGATCCGCCTGCTGACGCAGGGCGCGATCCGCTGGGATGGACGGCAGCTCCGCCCGCCGATGCCGCGATTTCGGATGTCTCAGCAGGACGCGGCGGACGTCATCGCCTATCTGAGATCGTTGTAAGGAATCAGGAATCAGGAATCAGAACGGACTCAGGTTCGTACTCAGGCCGCTGCTTCCGTCGGCGTGATCGGCACGTCCATCCGTGCCGCGCCACGCACAATGCGCAGCGTGGCGGCGACGTCGATCGCCTCGCGCGTCAGCACTCGATGCAGGTCGTCAACGCTGCCGACTGGTGTCGAAGAGAATCCAATGATCACGTCGCCGGGCAGAACGCCGGCCAGGCCCGCCGGACTCTCGGGAACGACCGACTCCACTCGCACGCCAGTCTGTGCGCTGACTGATGCAGCCCGCGCGAGATGGCGGGGCAGACGCAAGTTCTGGCCCCCGATACCGAGGAATGCCCGGCGCACATGGCCTTCCTGCAGGATCGCCGTCACAACGAACGTTGCCGTATCAATCGGCACCGCAAAACTCAAGCCTTGGCTACCCATGATCACCGCGGTGTTCACGCCGACGACTTTGCCGGCACTGGTCACCAGCGGACCGCCAGAGTTGCCCGGATTCAGTGCCGCATCGGTCTGAATGATGTTCTCCATCATTCGGCCGGTGCGCGCGCGCAGCGAACGGCCGGTCGCGCTGATCACGCCAGTCGTGAC
>DAINQP010000077.1:0-22837 GCA_036742665.1 Vicinamibacterales bacterium | reverse complement strand
CCCGCGGCGGACAGACGCTCGTCCGTCTCAAAATGCGCAATCTGCTGACACGGGCGGTGTTCGACAAGACATTCAAGGCGGGGGAGAAGTTTGCTGAACCGGACCTCGTGCAGGTCTCAGCCTCGTTCTCGTATTCCGACAACGAGGGCTACCACTTCATGGATCAGGAGACGTTCGAAACGTTGACGATCGGCTCCGATACGCTCGGCGATGACCGGCAGCTGGTTGTAGATAACGTGCTGGTTCAAGTCCAGAAGTACAACGGCGCACCGATTGGGATCCAATTTCCCCCGCACGTGGAGTTGACCGTCACCTATACGGAGCCCGGCGTCCGCGGCGACACGGCCAGTGGCGGCGTCACCAAGCTGGCGCGGCTCGAAACGGGTCTCGAGATCCGCGTGCCGCTGTTCATCAAGGAAGGCGAGCGCGTGAAGGTCCACACGGAAACGCGCGAGTTCGCCGGCCGCGCGTCCTGATGTAGTGTCCGCCTCTACCGGCCGGCGATCGCGGGGACCTTCTTCAGCGTCTGCTGATAGCGGAGAACGCCGGCCAGCAACGCTTCCGCGATCTGCTGCTTGTACTTGTCGGTCTTCAGCAGCGTGGCTTCCTGCCGGTTGGTGATGAATGAGATCTCCGCAAGGATGCTCGGCATCGTCGCGCCGACCAACACCATAAATGGCGCCTGCTTCACGCCCAGATTGCGGACGATGCGATTCGTCTTCTGCAGCTTCGTGTACAGCGCGCTCTGTACCATCGACGCAAAGTCACGCGACTCGTCGATCTTGTTGTTGAGCGCGATTGCTCGCACGATGTCGGGCAGGTTCCGCATGGTCCGGGAGCCGCCGGCGTTTTCGCGAGCGGCAATGGCTTCAGTCTGTGGATTTGGCGCGAAGTTCAGGAAATACGTTTCTACGCCGTGCGCCAGGTCGCTTGCGCTCGCGTTGGAGTGAATCGACAAGAAGAGATCTGCGCCGACGCGGTTAGCGATGGCGGTCCGCTCGTCGAGCGCAATGAACGTATCCGACCGGCGGGTCATGATGACTTCGACGCCAGCATCCTTCAACAGGGCCTCCAGCCGAAGCGCCACGTCGAGGACGAGTTCTGCTTCCTCGAGGCCGCGTGCCTTCGCACCCGGATCGTGTCCGCCATGACCGGGATCGATGACGATGCGCGCGACGCCGAGACCGAGCTGCCGCGACATCGAGAACCCACCGTTCGTGTTGGTCGAAGGCGGAAGCGGGGGAGGCGGAGTCGTCTCCGCTTCACCGAATGGCGGCACGGCGTCCGTTGTCGTTGCGGCTGTCGCGATGACCTTGAGCTCCGGTGCGGGAGTCGGCTTCTCGGTGACGGCCGCGATGGTAACTGGCAGAGGCTTCGGTTCAGGTGCTGAGGCACGTCTCGGTTCGAGGGCCGCTGGAAGAGCGCGCTTGCGTTCGAAGTCCACGACGATGCGATATGGGTTGTAGAGCGTATAGACGCTGTAACGCGCGTCGCCTTTGAGATCGAGCACCACCCGCGTGCGGGAGTTCGGCTGCCTCCCGATCCGAACCTGCTTTACGACATCGTCGGGGAAGGGAATGACCGCGTCTTTCAACGGCTCGATCGCCCGCGTGTTCTGCAGATCAAGAAAGACACGCGGCGGCCCGCCGATCCGTTCGTCGTAGAACGCCACTTCCTTCCCGAGCTGAATCACGATGCGCAGCACTTCGGGCAACACTTCACGTGTGATGCCGGTGAGGGCAGCCGGCAGCGCAGCAAGACCGGTTGGTGCGGGCGGCGGCGTTGAAACGGCGGCAGCCGTTCGGGTTGGAGGCGACGTGATGGCTGGCTTCGCGTCCTGGAGCCTTCTGGTCTGTGAGGCAACCTTCGTGGTCAGCGAGCTCGAGGGGAAACGCGTCGTCAGAGCCGAGAACAGGCGCAGGGCGGTGGCGCGATCGGTCGCCTCGCCGAACTGCCAGAAGGCATCGGCGGCGAGGACTGCACCCTGCCAGAGCGCGTTGTCCCCGTAGCCGCTCGACGGAAACAACCTTGCTATGTCTTCATACGTGCCGGCCAACACGCGAGCCTTCGCCACGACAGACGTCCGTGCGTCGTCCGTGCGAGCGCGCTGAAGGTCGTCTCGGACGAGGCGTTCGCGTACGAGCGCGTCGTCGTATAGCTTCTTCGCTTGCGGCGTCTGCGCGTGCACGACGGGGGCGAGCACGATCAGCGCGAGCGCGAATGTTCTAGCGAAGCTGCGCATCGACTTCCTCGAAGTAGCCGCGATCGACCAGCACCTCGCGGGGCTTGCCGGCGGCACCCGGTGAAACCAGGCCTTCGGCCTCCATCATGTCCACCAGTCGCGCGGCGCGGCTGAAGCCGACCCGCAGTTTGCGCTGCAGATACGAAATCGAAACTTGACCACTGCTGACGACGATGCGCGCGGCTTCGTCGTAAAGGTCGTCTTTCTCGAACTCGAGCCCGCCAGGACCGGACTTGCCCTCCTCTTCGGCGGTGATCGACTCGTCGAATGTCGGCTTGCCCTGCTTGCGCAGGAAGCTGGCCAGTCGCGCGCTCTCCTGTTCGGAGATGTACGGTCCGTGCAGACGGATGCTGCGAGACGACGCCGGCGGCAGGAAGAGCATGTCGCCTTTGCCAAGGAGCTGCTCGGCTCCGTTGGCGTCTAGGATCGTGCGCGAGTCGATCTTCGAGGACACGCGGAAGGAGACACGCGACGGCATGTTGGCCTTGATCAGACCGGTGATGACATCGACCGAAGGCCGCTGCGTAGCCAGGATCAGATGGATGCCCACCGCGCGGGCCATTTGTGCCAGGCGGCAGATGGATTCCTCCACCTCGTTGCTCGCCACCATCATGAGGTCGGCGAGCTCGTCGATGACGACGACGATGAAGGGCAACGTCTTTGGGGCGTCTTCAGCCTCTGCGCCGCGCTCCTGCTGGACGAGCCGAACGTTGCGGTTGTATTGCTCGATGTTCCGCACACCTTCGGCGGCCAGCGTCTTGTAACGTTCTTCCATCTCGCGCACCGCCCAGCGGAGCGCGTTGGCCGCCTTCTTCGGATCGACGACGACGGGGCAGAGGAGGTGCGGGATCTCTTCGTACATCCCGAGCTCGAGGCGCTTCGGATCGATCATGATCATCCGCACATCGTCCGGGGTGGCGCGATAGAGGATGCTCGTCAGCATCGAGTTCAGGCCGACCGACTTGCCGGTGCCGGTGGAGCCGGCGATCAGCAAGTGCGGCATCGTGGCGAGATCGGTGACGTACGGCTCGCCGTGAATCGTCTTGCCGAGCGCCAGCGTCAGCTTGGATGACGAACGCTGATACGCGTCTGACTCGAGCATCTCGCGCAGCGAGATCGCTTCGCGGTTGGGATTCGGGATCTGAATGCCAACGGTGGACTTGCCCGGGATGCGGTCGATGAGGACCGATTCGGCCTGCATCGCGAGACACAGGTCATCGGCCAGGCTCGTCACCTTGCTGTACTTCACGCCCGCTTCGGGCTTGAATTCAAACGTCGTGACCACGGGCCCCGGATGGATTTGCGCGACCTGTCCTTCGACGGCGAACTCACGGCATTTCTCAGCCAGCAGATGCGCGGCCTCCATCAGTTCCCGTTCGTCGATCTTGCGTTCCGCCTTGGCCGCGTCGAGCAACGACGGTGGCGGTAGCGTGAATGCCCCCTTCTTTCGCTGAGCAGGCGCCTTGGGCTCCTCAGCCAGCGGCAGCGGTGCAGCTTCCGCCCTCTTCCGGGCGACGACCGGCGGCGACGGCCGAGACGACGGTGACGCGGGTTCGGCCTCGATCGATCTTGCCGGCCGCGCCGGTGACTCGTCGCTCTCGGCTGCAGGCGCGCGACCCGGTTTCGTGCCAGCGACAACCGGCTTGGCGTGCTTGGCGATCACTTCGCGGCGCGCCATGTCTTTGCGCTTTCGCTCAATCCAGGCGCGCAACCAGCCGATGCCTCGCGCCGACAGATTCTGCGAGTTCGCAGTTGCGGACGCGAACATCCGGCCGAACGAGAACTGCGTGGACAGAATCACGGCCAGCATCATCATCGTCAGCAGGACGATGAGCGAGCCGGTGCGATTCAGATAGTCGGACATGAAGAGGCCGAACCCCCGGCCGATCGATCCGCCGGCGTGGAACGCCTTGCCAGTCACTTCCGTGCTGCCGAATACGAGACCCAGGAACGCGCTGCTGCACCCGAAGAGCAGCGCGACGCCGGTCAGCTTCGTATACGCGGCATCGGGCGTCTGACACCAGAAGTAGTGCCAGCCGGCGACGCCGATGACCGCCGGAATGAGATACGCGGCATAGCCAAGTAGCTGGAACGACAGCTCGGAAAGGAACGCGCCCACGCGGCCGACGAAATTTGCCGGTGGGTGAGATGCCCCGGTCGTGAAGAACCACACCGGGTCGGCCGCGTCGTGGGTGACGAGCGAGATCAGCCAGATCAGCGCCAGTGCAAACAGCGCGACGCCGACAAACTCGCTGATACGACGCGACAACGTGGACTCAGGCACGACTCAGATCTCCATCAGTACTGGCAGAACAAGAGGCCGGCGCCCGGTACGCCTCTTGAAGTACCGCCGCAGCTCGACGCGGAGCTTCTCTGTCATCAGTCCCTGATCGGTGCGTTCCTCGACGCTCGACGTTGAAATGCATTCGCGAATGACGCCCTCGGCATCTTCGAACAATGACGAAGCCTCGCGTTCGTCCACGACAAAGCCCCGTGCGACCAACTCGGGTGTGCCGGCAATCGCGCCGTTGTGACCGCTGATGGCGACGACTGCCACGACGAGACCGTCAGCGGCGATATGCCGCCGGTCGCGCAGCACTTCGTCGCCGACTTCGCCGACTCGTGTCACGTCGATAAGCACTCTGCCGGTGGGCGCCTTGTCTGCAATGCGCGCACCATTGCGATCGAACTGAATGATGTCGCCGTCCTGCGCGAGCAGCACCTGGACCGGCGGCTCGAGACCACGCAGGACGGTCTTGGCGACACGGGCGTGCTGTGAGAGCTGCCGATACTCGCCGTGGACAGGCACGAAGTATCGCGGTCGAACGAGCGAAAGGACGAGCTTCAATTCTTCCACCGCGCCATGTCCTGAGACGTGGACATGCTTCATCTCCGGCGTCACCACATCGGCGCCGCGGCGGGCGATGTGGCTCATCGTGCGAGCGATGGCTTTCTCGTTGCCGGGAATCGCGCGCGCTGAAAGAACCACCGCGTCGTCGGGATTGAGCTTCACAAAGCGGTGATCGTCGATGGCGATCCGCGAGAGCGCCGCCTGGGGTTCGCCTTGCGAGCCTGTCGCGATGCACAGCACGTCCTGCGACGCATAATTCGAGATGTCGCTGTCGCGAATCTGCACGCCGGCCGGAATGCGCAGGTAGCCGAGGCGTTGTGCGATCTCGGAATTCTGGACGATGCTGCGGCCCACGAACGCAACCTTGCGCTCGAACTGCGTCGCGAGATCCACGAGGATCTGCATCCGATAAATACTCGATGAGAACGCGGCGACGACCAGCTTGCCGTGGGTGCTGGTGAACAGCTCCTCGAAGGCATCGATGACTTCAGTCTCGGGACCGGTGAATCCTTTGCGATCGACGTTGGTGCTGTCGGCGAACAGCGCGAGCACGCCTTGCGAGCCGAGCTCGGCGAAGCGGTGCAGATCGAAATGCTGGCCGTCGATCGGCGTCTGATCGATCTTGAAGTCGCCAGTGTGGACGATCGTGCCGGCCGGCGTCGTGATCGCCAGCGCCACGCAGTCTGGCATGCTGTGCGTGACGCGAATGAATTCGATCGAGAACGGTCCGACGGTGATCGTGTCGCGCGGGCTGATCGTCTTGAGACGATCGCCCGCATCAATTTCGTGCTCATCCAACTTGGGCTGGATGAACGCCAGCGTCATCGCCGTGCCGTACACCGGGCCGTCGAACATCGGCATGACGTGGGGCACCGCGCCGATGTGATCTTCGTGGCCGTGGGTGAGAATGAGCGCCTTGACGTTGTTCCGCCGCGACTCGACGAACGTCAGGTCCGGAATAATCAGGTCCACACCGAGCTGGTCGGGTTCCGGGAACATGACACCCGCATCGATGAGGATCGTGGTGTCCTCCCATGACACGGCCATCATATTCATGCCGAACTCGCCGAGGCCTCCAAGAGGGACGACCTCGAGCGTTGACGGCGACACGTCCGGTACGGCGGACTGAATCATGCGGAGACCAGCGAGAGCATCTTTCGATTGTGTGTGCGCAAACGAGAACCCTGGCAGGCCCTCGGTCACGAATCAGGCGGCTGGGAGCGCCTCAAACCCGGGCAGGCTCAACGACTTCCGGGCGAAATCATAGCATAGCTCGAGCGAGCCGCGCGAAGTCGGCGAGCGTCAGCGCTTCTGGCCGCGCCTTCGGATCAACTCGTGCCTGTTCAATCAGTTCCGTCGCGGAGCGTCCGATAGCGTCGGCGACCGGCTTAAGGGCGTTTGCCACGGTTTTCCGGCGCTGCAGGAAGACGCCGCGAACCAGTTTCTCGAACATCGAACGATCACCGACGTCCACTGCCGGCTCGCGGAAGCGAAGACAGACGACCGCCGACTTCACCTTGGGTGCCGGTCGGAAGGCGCCAGGCGGCAGGGACAGAATGCGATTGGCATCGGCGAGCAAAGCCACCTGAATCGCCAGGGCTCCGTACCCGTCGGAACCTGCCCTCGCTACGAGACGATCGGCTACCTCCTTCTGCAGCATCAGGGTCGCATCCCGCAGCATCCGCCCATCATCCGCCTCGTGGAGCAGCTTGAACAAGATCGGGGAGGCCACGTTGTACGGAAGGTTGCCGACGACGCGCACGGGCTTGGGGGCGTCGCGGAGAAGATCGGTGAGGTTGACGTCGAGGAAGTCCGCTCGAACGAGATCGACGTCGGGCACTATCGCGGGGAGAGCTGCCGCGAGATCGCGGTCGATTTCGACGGCGAAAAGGCGCTTCACTCTGGCGGCCAGAGGCACGGTGAGCGCGCCGCGGCCAGGTCCGATCTCGAGGAACGTCTCGTCCGGGCGCGCATCGAGCGCGTCAACGAGCTTGGCGACCCAGGCCGGCTCGAGGAAGTGCTGGCCGAATCGCTTGCGAGCCTGCCCTGAGCCGGGTCGAAGGGCCCTCAATCCTCCTCCTCAGGCCCCAGTGTTTCTCCGCGCCAATAGTGCGTCTCGATCTCTTCAATCTCCTCCTCGCTCAGACCGAAGTAGTGGCCGACCTCGTGAATCAGCGTTTCACCAATCACTGCGCGCACTTCGTCCTCATCGTCGCAGTCTTCTTCGATCGGTTTCTGGAAGATGGTGATGCGGTCGGGCAGCGCATTGCCCCACGGCCACCCGCGTTCGGTGAGCGGCGTACCCTGATACAGCCCGTACAGGGAGTCAGGAGGCTCGACCTCCATTTCCTCGAGCAGATCGCGACTCGGCTCGTCCTCGATGACGAGCGCAACGTTCTTGATCTCGCGCCGGAATCGCTTGGGGATGAGAGCGATCGCTTCAGTGACGAGACGTTCGAAGGCGGCGCGTGTCATGGCTGGGTCGCGGTCGCCGCGCCGGCCGCGCAGCTTTCACGGCCCGCTCGGGCGCAGCGGTCAAGCTGCGATAGTAATTGCAATCGTTGATGACCAGGCACTGATCGCAGAGCGGCTTCGGCCGGCAGATGCGGCGGCCATGCAGGATCTGTACGTCCGAGGCGAGCGTCCACATTTCACTGGGCAGCGCCTCGCACAGTTGCGCCTCGACCTTGACCGGATCGTCGTCCTCGGCAATGCCGATGCGGTTCGAGACGCGGAGCACATGTCGATCGACCGGGAGTCCGGGGACGCCGAGCGCGTGACCGAGCACGACGTTCGCGGTCTTGCGACCAACGCCCGGCAGCTTTATGAGCCGCGCCATGTCGGCTGGTACGTCGCCGCCGTGCTCGGCGACGAGCGCCCTGGCCATGCCGATCAGGGCTTTCGACTTCTGGCGAAAGAAACCTGTCGACTTGATCTGCTTCTCGAGTGACGCTGGCCGCGCCGATGCCAGTGCGGCCGGGTTCGGATACTTCGCGAACAGCGCCGGCGTCACCATATTCACTCGAGCGTCCGTCGATTGCGCCGACAGAATCGTTGCGACGAGCAACTCGAACGCGTTGCGGTAGTGCAGCTCTGTGTCCGCGTTGGGATGCTGCTCGGACAGTGTCTCGATAATGCGGCGAGTGATGTCAGGTGATTTCAAGTATTAGTGCACCGGCCCTTTGGACCATCCCACGTTCGAGTAGGTCTCGTTGAAGACCCTCATATGTTCCTGGAGCGCGGAAATCAGGTTTGGCACGAACTGGACCGGCACCACGATGCGGGTCTTCACCGGCGCGCGCACGACGTGATTCTGTTCCGCGTCGCGAACTTCCTTCTCGGACAGCGGCATGACCTCGCAGAAGGTCAACGTGAAATCAAACGGGGTGTGGGCGATCGAGCAGAAGTTGGCGTAGATGCGCGGCTCGCCGGGTTGCTCGTCGGGAACGATCGTGAAATTGATTTGCTTGCGCTCCTGTTGTTCGTCGCTCATGGGTCAAAGCCTAGCATCTTTGACCTGGACGGACAGGCGCAGGCGAGTCGGAGGACCCGCCTCCACGAGCGCGCCTAATACTTGCGCATCACGCCGACGACGACGCCCTGGACCTGCACGGCGTCGGGGTCAACCATGATCGGCTGCATCGCCGGATTGGCCGGCTGTAGACGAATTCGTCCATGCTCCCGATAAAACTTCTTGAGCGTGACATCGAGCCCGCCGATCAGCGCGATGACCATCTCGCCGTTATCGGCCGACTTCCGATCCTCGACGATGACAAAATCGCCGTCGCGGATCTGTTCGTCGATCATCGAGTCGCCCTTGACGCGCAGGACGTAGCTGTCCCGCTTGCCAGCCAACGTCTCGGGCACGGCAATCGTCTCTGTGCCAGCGACTGCTTCAATCGGCACGCCTGCGGCGACGTAGCCAAGGAGCGGCAGTTCCATGGCGCGACCGGCACCGCGCGTCGGGACCAGCTCGACCGACCGGCTGCGATTCCAGGCGCGACGAATGAAGCCCTTTTCTTGAAGGTTGCTGAGATGTTTGTGGACGGTGGCGAGCGACGACAGATTGAAGCGGCGTCCGATTTCTTCCAGGCTCGGCGCGTAGCCGTGCTGCTGGATGAACTCGTTGAGGTAATCCAGGATTTCCCGCTGACGTTTGGTGAGCGGCAGCACAGCCCATCCTCCAATCGACCTCTCGCCCGGGCGCGCGGGCTGGCCGAGGTAGGCGAACTATATGCGAACATAAGGCGAAGATCAAGTCTGCATCGATGCTACACTCGTGAACAGCCAGCTCCCCAGAGGTCGCCTATGTACCTGCGTATCGCGTTGAGCGCATCACTCGCGCTGATTCTCGGCGTAGCCGCTCTGACAGCGGCCGCGCTCACGCCGCAGCAAGCCGACGCGTTCGCGCGCAAGGTTGCGATCATCTCGCAGCAGGGCACGCTCGTCGCGCGCACCGCTGTGCCGCGCCGCACCTCCGTGAGTGAAGCCGAACTCAATTCGTGGTTTGCGTATCGCGCCAGTCCGCTGCTGCCAGCCGGCATGACCGAACCGCAGATCACCATCATCGGCGATGGCAAAGTCAGCGGCGCGGCAACCGTCGATCTCGACGCGGTCGCCAAGACGAAGCGCACGGGCTCGTTGATCGATCCCTGGAATCTCCTCGGCGGCCGCCTGCCGGTCACGGTCAGTGGCGTCCTGCGCACCCAGAATGGACAGGGCCGGTTCGAGCTTCAATCGGCGGCGATCTCCGGCGTCCCGGTACCGAAGACGCTCCTCCAGGAGCTCGTCTCGTACTACTCGAAGACGGCCGACGATTCGCGGGGCGTCAACATCGACGAACCGTTCGCGCTGCCCGCAGGCATCCGACAGATCGAAGTCGGGCAAGGGCAGGCCGTCGTTGTGCAGTGACATCCACGGCCGTTGATTTCCTCTCTACTCCTCTCCAGTTTCTGAAAGGCGTGGGTCCGCGGAAAGCCGCGGACCTCAAACGCGCCGGTCTGGTTCTCGTCCAGGACCTGCTCTATCGGCTGCCGTTCCGCTACGAGGACCGCAGCCGCATGCAGCCAATCGCCTCACTACGTCCAGGCAACAAAGCCGCCGTGCTGGGCGAGATCAAATCAGCGAACGTCGCAGTCACTCGACGACGGGGCTTCAAGATTTTTCACGCCGTCATCGCCGACGCGAGTGGATCGATTCGCTGCACGTGGATGAATCAAGCCTTTCTGGCGGACGTGCTGAGGGCGCACCTGCAGGTGGTCGTCTTCGGCGACGTGAAGCTGGATTCGACCGGCCTCCACTTCATGAACCCCGAGTACGAGCTCGTCGCCGACGATTTATCGAGTCTGCAGATGGGCCGCGTCGTGCCGTTCTATGAAAAGACCGGGACAGTCACGCCCAACATGCAGCGGCGTCTCGTCCGGCAGGCACTCGATCAAATACCCCCCGACATTCCCGACCCGTTGCCGGAGGAATTGCGCATCCGGCTGCAGTTGATGCCGCGTCGAGCCGCACTCGAGGAGTCGCACTTTCCGCCAAACGAGGCGTCGGTCGACGTCCTGAATGCCTTCCGGTCGCCTGCCCAGCGTCGGCTCATCTTCGAGGAGTTCTTCCTGTTCCAGATCGGCCATGCGCGGCGGCGCCACGCCACCAGCAGCGAGCTGAAGCCGTTCGTGCCACTCGTTGACGATCGGATTCGTGCGTCGGCTGCCAAGGTGTTGCCGTTCAAACTCACCGCGGGTCAGCGGCAGGCGGTGAAGGAGATCGTCGACGACATGCTGCGCCGCGAGCCGATGCATCGACTGCTGCAAGGCGACGTCGGTGCCGGCAAGACGATTGTCGCGCTGCTCGCGGCGATCGTCGCGATGGAGAATGGTCTGCAGGTTGCCTTCATGGCGCCGACCGAGATCCTCGCCGCGCAGCACTACCGCAATATCGCGAAGCTGCTGGCCTCGTCGCGGTTCCGGGTCGATCTGTTGACGGGCAGCACGCCGGGTCTGCACAAGCACACCTTGCTCGCCAACATCGAGCGAGGGACAACGAACCTCGTCGTCGGCACGCACGCGCTGGTGCAGGAGCAGGTCGCGTTCAATAAATTGGGGCTCGTCGTGATCGATGAGCAGCACCGGTTCGGTGTCGCGCAACGTGCGGCCATGCGCGGCAAAGGATTGCGTCCTGACGTCCTGCTCATGACCGCCACGCCGATCCCGCGCACGCTCGCGCTCACCGATTACAGCGAACTCGACGTCTCGAAGATCCCCGATCTCCCGCCTGGCCGCAAGCCGGTGACGACGCTGGTCAAGCCGGAGTCGCGTCGCGACGAGATCTACGATCTGATTCGTGCGGAGCTCGACGCCGGACGTCAGGCGTACATCATCTACCCGCTGGTGGAGGAGTCGGAGAAGCTCGATCTGAAGTCGGCGACGGAGATGGCCGATCACCTGCAGGCAGAAGTGTTCCCCGCCCACCGCGTCGCGCTGCTGCACGGCCGGATGAAACAGGACGCAAAGGACCATGTCATGCACGCGTTCGCGGCGGGGCGGATCGACGTCCTGGTGTCAACAACCGTCGTCGAGGTCGGCGTGGACGTGCCGAACGCATCGATCATGGTCGTCGAGCACGCCGAACGATTCGGGTTGTCGCAGCTGCACCAGTTGCGCGGGCGGGTCGGCCGCGGTTCAGCGCAGTCATTGTGCATCCTCCTCTATCAGGCGCCATGGACCGATGACGCGCGGGAGCGACTGAAGGCGATGTCGTCCACCAACGATGGGTTCGTGATCGCTGAACGCGATCTCGAGCTGCGCGGCCCTGGAGATTTCTTCGGCACGCGGCAATCGGGACTGCCCAAGTTGCGCACCGGAGATCTCGTCCGCGATCGCGACATCATGGAACTCGCGCATCACGAGGCGCGAGCGCTCGTCGAGCGCGGGGCGTTGACACCGGAGCTGACCGCATTCGTCGCGCGGCAGTGGCAGGAACAGTTCGGCTTGATCGAAATCGGTTAGTGAAGGTTGGACGTTGTTGGGCGTCGGGATTGGGAATGGTTGGGCGTTGGGACTTGGGACTTGGGCGTTGATCAGGCCATGCGCATCATTGCCGGCCGCCTGAAGGGCCGTCGTCTGAAAGCCCCGGCGTGGGACGGTCTGCGTCCGACGTCCGACAAGCTCCGCGAGACGCTGTTCAACATCGTGGCGCCGAGAATCGATGGCGCGCGTGTGCTCGATGGGTTCGCCGGAACAGGTGCTGTCGGAATCGAGGCGATCAGCCGCGGTGCCGCGCAGGTGACGTTCATCGAACAGGACCGCCGCGCCATCGCGCTCATCGAGGAGAACCTCAGGGCCTGCGCCGTGGAGGACGGCTATACTATCCACCGTGGCGATGTTGCCACCGTGTTGCCCGGCCTCGGCTCGAACGCGTTCGATCTGATCCTGTTGGATCCGCCGTACGACATCACGACCATGACCGCCGTGCTCGACGCGTCGGCTCGGGCGATCGCGCCTGGAGGTCTGGTAGTGCTGGAGCATGCGACGCGCCGTGAACTGGCGCCCGCCGGATTGCTCGCGCCGATACGGCGCGTGAAGTCTGGTGATAGCACGCTCACGTTCTTTACGCCACCCGCTCAACTAAAGGAGTGACATGTCTTCCCCCCCGGCCGGCCGACTTGCCGTCTTTCCTGGCTCGTTCGATCCCCTGACCAACGGTCACGTCGACATCATCCTGCGGAGCGCGCGTCTCTTCGAGCGCATCGTCGTCGCGGTGCTGGTAAACCAGGAGAAGCAGCCGCTGTTCAGCGCCGACGAGCGGGTGGGCATCATTCGCGAGGTGTTCCGCGAGTATCCGAACATCGAAGCCGAGAGCTTCCAGGGATTGCTCGTGGAGTACGCACGCGGGCGCCGCGCCAGTGCGATCATCCGCGGCATCCGTGCCGTGTCGGACTACGAGTACGAATTTCAAATGGCGCTGATGAACCGCCATCTCGAGCCGATGCTCGAAACGGTGTTCATGATGCCGGCCGAGCAGTACACTTATCTGAGCTCGCGCCTGACGAAAGAAGTGTTCAACCTTGGCGGCGACGTGACAGGCCTCGTGCCACCGGCGGTGGAGCAGGCGATGCGGCGCAAGCAGGAAGCAACGGTTCGAGGCTAGGATGTTCGCGCAGAGACTCGCGAACGTGTCGGCGTCGGCGACGCTGAAGGTCGCCGCTGAAGCCGAACGGTTGCGCCGTGAAGGCTGCAACGTTGTCGACTTCAGCGCCGGCGAGCCGGATTTCCCGACGCCTGAGCACGTGAAGGACGCCGGTAAGGCCGCGATCGACGCCAACTTCACCAGATACACGGTCGCTCCGGGTATTCCCGAACTGCGCCAGGCGATCTGTGCGCGATACCATCAGGATTACGGCGTGGACATCGCCATGCCGGAGGTCTTGATCACCGTCGGCGGCAAGCAGGCGCTGTTCAACGCAGCCCTCGCGCTGTTCGATCCCGGCGATGAAGTGATCACCCACGCGCCGTACTGGCCGACGATTCCCGAGCAGGTCAAGCTGATGGGCGCGGTCCCCGTCATCGTTTCCACGCAGTCGGGCGACGGCTTCAGGGTGCACGCGGAAGCCGTGATCGCTGCGATCTCGCCGCGGACGAAAGCCATCATCCTCAATTCGCCTGGGAATCCGACCGGCGCCCTGATCGACGAACAGGACGTCGCGGCGATTGCCGACGTTGCAGCGGCGCGCGGCCTCTGGGTCATCGTCGATCTCTGTTACGAGCGACTGATCTACGAGCCGGTTCCGCACAATCTGCCGCGCATCCTGTTCGATCGCCTTCGCGATCGCACTGTGATCGCCGGATCCGCGTCGAAGGCCTATGCCATGACCGGTTGGCGCTGTGGCTGGACCATCGCGCCCAGGGAGCTGACCGCGGCGTTCAACGTCATTCAGGGACAATCCACGTCCAACATCACGTCGATTACCCAGAAGGCGGCCCTCGCCGCGATCACCGGATCGCAGGATCCGGTTACGGCGATGCTCGATGAGTATCGACGCCGGCGCGACAACATCCACGCCTGGCTCACGGCGAATCCGGGGATTCAGTGCGTGAAGCCGAGCGGCGCGTTCTATCTGTTCCCCGACATCTCACGGCTGCTGTCGGCGGATGGCATCGCCACGTCTGCGCACTTCGCACAGGCGTTGCTCGAGAAGGAGCACGTCGTTGTCACGCCCGGCGAGGCGTTCGACGCGCCAGGTTATCTGCGCATCTCGTACGCGACGTCGATGGAGCAGTTGAGAGAGGGTGCGACACGGATTCTTCGCTTCGCCGAGTCGCTGCAACCCGCCAGGGCAACGGCTTCACACTGATTTACGACACACCGCCCTTCGACAAGCTCAGGGCGCCCCGAGTAACATCGAGGGGCGAGGCACAGAGGCACTGAGGATCACGGATCACATCGCTCTTGCGCTGCGCGGGATAGTCGGTGATGCCTGGGTACTATCCGATCAGCCTTCACTGACTGCACATGCCGCCGATGCCCTGGGACAGGGGCACCTTCCCGATCTCGTCGTTGTCCCCGGCTCCACACTTGAGATCGCCGCGATCGCGCGGCTGTGTAATCAGCACCGCATCCCGCTCGTTGTGCGAGGCGCAGGCACCGGGTATACGGGGGGAGCCGTGCCGACGAGTGGGGGCATCGTGCTGTCGATGGCCCGGCTCAACCGGATTCTCGAAATCGACGAACTGAATCTCATCGCCGTGGTCGAGCCTAACGTCATCAACGGCGACCTGCAGCGCGCAGTGACGCGCGTAGGCTTGTTCTATCCGCCGGATCCGGCCAGTCTCGACACGTCATCCATCGGCGGCAACGTAGCGGAATGCGCGGGTGGGCCACGGGCATTCAAGTACGGCACCACCAAGCGCTATGTGCTGGCGCTCGAGGCCGTGCTGCCGACCGGCGAAATTCTGCACACCGGCTCCAAGGCGGTGAAGAACGTCGTCGGTTACGACGTAACACAGTTGCTGGTCGGATCAGAAGGCACGCTGGCGATCATCACCAGGATCACGCTGCGCCTGATTCCACAGCCGTCAGCGCGGGCCACGTTATCGGCCTCATTTACGAACGTTCGGCATGCCGTTGACGCTGTGAGCGCGCTCATCGCGCGACGTGCGGTGCCAGCGGCGATCGAGCTCGTGGACGATGACTCGCTGCGAGCGGTGGAGTCCTACGCGGGCCGAGCGGTAGTGCCGGCGGGCGCGGGTGCGCTGCTGATCGTAGAGTGCGATGGTACGGCGGCCGCTGTCGAAGAGGAGATGGCCAGCGTCGCGTCTGCTTGCGAGGAGACGAAGGCCCTCGCGGTCACCCGCGCGGCGACTGAAAGCGAGCGCGAGGGCTTGTGGCACGTCCGCCGTCAACTGTCGCTCGCGTTACGCGCGACTGGGCTGCTGAAGATCAACCACGACGTCGTCGTGCCGCGCGGACGTGTGCCGCAGTTGTTCGACGTCATCGCCGATCTCAAGCAGCGTTACGCGCTGCGGATTTCGTCGTTCGGCCATGCAGGAGACGGCAACATTCACGTCAACCTCATGGTGAATAAGGACGACCCGCTCGAGCGTGCCCGGGCCTCGCAGGCCGAGCGCGAGCTGTTCGAGAGGGTCGTCGCGCTCGAAGGCTCGATCAGTGGCGAGCACGGCATCGGTTTCGCGAAGGCTCGCTATCTGTCGATCGAGTTATCGCCGGAAGAGATCGCGCTGATGAAGCGGCTCAAGACCGCGTTCGACCCGAACGGCATTCTCAATCCGGGCAAGATCTTCCCGTGAGGCCGCACGGCATCATCGGTTCGTGACTAGAGAAATCACTTCGATCTCTGCGGACGGGTCAGTGCGGAGCAAGGTTCGCACGCGAATATTGGCAGTATTGAGATAGCGAACTTCGCCGAGCGTGTTCAGGCGCAGCCCTGACTGAGCGGCGACCGCAGGCACATCAGCCGAGCGAAGGACGAGCAGCACCCGTTCAGGTGAGTGCAGAAACATGCCCGCCTGTTCCACGCCGAACAACTGCATTCGCGGTGCTCTGGTATAGAAGCCAAGGTTCCGTGTAAAGACATCGAGCACGCCGATCGGTTCCTGAGCAGCGCGGTGGGAATGGATCAGCGCCGCCATCTGTTCGACCGGCTCGGGCCGGTTGCCAGCGAGTACGCCGAACCACACCGAGACGAGGAACAGCACTCCAGCCACGGACGTTCCGACTGGCAACACGCGCCATGACGAGGTGGCGGCAATGCCCGCGAGCGCAATCGCCGAGCATCCAAGCAGGCAGACGCTAATCCAGGTCGCCAGGGGATAGCTGTTGACGAGTAGCGGGGCCATGCGCACGAAGACCAACGCGAGCACGGCATAAACAATCACGGTGATCCACGTCGCGGCGGCGAGCAGGCGATCGCGTTGATGTCCGAGCCGCTCGATGATGCCGCGCGCGACGAAGACTGCCAACGGGGGGAGAACAGGCAGGATGTAACGAGGCTGTTTGCCGATCGAAACCGTAAAGAACAGCACCGGCATTGCCGCCCAGATGAGCAGCCGCCAGTCGATGTCGCTGAGACGAAGCGTGCGGCGGCGGAGGCGAGCCAGGCCGTCGCCACAAAAGGCGACCAGGTACACCGACCATGGCATCAGGCCGCCGAGCAGAACTGGAAGATAAAACCAGAATGGCCTGGCATCGTTGAAGCGCTCGGAGGTGAAGCGTTCCAGGTTGTCGCCGACGAAGAAGCTCTGAAAGTACGCGTACCCATGTTCGCGCCACATGGCGACATACCACGGGAGCCCGATGGCCGCTGCGATCACCGCGCCGAGCACGATCCCACGAACATCGAGCTGCAAGCGCCGACGTTCTCGCCATGCGAGCGGCAGCAGCACGACCGCGGGCACGACGAGCGCGACAGGGCCCTTCATCAAGAAACCCGCGCCCGCGCCGAAGCCCGCAAGCGCCCACCATTTGATGGCACTGGCCGGTCCGGAAGGATTGGCCCTACGCTGGTCGGCTGCGTCTACTGCGCGCATGGTCGCCCAGATACCGAGCGTGATGCAGAACGTGAGCGGCAGGTCCGGTAATGCCGACCGCGCCATCGAGAAGTAGCCGAAGCTTGTTGCGACGACGGCTCCCGTCAGCCATGCGATATCATCTCGGCCCGTCGTCTGCCGCCCGATGCCCCACGCCAGCAGCGCAAGTCCGACGCCCGACAACGCGGCCCAGAGACGGGCCGCGAACTCGGTTGGTCCGGTGATGAGGTATGTGGCCGAGGTCAGCCAGTAATAGAGGACAGGCTTCTCCCAGCGGTTCTGATAATTGAATCGCGGCGTCAGCCAGTCGCCGCTTTCGACCATCTCACGCGACGCCTCGGCGTAAAACGCCTCGTCGGCATCGGTGATCGCTTGACGACCGAGGCCGAGCACGAAGGTAAAGAAACAGAGCAGAAGGAGAGTCGCCACTCCGAGGCGACGGTCGAAGGACACGGGAACCGATTGTACGCTGCGATAATGGCTCCATGCCCAAGACAGTGGCCATCGTGGGTGCCTCGAACGACAGGCACAAGTTCGGGAACAAGGCGCTGAGGGCGTTTCAATCGGAAGGGCACACTGTCATTCCGATCAACCCGCACGAAGCGCAGGTCGAGGGCATCAAGGCCTACGCGTCGGTGCTCGACGTGAAGGGCCCGATCGACATGGCGACGGTGTATGTGCAGCCGCAAATTGCCACACGATTGCTCGCCGAATTCGAACGAAAGCAGATCCCTGAGATCTGGATCAACCCTGGCGCTGAGGACGATGGGCTGATGGCGGAGGCGGCGCGACGCGGGCTCAACGTGATCTACGCGTGCAGCATCGTAGGCATCGGTCGAACCCCGGCGCAATTTCCGTGAGGTAATTCGTGATCACCGTCCGATTGCGGAAGAACGGCCCGTACGTGCTCGAGAGCGAAGATGTGCGGGTGATCGACTGGAATGGCGCGGAATACGCGATCGACCGACGGCCGATCGCGTTGTGCCGATGCGGCGCTTCAACACGCAAGCCGTTTTGCGACGGCACGCATTCGAAGATTGGCTTTGCGGCGGGCGAGGCGGCTGCCGGACCGGCGGCAGCCGACACACCCGCGGAGTCGTGATCGCCCTTACTTGACTTCGGCTCGGATGCTGTACGGCGAGGCGAGCGACGTATTCAGCTCGGTGCCTTCCGCCAGCTCGACATCGCGGCCGCGCGTCGCGAGCACCGTGCCGGCGCCCGCCGCGCCGCCGATCACTGCACCTTTCGCGGCGCCGCTTGCGCCACCAACGATGCCGCCGATCACCGCGCCGATGCCAGCGCCACCGCCAACCTTCGTCGCATCCTCGCTCTTGGTGGCTTCACCCTCAAAGGTGAGTGCGTTCGTGCGGAGCGGATCACGCTGACCGTTCACCTGCACTTCGGCGAAACGGAAGACCAGCCGCGAACGCCCCTTCACGCGACCGGCGCGCTCGACTTCGGTGACGTCGCCGTGCAGAGTCGCGCCGGCGGGCACGACCGTGAAGCCGTCCACGACAATCGGCTGACGCAGGCGCGCTGATACCGGTGTCTCGACCTTTGCCGTTTCGGTTGACAGTGGCGTGATGAGCGACAGCGAGAGGGCGGTACCGACCGGTGCGCTCACGTCGCGATACACGGGCTTCGGCGGTTCGGCGGGGCGCGGCGCCGGAGCCGGCGCGGCGTTCGCCGCCGGCGGCGGTTCCGCCGGTCGGCTGGGCGCAGCCGGTTGACGAGGAGCGGTTTGACGAGGTGCGCGTGCGGGCGCAGCTGGAGCCGCTGCCGCCGGTGGCGGCGCTTCTGTCGGCGCCGGTTGTGCGGCGGGCGCCGGTGCCGGCGTCTCCGGATTCTGCGGAGTCTCGTTGCTGCTCCCTCCGCATCCGGTCGCCAGGGCGGTGCTGAGCAGGACAACGGACATCAGATATTTAGTCATCGTCTTTCTCTCCCGAGTCAGTGAACTTCAAGGATCGAGCCGCACAAAATGCAAGCCAACGTCAGCCGTTTTGCGAAGCCTATGCTCCCTCTTATCGACACTTCCGGAGGAATTGCACAGTTCCGGGTCCTCCGAACTGGACATTACGGTTGCTTATCTTGTCCGAACGACTATCAATTTGACTGATATGACCCAACAGGGCACACTGAGCAGGTATGGCACTCGATCGCACCGGCGCACAGATCATCTGGGAATGTCTCGTCCATGAAGGCGTGACGACGGTTTTCGGGTATCCCGGCGGCGCGATCCTGCCCGCGTATGACGCGATGCTGGATTACCCGATCCGCCACGTGCTGGTTCGGCACGAGCAGGGTGCTTCACACATGGCCGACGGGTACGCCAGGGCCGGTGGCGGCGTCGGCGTAGCGATTGCGACGTCGGGTCCTGGGGCGACGAACCTTGTCACCGGTATTGCCACTGCGCAGATGGACTCAGTCCCGATGGTGTGCATCACGGGGCAGGTGCCGAGCAAGCTCATTGGCTACGACGCATTTCAGGAAACTGACATCACCGGCATCACGCTGCCGATCACCAAACACAGCTACCTGGTGACGCGCGTTGAAGACATCATGCCGGCGATCAAGGAAGCCTTCCACCTCGCAAAGTCCGGCCGTCCAGGTCCGGTGCTCGTCGACATCACCAAGGACGCGCAGCAGTCCAAGGCCAGTTGGGAATGGGATCCGAAGCCAGTGAAGATGCGGGGCTATCGCCCGAAGCTCACCGTTGCGAAGAGCCAGCTTGCGAAGGCGGTTGACCTGATCAAGACGTCGAAGCGGCCAGTCATTCTGGCCGGGCAGGGCATTCTTCAGAGCGGCGCGATGAAAGAAGTGCGTCAGTTCGCCGAGCGCATCAACGCGCCGGTGGCCATGACGCTGCTCGGACTCGGCGGCTTCCCGGCGAGTCATCCGCTCAACATCGGCATGATGGGCATGCACGGCGAGGCGTGGGTGAATCACGCCATTCAGGAAGCCGATCTGCTGCTCGCCTTCGGGATGCGGTTCGACGATCGCGTGACCGGCAATATCAAGACCTACGCGCTGAACGCCAAGAAGATCCACATCGACATCGATCCGTCAGAAATCAACAAGAACGTCATCGCCGACGCCGCAATCGTCGCCGACCTGCGTCACGCGCTGAAGGATCTGCTCGATGCGGTGGAACCCGGCGATCACAGTCAGTGGCTGAAGTACATAGGCTCGATGAAGGGCGATTCCGCCGTCCGCGACATCCAGGCGTTGCCCGACAACGGTCATCTGTACGCGCCGCACGTGATCAACGACATCTGGCGCGTGACCGAAGGCAACGCCATCGTCGTGACCGACGTCGGTCAGCATCAGATGTGGGAAGCGCAGTACTACCATCACGAGAAGCCGCGCACCCTCATCACGTCGGGCGGCCTCGGCACGATGGGGTTCGGACTGCCCGCCGCGATCGGCGCGAAAATGGCCCGGCCCGACGCCGAAGTCTGGGCGATTGTCGGCGACGGCGGCTTTCAGATGACCGCGGCCGAGTTGTCCACCGCAGCCCAGGAGGGCGTGAAGGTGAACGTCGCGGTGATCAACAACGGCTACCTCGGCATGGTCCGTCAGTGGCAGGAGTTCTTTTACGAACGGCGTTACGCTGCGACGCCGCTGCGCAGCCCGGACTTCGTCAAGCTGGCTGAGGCGCATGGCCTGCTCGGACTTCGGGCGGAGAAGCGTCCAGAGGTCGCTGACATCGTGAAGCGCGCGCGCGAGGCCGAGGGCACCGTGCTGATCGACTTCAGGGTCGAGCAGGAAGACAGCGTGTACCCGATGGTTCCGGCGGGCGCCGACCTCGACGCGATGATCCGGCGGCCACAGCAGCCGCCGAGCGTGCTCGTCGAGACCGCGGCAGACCCCATCTAGCGCACATCAGGAGTCGACATGCACCATACGTTAGTGGCGCTGGTCGAGGACAAGCCTGGCGTCCTTAATCGCGTCGCGTCTTTGTTCCGCCGCCGTGCCTTCAATATCGAGTCGCTGACTGTTGGGCGCACGGACGTGCCCGGCATCTCGCGCATGACCGTCGTGATCGACAGCGACGAGGCGAGCGCCGATCGCGTCACTGCGTACTTGTATAAGCTGGTCAACGTGCTGCAGGTCGAGGATCTGCGTGACGTGCCGGCCGTTGCACGCGACCTCGCGCTGGTGAAGGTCGCAGTCGCGGGTCACGATCGCGCACAGCTGCTGCGTGTCGTCGATGAGACCCGCGCGCACATCGTCGACAGCGGCGAGCAGACGATGACGCTCGAGATCACCGGTGAACCGCCCCATGTGGATTCGGTGATCTCCCGCCTCGAGCCGCTCGGGATCATCGAGATGGTCCGCACCGGGCAGGTTGCCATGCGGCGCGGCGATGTCGCGCTGTCCGCGACGCAGTATTCATAGAAGGCACAATGCACAATGCAGAATGCACCGCGCTCAAGGACGAACGCTTGAGTTTTGGGCATTGGGCGTTGCCCATCGGGCATTTGTAGGAGAAACAATGGCAACGATGTTTTACGACAAGGATGCGGACCTCGAACTGATTCGCGCCCGCAAGGTGGCCGTGATCGGCTACGGCTCGCAGGGCCACGCACACGCCCTCAATCTTCAGGACAGCGGCGTGGACGTCGTAGTCGGGCTCCAGGCTGGCAGCAAGTCGGCAGAGAAGGCGAAGACGGCCGGGCTGAAAGTGATGAGCGTGGCCGATGCGTCGAAGTGGGCCGACGTGATCATGGTACTGATCCCGGATCAGCATCAGGCCCGCGTCTACAAATCCGACATCGCCCCGCACTTGACGGCAGGGAAGATGCTGATGTTCGCGCACGGCTTTGCGATTCGCTTCAACTGGATTGTGCCGCCCGCAAATGTGGACGTCACCATGGTTGCGCCAAAAGCGCCCGGGCATCGCGTCCGTGAAGTCTTCAAGGAAGGCGCTGGTACGCCGGGTCTGCTGGCTGTGCATCAGGACGTCAGCGGCAAAGGCAAACCGACCGGGCTGTCCTATGCGCGGGCGATCGGCTGCACACGCGCCGGCGTGATCGAGACGACCTTCGCCGAGGAGACCGAGACGGATCTGTTCGGTGAACAGGCGGTGTTGTGCGGCGGCACCAGCGCGCTCGTCAAAGCGGGATTCGAAACGCTGATCGAAGCTGGCTATCAGCCGGAGATCGCGTACTTCGAATGCCTTCATGAACTGAAGCTGATCGTCGATCTGATGTATCGCGGCGGTCTGCAGTACATGCGCTACTCGATCAGCGACACGGCCGAGTACGGTGACTACACCGCTGGTCCGAAGATCGTGACCGCTGAAACGAAGAAAGCGATGAAGCAGATCCTGGCGGACATCCAGGCCGGCAAGTTCGCCAAGAACTGGATTGCCGAGGCCGAGAACGGCTATCCGAACTTCAAGCAAATGCGGCAGCAAGACGCCAACCACCCGATCGAGATCGTCGGCGCGAAGCTCCGCGACATGATGCCGTTCCTTGATCCCGTGAAGCTTCCGCAGCCGGCGACCGTGTAGGCGGGTCTCAACAGCAAGACCCGCCCCACGTATGAACAAGTACTCTTCTCGCGTCACGCAGCCCCGTAGTCAGGGTGCGTCGCAGGCGATGCTGTACGGCATCGGCCTGACCGACGCCGATTTGCAGAAGGCCCAGGTCGGCATCTGCAGCATGTGGTACGAGGGCAACACGTGCAACATGCACCTCG
>DAINQP010000076.1:0-23071 GCA_036742665.1 Vicinamibacterales bacterium | reverse complement strand
GTGAAGGAGAAATCGTGACGCGGTCGCTCGCCACGATCGCCGGAGTCGCGCTCGTCCTCTTCGCTGTTGGTAGTGCGTCAGCGCAGCGCCAGGGCGGCGCCTCCTCCTCGTCCGCCCGCGACCTCGCGGCGATCGATCTCACAGGGTACTGGGTCTCCTACGTGACCGAGAACTGGCGCTACCGGATGGTGACACCCGCCAAGGGTGAGTACCGTCGCATTCCGGCCTCGCCCGCAGCGCTGCCGATCATCAATGCCTGGGATGCCGTGGCCGACCAGCGAGCGGGCAACCAATGCAAGTCGTACGGGGCCGGCGCGATCATGAGCGTGCCCGGTCGCCTGCACATCACGTGGCAGGATGCTGACACGCTGCGCATCGATACAGACGCGGGCACACAGACGCGGCTCCTTCGTTTCACCGCTCGCGCGTCCGGGGACAAGTCGTCTTCGGCGTCGCGTCCCACATGGCAGGGCGAGTCGAACGCACGCTGGGAGCGCGTCGCTGCACCTGACTCGGGTGGCAGCCTGCGCGTCGTCACATCGAACCTGCGCGCGGGTTACTTGCGCAAGAACGGTGTGCCCTACAGTGAGCGCACAACCGTGTCGGAGCACTTCGATATCGCGCCGCTTCCCGACGGCGGCACGCTTCTCCTCGTCACGACGATCGTCGAGGATCCTGTGTACTTGAACGCGCCGTATATCGTGAGTCCGCACTTCAAGAAGGAGCCTGACGGCTCCAAGTGGGATCCCACACCATGCTCGTCGACGTGGTAACGCGCCGACTCGTGCTCGCGATGGTGATCGCTGTGTTCGGCACCTACGCGGCGTTCGCACAGAACGATCTGGCTGGACCGCAAAGCAGGACCCGCCCTACGCCTACGGTGTTTCCAAGCCAATTCGAATTCGTCGGCTCGTGGGCTCCTCTCGGCACCGAGGACGTGCAGAACGACTCGGTGCCGGTGGACTACCTCGGATTGGCACTGACTGAGGAAGGCCGAGCGCGGGCGCTGTCGTACGACGAATCGCAGAAGTCGATGATCGAGCGGCAATGTCAGGGCTGGGGGGCGGCCTACATGGTGCTCGGTCCCTTCGGTCTGCGAGTCTCGAGTCAGTCCGACCCGACCAAGCGGCTGGTGTCCTACACGATCGATGCGTGGGAAGACTGGATGGAGATGACGATCTGGATGGACAATCGCCCGCGTCCGTCCGCGCAGGCGCTTCACACGCAGGCGGGCTTCACGACCGGCCGGTGGGAAGGCGGTGCGCTCGCCGCGCGCACGACGCACGTGAAGGCGGGCTTCATTCGCAAGACGGGCGTACCGCTCAGCGACGAAGCGACGATCGACTGGCGCTTCTTCCGGCACGGCGACCTGCTCACGGTCCTGATGGTGGCGCGCGATCCGGTTTATCTCGCGGAGCCGGAGATCATCTCGAAGAGTTTCCGGCTGTCGAAAAACTCACTCGATTTCCGCGACCCGTGCGTGCCCGGCTACGAGGGCCGGGAGCCTGGCGATGACGTGCCTCACTTCGCGCCGGACCAGAACCCGTTCCTGGACGAGTTCATGAAGCTGTACAACCTGCCGCGCGAGGCCGTGCTGGGCTATCGCGACACGCTGTATCCGGAGTACCGCAAGACGATCAAGAACACCTACGTGCCGCCGCCGCCGTGCACCGCCGACTGCGGCGTCGCCGGCAACTTCGTCAGGCGGCGAAGCAATTAATCGACCTTACGTCAACCAATCGAGTTAGGTGCCGACCCGGGTGCTGCCGGTGACGAGGCTCGCTGCCCGCAGCAGTTCATCGTGTGAAGGAAACTTGCCGAGGCCGCCGAAGCCCTCTGTGCTGCATTCGATGTGCGACCACCGAACGATCCCGTCTCGGTCGATGAGGAACTGACCTTTCAACTGCGTAAACGTCGTTTCAAATTCGCGCCGATCCGTGGCCGTGGCCTGAAAACCGTCCAGCGCCGAGAGCGCCTCTGCCGCGGCTGGCACGGGCAGCGGCGCCGGGAGTTCTCCCGTCGGATTGATGTGGGTGTGCTGCATCATCTGCATGATTTCCGGCGTCGGCTCTGGCCGCGGCACCCCGTACGAGCGATGCGTCGTCAGTTGTGGATCCGCGCCGAGCGCCAGGCGCGTGGGCCTGAACTTGAAGTACACGCGCGCATTGTCCAGCTCAGTGCCGACGATCGCGAGTGAATCGATGCCGCGGGACCGCAGCTGGTCCGATGTCGCCGCCATCTGCGCCATTGCTCGCCGACAGAAGGGGCAGTAGAGGCCGCGGAACAGACCGAGCAGTACCGGCGTTTTGCCGCGGTAGTCGGCCAGCGAAATCGTCCGATCTTCGTGCACCGCCGGGACGATGAAATCGGGCGCGCGGTCGCCGGATTGAACCGGCATCTGATCTTTCGTCATGGAACGACCTCAACATCAACCCAGGAACGGCAGCAGGAGAAGCGTATCAGGATCGAGACCGGTCCGCTGGCACAGCTCTCGCGCTCGCTCCATGAGCTCTTCGGCCCGCGCGCGATCGCCGCGATCCAGGTGTATGGTCGCAAGGCCGTCGTAGCACGGGACGATCAACTGCGGCTCACCAATCTTCTCGGCCAGCGCCAGCGCTTCTCGATACGCCGACTCCGCCTTGTGGAGCTCGCCCCTGCATTGATGGATTTGCCCGATCACGACGAGCGGAACCGCGAGGTGGTCGAGTTGTCCCAGCTCGCGGTCGATCGCCGCGGCCGCAGTCGCCGCCTCGAAGCCTTCAGTGTCGCAGCGCTCGGTGAGCGCGCAGTACGCGGTGGCGAGGTTTGCGTAGATGTAGGACTGGAGCGAGGCGGCACCGATCTTCGACGCGATTTCGAGACCGGTGAGCGAGACGTCGATCGCTCGTTTCGGTTCCACCGAACTGTAGATGACGCCGAGATTCGCATATGCGCGGCAGGCAACGTCGAGCAGTCCCAGGTCCTGCGCGGTTGCGAGGCTGCGCTCGATCTGCTCGCGCGCGGCGTCGAGCTGGCCTGATCGCGCGAGCGCGACGCCGATTGTATTGGTCGCGTGTGCGAGCGCCGTCGTCGCCGCGTTGCGGACAAGCGAGGCTTCGCCGCCCGGTTCGCCGAGCGCGCGCTCCGCGGACTGCAGAGCGCGCTGGGACCATGCGATGGCCTGCTGGTTGTCTCCGCTGCGAAAGGCCGCGAGTCCCAACTCCTGATAGAGGTGCGCGGCTTCGACATGCGCGGTCGAACCCGAGATCTGTTCAAGCGCGCGCCGGTACGATGCCATGGCCTCAGTCCGATCGCCGGCCTGCCATTGTAGTGTGCCGGTCTTGCGAGCAATGCGCGCCTGGTCGACAGTTGCTCGTGCGGTGCGATATCCGCCGCTCACGGTTGTGTAGAGTTCCATCGCTGCGCCGCGATCGCCCAGTAGCGCCAGCAGATCGGCCATTCGTTCCTGCACCGCAAGCCCGGCGGTCATGTCGCCGTTTGTCTCCTGCAGTACCTCGAGGGCGCGCCGATAATGCTGCACCGCATCCTCACTCGCGTAGATCGCGTGCGACGCATCGCCGGCCGCGACCAGGGCGCGGACGGTTCGGTCCGGATCGGCGAGACGCCCGGCCCAGTACAGGTGATGCGCGATCCTCGACACGTGTGCGCGAGACTCGAGACGTGTCATCGCATCAGCCACACGCAAGTGGAGACGCTGTCGCTGCGGCTGGGGGGTCGCCGTGGTCAGCATCTGGCAGGTCAACTGGTGCGCGAAGCGCCACGTGATGTCGCGCCGTCCCGAAGGGCCGATGACGATGCGGGCGCGCTCGGCTTCGTTGAGCGCCGCCGTCAACGTCGCACTCTTGACGTCGGCAACCTCCTCGAGGAGGTCCGGTTCGAAGTGAGGTCCGAGCACCGACGCGGCGCGCAGGAGGTTCTGCGTATCGGGCGACACGCGCGCGATCCGGCGCTCTAGAACAACGCGCACGGTATCTGGGAGCTCGACATCGTCCAGGTCGAGATCGCGTTTCCACTCGTTCCGCGCGTCGAACAGTCGTCCCTCGTCTTTCAAGTGCCGGAACAGCTCGACGACGAAGAATGGATTGCCGCCGGTGCGATCGGCGAATTTCTGTACGAGCCTGGCTGGTGGGTGTGGTTTGCCGAGCAATGCCAGCGCACTCTGCACGTCGGGGTGAGTGAACGGGCGCAACATAATCGCGCGGGCCTGCCGCTGGCCGACCAGCTGATCGAGCGCTGCCTTGATAGCCTGCGGCGTGAGAACGTCACGCGGCTGACCTCGGACCCGGTCGAGCAGACTCTGGAACCTGCCCTTGCTTGCCGCAATAGGCGGAGCCTCGACCTCGCGGTAGGCGGCAATGACAACGATCGGGAGCTTCGCGAGGTGCCGGGCCAGGTGCTGCGTCAACCCCAACGTCGATTCGTCCGCCCACTGCAGGTTGTCGATGAAGATGACGAGGGGCATGAACCGACCGCAACGGGTCAGAAATTCCCGGACATTCGTGAACAGGTACCGTTGTCGCAGCTCCGGCGGCAATTGCAGCGGCGGTGCCAGGCTGGGGAAGAGGCGATTCAGTTCGGGCATCAGCGTCGCCAGTTCCGGCGCGCTCGCACCCACTGCCTGACGAAACGCCGCGGCAGGCATCAATCGAGACGCCTCCTCGAGGACTTCCGTGTACGCGATGAGCGAGGGCGTGTCCGCTTGCTCGTAACAGCGTCCGACCAGCGTTTGACAGCCAAGCCGCCGCGCCGTGGCCAGTGCGTCTTCGGCGAGTCGAGTCTTGCCCACGCCCGCGTCGCCGAACAGCAGGATGAGGCTCCCACCACCGGATTTCGCCTCATTCAGGCTCTGCAGCAGTTGGGCGCGCTCTCGCTCGCGTCCGATCAGACCCAGGCCGCTGTCGGTCGTCTGCTGATCGGCGACGGCTGCCGGCGTGATCGACGTTGATGAAGACACCTCGGCGGAAAGCCGGCGCAGAACGCTGCGCACTTCGCCGAACGACTGAAGTCGGGTAGCAGGATCTTTCGCCAGCAATCGTGCCACGAGAGCGTCGAGTGCCGCTGGAATCGTCGAGCGTTGAGTATGCAGCGTCGCGACAGGCTCACTGAGAATGGCCGCAAACGTGCCAGCGACGCTCGCACGTGTGAACGGGTTGGTACCCGAGACCAACTCATACAGCAGAATGCCGAACGCGAAAATGTCGCATCGGCGATCCGCTGGCTCACCGCGGATCTGTTCGGGTGCCATATACGCCGGAGTGCCGATAACGAACTCCTCCGTCGCCGCCACTGCAACGGTCACCGCCTGGTCGATGGCCTCGCTCTGAGGGAGGCGCGCCGCCAATCCGAAGTCCATGACCTTGATGTGTCCTTCGTCAGTCAGCATCACGTTCGCTGGTTTGAGATCGCGATGCACGATACGCCGTTTGTGCGCGGCGTCGAGCGCCTCGGCGATCTCTTCGGCCACGCGCAGTGCCTCGTTGAGCGGCAGAGGCCCGCCGCGCAGCCGCCGTTCGAGTGATTCGCCGCGGACGTACTCCATGGCGATGCAGGCACGACCGTTGAGCGTCGTGACTTCGTAAATCGAGCAGATGAACGGATGATCGAGCGCGGCAGCGGCGCGCGCTTCGACGAGCAACTGATCGAGGCCGTCGGTCTCGCCTGCCGCGGTAACGAACTTGAGGGCGACCTTGCGGTCGAGCATCACATCGTCGGCAAGGCACACCTGCCCCATGCCTCCGGTGCCGATAATTTCGAGGATCTGGTAACGCCTCTCGGCCATCACAGGCAATGTTAGTGCTGGTATCCAGCGAGTGGAGCGTTGGCCTGTGTCCTATTCCGTTCCGGCAATACGCGGTATGTACAGCCGGATCTTCGTGCCCTTTCCCAGGAAGCTGTCGACCTGAATGAATCCACCGGCCATCGTAATGATCTGGTTGACGATCGACATGCCGAGCCCTCGTCCCTGGCTTCCTTTGGTGCTGAAAAACGTTTCGCACATTCGCTCGCGGGTTTCGCTATCCATGCCGACGCCGGTGTCGCGCACTTCGATGACGACGAAAGTGCTCTGGTGGTCAGGGCGTTGGCCCACGGTCTCTTCCCGGAGCTCCACAGTCACGATCCCGCCGGCCGGCATCGCATCGCGGGCGTTAACGACGAGATTCAGGACTGAGCGCTCGAGCTGAATCGGGTCGATGAGCACGCGGCTGACATTCCAGGGGATTCGAGTCTCGAGACGCACGCGAGATCCAGCTGCCCCTCGCAGCAGCGGTAAGGACGCGTTCATGACGTCGGCCGGGCTGACAACACGCGGACGCTGTGCGTTCACGCGACCGAGCGACATCAAATTGTGGGTCAGCTCCCGGCCGCGATCGGCAACGCTGGCGAGTTCGCCTGTCAGCCGGTGGACTTCGGGGTTATTTCCGGCCGCGTCGGCGACCAGATCGACGTACGCAAAAATCGCGTTCAGTACATTGTTGAAGTCGTGCGCGACCCCGGCGGCGAGGCGACCCATCTCGCCAAACTGCTGCAGTTCGGCGAGGCGTGCCTGGTACGCGTCGAGCTCACTCTCGGCGCGCAGCCGCTCGGCCTCGGCGTACAGACGCGCCACGATGTCGCCGACCGATGCCGCGAACTCGCATTCGGGATCGGTCCACTCCCGTGCGCTCCCAACGTGCTCGTGGCAGACGATGCCGATGATGTCGCCGCCCTGAAGAATCGGGGCGTCGAGCATCGCGGTGATGCCGAGCGGCGCCAGGTACGACGCACGGAATTCCTTCGATATCGGATCGTCATCGCGGTCGACGATTCGAACGACGCGCGAGCTCTCCAGCTCGCTGAAGTAGATGGGAAAATCGCAGGCGTGCAGGATGGCGCCCTCGTAGATGTCGCCTCGATCGAGTTGGTGTAGATAGTCGCAGCGTATCGAGCGGGGTTCATTGAGGAAGAACCAGACACTGACGCGTCTTACTCGCAGCGCGTTAGCGCCGATCTCGGTGACGACTCTGAGCACATCACGCAGCGGCCTGATGTCGGTCACTCGCTCTCGGGAGAGGCGGAGCGTGACCGCCTTGAAGGCCTGCCTGGGATCGGATTCAACCGGGACAATCGGGGTGGAATGGCTCATCGGACAACCCCTGCAGTGGAAACGGCGGACCGCGGTGATCGCACCCTCGATCCGCGAGTAGTGTAGTCCTATGAGGGCCCGGTCGGTTTGGCAAGAAGCGAGGCGGTTTATCATCTCGCCTGAGCGCATATGGCCGCGTCCCTGAGTCCAGGCGACCGTGTCGGCCCTTATGAAATCCCGCGCAACTCGGTGCCGGCGGTATGGGCGAGGTGTATCGCGCGACCGACACAAAGCTCGGTCGTGACGTCGCGATCAAGGTATTACCCGCTGCGGTGGCTCGAGATGCAGATCCCGGGATGTCCACCGACCCGCTCACGAGCACATTTGGCGGTTGGGTGGCCGTCGAGAACGCCGCGCTGGCGCTCGCCGAGTCTGCGAACTTGTTGTCGATCCCAGGGCGGACCTGCTCCAACGGTGTGCCCGTTCCGACGAAGAACCCGGCCTGGGCGGTGTTCGTGCACGAAGTTCGTGAGGCCAGCATGAAGGCCTACAAAGCCGCCCAGGCCAAAGATCAGGACAAGATCATCGAGCTCTCTGAGACGCTGAGCACGGCGTGTGCCGGCTGCCATCGCAAGTGGCGCGACCGCAAGGCGGCAGACAACCGCTGTAAGTAGGCATCCCGCCTTGTCCGGTCCTGACTGAGCGCTAGAAACTCCAACGCACTCCGAGCCTGGCAATCCGCGGATTCACCGTCGTCAGCACGTTTCCGAAGCTCGTGCCGGTCTGCGTGTTCACGCTGAGAATCGCCGGAGAATTGGTGACGTTGAAAATGTCGAACAGTCCTTCGAGCTTGCTGTCGCCGATGCGGATGCTCTTCGAGAAACGCAGATCGAGGAGCCGCACGGTTGGATAGAAGAAGGTGCCGATCGGTTCCACCGTTAAATTCACGGTGCCCTGGGTCAGGCCGGTCGTATTGAGCGTGCGCCCGTACGGTTCGCCCTTGGTGATGCGAATCGACGCCGACGTGGATATCTGCCACGGCAGTTCGTAGCTCCCGAGGAACTTGTACTGCCAGTGCCAGTAGTCTTGCCGGTTGTTGTACGTGAGCCGATTGGGATCCTGCGGCACCCCGAACCCGCCGGTGTCGGTCGCGATGTCCTGCGAGATCGCCGATGCAAACCCCCAGGTGTCGTAGTGGCTGACATCGAATCCGGTGAGCACCTGTGATTTGCCCGTGAGACGTTTGACGACCTCGACGTTGTAGGTCGAGTAATCCGCCGTGAACAGCGGATCGTTCATGAGCACGTCAGCCCGTTGACCGACGTACGCCCTATCGAGACTGTAGAGCGTGATGACCCGGTCATCGGCGGTGGAGGCAACGTCACGACCGCGATCGGTGAACGAGACGGGGATGTTGTAAGCACTGAACGGAATCGCGGTGTTCTGCAGTTTCATGCGGTTGCGTTCCAGCTTGCGTACGTAGTTGAAACGCACCGCGGTGCCCGACATCAGCTGTTGGTCGAGGCCGACGACGAACTCGTCGGTATAGGGCAGTTCGAGGTTGGGATCCAGGGTGCGATTCGCGCCGCCTTGTGTGGAGAGAAGGTTGGCAGGATTCGGAACGAATGGCAGGGTGCCATCCCACCTGTAGCGCCTGACCGTGCGCGCCATCGGATTCACAAAGCCCGACATCATTGAGTTGGCATTGGTCATCGTGCCGGCGTTGTAGGAGTAGCGGCCGTAGGCGAGCTTGAGTGCCGTTCGTCCAGTGCCGAACATGTCGTACACAGCGGACACGCGAGGCACGAACCCGTTCAACCGGTGGAACGCGAATCCTGGGTACGTCACCTCGTCCTGATACGGGCCCGTTCCCGCTTTGCCCTGCTCCTCGTAATACGGCTTGAACGAATCGAGTCGTACGCCGGCGTTGATGGAGACGCGGCCGAGGCTCCACGTATCGTTGATGTAGGCCCACTGGTGCGTGACCTCGTTCTCGAACGAGAACGGCGTGTCGTAGGTCTCGATCTCGGCCGGGGTCGCGAACCCTCCCCGCCAGAACGTTCGAATGCTGTCTTTGGGCGCGAGGAAAAAGTACGGCGCTCCCTCGTACAGGTAGCCATAGCCAACGCGCAGATTGTGATCTCCCGATCTGTCGCCCGACGTCGTCAGCGAATACACGCCAGAGATGTTCATGTGATGGCTGCGGTCGATGAACGGCGCGTTGCGTCCGCCGCGCACCAGCTGCGTGTCGAGATCCATGCGCGCGATCTCGTCGGCGCCTGGTCTGGTCCACCACCGCCAGCCGAATTCGCCCCACTTCACCTCGAGCGTCGAGCGGTTGGAGAGAATCGAGGTGAGCCCCGCGCCCTGAATCCAGTACGGAAAATCGGTGAGTGACGTCGACGCCGAATCGACGAATGCCGACGCTCCCGAATTCGGCAGTGACTTGCTGTTGTACTGCGCCGAATAGGACAGCGTATGACTCGAGTTGAGGCGGAAGTTCAGTTTGGTGACGTGATTGCGCAGCGTCGTGAACACCGGCTCGGGCAGGCCGGTGTCGGTGTTGTAGTAGCCCGGCGTCCAGTTGTCGGAGTTGAGGTTGCGGAAGCCGTAGAACCACCAGAATCGGTCGCGCATGATCGGTCCGCCGATGTCGGCGTGGACGGACTGGTAACGCGCCACCGAGCTGGTGTTGCTCACGCCTTGCGCTTCGAGCTCGGGAGAGAGATTCGAGCTCTGGAGGTCGAGCGGCTCGCGGTCGTAGAACAGCAGACCGTGGACGTTGTTGCCGCCGCTCTTGACGATGAAATTGTTGAACGAGCCGCCGACTGGCGCGTCGGCGCCTTTGCTGGCACCGGCGACCTGCACTTCCTCGTAGACGTCGGGGTCCTCGTACTGCAGAGACGCCATGATGGCGCCTTCAATCACGTTCCACTGCGAGGTGCTGCCGAACACGCGAAACTGCGCGCGCAGACCGGCGCGGCTGCCGCCGACGTCGGGCGCGGTGAGCTGCACGCCCGGCGTGACCGCCAGGACTGAGAACACGTCATGGCCGGTCGGCAGGATCGCAGTCAGCTCTTTGTTGAAGTTGCTGGCGACCACCGCGTTGGTGACGTCGATGATTGGTGATTCGCCGACCACGGTGACGGTTTCGGCCACCGACGCCACCTCCAGCGCAATGTTGAGACTGGACGTGAAGCCGGGTGTCAGCGTGATGCCTTCGCGAATGACCGTCGCGAAGCCCTGAAGCTGGAACCGTACGCTGTACACGCCCGGCGGCAGCAACGCGAACCGGTAGCTGCCCTGCTCATCGCTGACCACTGACCGGCCTCCCAACAAGGCCGGGCTCGTGAGCGACACGTCAACACCGGGCAAGGTCCCGCCCGACGGATCCGTGATGCGCCCGGTGATGACGCCGTCCTGAGCCCAACTGGTCGCGGCGGCGACCAGCAGCAGACACAACGCGGATCCGACTCTGAACACCATCCTCATGACCTGCCCTCCCCGATCAAGCGCTACACGAGTTGCCGTCGGCCGTACGATGCGAGTGGATAACGACGATTGGATGCGCGCGTAATCTATGCCCGCTCTCGGCCCAGAGCAAGAGGAAGTGAGGCGTCGGGGAGTGATGTGGGAGTGCTGAGTCGAACCCCGATGTCCTATGAGGCCACCGGGGTTCGGTCGTTGAGGAGTGTTCAGGCCGGAGCGACGTTCTCGGCGCGCGGGCCTTTCGGGCCCTGGCCGATGGTGAACGTCACGTTCTCGCCTTCGCGCAGAGAGTCGAAAGGCTTACTCGTGCACGCAGACTGGTGAAAGAAATACTCGGTACCGTCCGGCGCGACGATGAAGCCGAAGCCTTTGTCCGTGATGCGTTTGATCGTACCGTTGGTGGGCATCTGTTAGATCCTCTGAAGAACTGGCCGAAATTGGCATGGGTGACCTGCCGAGTGAATCGCGTCGAGGCAGCAGGGCCGTGGCCCGGTTCCCCAGCGTGAGCTCTATAGTGTGACTGGAGTCGAGGTCTTTTTCAACGTCGTGCGGAAGGAGACTCGCAGATCCGGTGCTTAGTTGTGCTTCGGGGCCGAGCTGCCGATGCCCTTTCGCTCGTTACGCTGTGCACAGTAGTCGGCGTACGCCGCCACGGTCGCCACACGTGTGGCGTTCCAGACTTGATGGCAGACCGCACACCGCCAACTGGCACCGCTCGTCTCACTCACATCTCCGAGGGTGGGACCTGCGGTGTGGCACAAAGGGCAAGCGGTCGAGGTGGCAGTCAACGGCGACCCTGCTGGATACTCTCGCTCATGCTCTGCGACGGATCATTCCAGAGGAGCAGCAGTGCCAGCGGCGGCAGCAAGCCGAGGGCTGCAAGCGCCACCAGCCCGCCCGGCGACGTCACGCCGGCGATAAGCCCGATGACGATCGCGGCGAGCACCCACACCACGGCCACGCTCGATTTGATTTGTCGAATTCCCATGCTTGAATAGTACGGCGGTAGCGATACGGCACGCTGTACCAAACGAGACAGCGGTATCCGAGCGAAAACGCCATCATTCGGGCATGTTTCGCCGCACGGTTTTCACGGCTCGCCCTCCGGACGGCGACTACATCCTCAGCCCGACCGGTTTTACGTGGGGCATCGGGCGCTCCAACGTCGACGGCAGCCTCATGCAGATGACCACAGGGGAGCGTGAGAAGAACGTCGCGCTGGCGACGCTCTTCATGCTGGCGGACCGCGATGGGGCTGATGCGTGGGAGACCGTGGGCACGGGCTCGTACTGGCTCGTCAAGCGATATCGCTCTCCTCAACCAACTCCGAGATGAGCGCTTCGGTCGTGAGCAGCAGCGACGAAATCGATGAGGCGTTCTGCAGCGCGCTGCGCACCACCTTGGCCGGGTCGATGACCCCCGCCTTCACCAGGTCCTCGTAGATTTCGGTGGCGGCGTTGAAGCCCTCGTCCATCTTCATGTCCTTGACCTTCGCCACCACGATCGATCCTTCGGCACCGGCATTGGTCGCAATGTGCCGCATCGGCTCTTCGATCGCCCGACGGACAATCTTCAGGCCGATGAGCTCGTCCCCGGTGAGGGCGAGGCCGTCGAGCGCCTTACCCGCACGCAGGAGCGCGACACCGCCGCCGGCTACGATGCCCTCCTCGACTGCGGCTTTCGTCGCGTGCATCGCGTCCTCGACGCGCGCCTTCTTCTCCTTCATCTCGGTTTCGGTCGCCGCACCGACCTTGATCACCGCGACGCCACCTACGAGCTTCGCAAGCCGCTCCTGCAGCTTCTCGCGGTCGTAGTCGGAGGTCGTGTCGTCGATCTGCGTACGGAGCTGCTTGACGCGTCCCTCGGTCGCGGAGGCCGTCCCTGCACCCTCGATGATTGTCGTGGTGTCCTTGTCGATGGTGATCTTCTTGGCGGAGCCGAGATCGGCAAGCGTGACGCCCTCGAGCGTGACGCCGAGGTCCTCGGTGATCGCGCGACCGCCGGTGAGAATGGCGATGTCTTCGAGCATGGCTTTCCGGCGATCGCCGAAGCCGGGCGCCTTGACGGCGGCAGCCTTCAACGTGCCCCGGAGCTTGTTGACGACCAGCGTGGCCAGTGCCTCACCGTCGACGTCTTCGGCGATGATCAGCAGCGGCCGCCCCAGCTTGACGACCTGCTCCAGTACGGGCAGGAGGTCCTTCATTCCGCTGATCTTCTTCTCGTGGATCAGGATCGCTGGATTCTCAAGGACGATCTCCATGCGTTCCGGATCGGTCACGAAATACGCCGACAGGTAGCCGCGGTCGAACTGCATGCCCTCGACCACTTCGAGCGTGGTCTCCAGCGTCTTGGCTTCTTCAACCGTGATGACGCCATCCTTGCCGACCTTGTCCATCGCTTCCGCGATGATCGTGCCGATCGCCTGATCGCCATTCGCGGAGATCATGCCCACTTGCGCGACCATCTTGCCGGAGACCGGCCGCGACATCTTCTTGATCTCGTCGACGATGACCGTCACCGCTTTCTCGATGCCACGCTTCAGATCCATCGGGCTCGCGCCGGCGACGACGTTCTTCGCGCCTTCCCGATAGATCGCTTGCGCGAGCACGGTGGCCGTCGTCGTGCCGTCACCGGCGGTATCCGACGTCTTGCTCGCCACTTCGCGCACCATCTGGGCGCCCATGTTCGCGAGCGGATCCTTGAGGTCGATTTCCTTGGCGACGGTCACGCCATCCTTGGTGATGGTCGGGGAGCCGAACTTTTTGTCGAGGATGACGTTGCGGCCCTTCGGACCGAGGGTGACCTTGACGGCATCCGCCAGCTGGTTGATTCCGCTGAGGATGGCCTGTCGCGACTGTTCGCCGTAGACGATCTGTTTTGCCATATCTGCCCGCTTCTATTTGCTGTCGATAATCGCGAGCACATCGTCCTCGCGCATGATGAGGTACTCCTGGCCATCGAGCTTGATCTCCTGGCCTGAGTACTTTCCGAACAGGATCGTGTCGCCGTGCTTCACGTCAGGCTGCTGGCGGCTGCCATCTTCCCTGACCTTGCCGAGGCCGACGGCGAAGACCTTGCCCCGCTGCGGTTTCTCTTTGGCGCTATCGGGGACGATGATGCTGCCCACGGTCTGTTCGCCTTCGTCGAGGCGTTGAACGATGAGACGGTCGTGCAGTGGTGTGACTGTCATGTGGCTCCAGACCTGGTTGAGGGATTGACTGGCCGGACACCAGCAGCGTACGCGACTCGCGCGCGCGCCGCTGTGCTGAAGAGGACACCTGCTCTCGACCGTATCCCAGTACGCTATTTCGGTCGCCCGTGTCGGGAGACAGAAACGAGTGCCTTATGTGGAAATGGATGACGAGCTGGCAAGCGGTCGCACGCAAACCGGCGATTGCCCATCCGGTCGTCCGAGAGCGGCGCTCGAGCGCGGTGTCAGGAGCGTATTCGTCTCTCCACGAATACCTGGAGCACCGGTACGCCGACGTGACCGTGCTGACGTTTGGCCAGATCGAAGATCTACTTGGGTTCGGGCTGCCACAGCTGGCGCGCACCTATCACGCATGGTGGACGCTGGGAGAGACGAATGGGGAAGGCCCCCGGCATTCAGATGCCTGGACCCTGGCTGGCAGGACGGCCACACCAAATTTGCAGGCCAAGACTGTCATCTTCGCGCGCACGTCTACGGCGAGGCCTGGTCTCCAGTAGAAGCAGGGCTCACAGGGAACCTCGCAGCCTCCGCCATAGGTCCTTCAGCAGCGATCCGTCACGTGCAGGACGGCGCTGATTTGGCGCGCCGCCTCCTTCTCTCTGACGTGCGGCAGTTGTCGCGGCATCCATGGCGATAGGCGCGCCTGAGAAGACGACGGCGGGCACGCCGAACGTGGTCAGCTCGCCGGGCTCGCGGGCGCCGGGGATCATTGGCGCCTTGAATGCCTCGGGGCCTGTGCGAGTGAGGTCATCTGAGAATCGCATAGGTCGCTCTTAGAGCTGCTCCATCCAGTTCCGCAGTAAGTACGTGGCTGCGTCCTCGTCAGTGCGATTGAGGCTCACCCAGTGCGTGCCGTTCGCCGTATCGGCGGGTCCGTTGCGGGTGCGAACGGACACGTCTGCTCCATCCAGCGTCATGACGAGGGCGCTGCGTCCGTTGTTCGTCGACTCGAGTGTCACACCGTGCTTCTCAGAGTCTTCCGCCAGTATCAGGGTGCCGGCACCAGCGCCGTCGTTGTAGCTCGCGACGAGCGTTCTCATCGCCGCCACGATAGCCGGCCACCGCTCGAGGCAGGACGAGTGCCGCTCATGTTCCAGCTCGACGAGCGTCTGCGCCTCGAGAGAGGCGGCGCGATCGCGCCGCCCATGGTTCTCTCCGATGCGTCGGGACCAGTGTGGCGTCGTCGTTCCCACGTCGTGTGTGTCTCGGCTCACGGGCGGAACACCTTCTTGTTCGCGGTTCTGGTGGTCTCCGCAGCCGCTTTGTCATCGTCGGCTTGTTTCTTCAGGAGCGCGGCCTCGCGTGCGGGCGCTTCGCGCTGGTCCATCGCCACCGCCGTTGCCTGCGCCTTGCGGGCGATGATGTCCAGGGGCAACGAGGTGATCACGAGGAAGAAGGATTCGCTGTACTCCTTGCGCTGCAGTACCACCGTCGTATCGGCGTGACGCCATTCGGCAATGACCACCGCGGCGTCCAAGGCAACAGCACTTGATGTTGTCCGCCTTTGCGGAGACGGAGACGATGGTGCACCGTACACCGCAGTGAGCGAGCCGACCATGTCGTCGGTCGTAAGGCCCGATGTGCGATCCCGCGCGTACTCGATCGCCATCTTGAACAGTTGGTCATCGACGAAACTGAACACGACTTCGCCGATGGAATCGCGATCAGGCTGGGGAGCACCCGCCATGTAGCGCGGTCGCCATTCCAACTGTTGGAGCAGCGCGGGTCGGTTGTGGACGGTCGTCAGGCGCGCGGCGTTCTGCGTGACCGCCGTCACGGTCGCCACCGTCGCGCCGAGTTCGAATTCGCGATAGCGTGACAGTTCAGCCGATGAGACGGTGGACACGGCGAGCACGATACACGCCGCAGAGACACCACCGCGGGTGAAGGGAAGACGCATTGAGCCCAACTTTCAGAGGGGCTTTGATGAGGGCTGACCGCTCGGCGGAATTGCGGGAGAACCAGTACTCAGGAAAGCAGTGGACGGTAAGTATCCGCGCAACGTGCGGCGGTTCAGAGTCAGAGAGAGGCGACGAGCAGCACGCGTCCGAGCCAGGTCACCAACACAGCGAAGACGACGATGAACGCGATGCGCGCACGCGTCGCGTCCTTGCGGCTGGTCACGGCGTTCCGCAACTGCCACTGACGCCATCGCTCCTCGGAGGCGACGTTCTCTGGTGAGACGGCGTGGACCACGCTCATCGACGGACGAGACGCAGTATCTGGAAGCGCTGGATCCTGGAGATCGATACTCATGACAACACTCACCTTCATAAAGCGATGCCCGTCCAATCTACAGGGATCGAAGACTCGGCGATGTGCTGTTGTGAACAGTCGTGCGGGCGTTCAGGCTTTTTCGAAGAAATCGACCGGCTGCGATGCGCTCAGAGAACATCGCTCGCTGGGCTCGGCCACGAGCGAGTCGATCGGCGCTCCCTCGCTGGGACGAGGCATAATGGCCGACAAGGAGCAAGCAATGGGAGACAAGGGCGGCAAGAAGGACAAGGAAAAAAGCAAGCAACAGCACGCGCAGAAACAGAAACAAGAGGCGGAACGGAAGCAGGACAAAGCCCGGCCAAAGACTCCGTAGCGACACGCTCGTCGCGTCGAAAACCAGAGGGAGAGGACATGAAGGTCGTTGTGGATTTGAGCATGTGCGACCTCCACGGGCTCTGCGTGGAGGCAGCGCCTGAGGTCTTCCAGATTGGCGACGACGGTGCACTGCACGTCCTGATCGAGGCGCCGCCTGACGGGCTGCGCGCGAAAGTCGACAAGGCCGTGCGGGAGTGCCCAACAGGTGCGATCGCAATCGAAGAGTGATGTGCCCCGATGCTGCGCCGCATCGTCATCGTTGGCGCCTCGCTCGCAGGCCTGCGTGCGGCCGAAGCGCTGCGCGACCGAGGCTTCGATGGTGAGCTCACGCTCATTGGCGACGAGCCACATCGTCCCTACGATCGCCCGCCGCTCTCGAAACAGGTGCTCCAAGGCGCCTGGGAGCCGGAACAGACCTTCTTCCGCAAGAAGGACGGATACGACGCGCTCGCGCTCGACATGCGGCTCGGCGTGCGCGCGGTGTCCGTCGACCTCCGCGCCAGGCGGGTCGCCCTTGCCGATGGTACGTTCGCCGACTACGACCGTCTGATCATCGCGACCGGTGCGCGCGTCCGGACCCTCGCGGGCATCGCACCACGCGCAGGCCTGCTCGCCCTACGGGGTCTGGACGATGCGATCGTGCTGCGGCGGGCAATGATGGATGCGCCGCGTGTCGCGATCGTGGGTGCAGGGTTCATCGGACTCGAGGTCGCCGCCTCGTGCCGCGATCGCGGATTGCCAGTCACCGTGATCGAGTCGCTTCCCGTCCCGCTCTCGCCAATACTTGGGCCGACGTTCGGCGACATGGTCGCGGCCATGCACCGGGATCACGGCGTGGACCTTCGCACCGGGGTTGTCGTGACCGACGTCCTCGGCGAGTCGCGCGTCGCCGGGCTCGCGCTCTCCGATGGCTCACGGATCGATGCCGACGTAGTGGTGGTCGGCATCGGGGTGACTCCAAACACCGAATGGCTCGAACGCAGCGGCCTGACCGTCGACAACGGCATCGTCTGCAAGGGCTCCGGTGAAGCCGCACCAGATGTGTATGCTGCCGGCGATGTGGCCCGGGTCGCAAACCGGTGGTGCGGCGACTCACCGCGAATCGAACACTGGACCAACGCGGTCGAGCAAGCAGTGCATGCCGCGGAGAACGCGCTCGCCGGCTCCGAGGCGTCTACGAGTTTCTCGTCTGTGCCGTACTTCTGGTCGGACCAGTACGACCGCAGGATCCAGTTCATCGGTGCCGCACGGCCACACGACGAGATGGTGATCATCGACGGGTCGCTCGCCGATCGAAGACTGACGGCGCTCTACCGACGCGGCGATCGCCTGGTGGCGTGTCTCGCTCTGAATCAGCCGCTGGCGGTGATCAAGTACAGGAAGCTGGTCGCTGCCGGCGAATCGTGGAAGGCTGCTCTCTCGGGACCGGCCGCTTGGTAGCCCAGCTCTTCGGCACTGCCATCGCGAATGGGGCGTTCCGTACTCGCCACGATGATCGCGCAGCGGTGTGCTGTCTTGGACGGTCACAAGATGAGAACGCCGATACAGTGTGACACGCATGAATGGATGCTGCGCGCCTGCAACCACGTTCAGGCCGACTCCGTGAACGTCGATGAACGAGCCTGAGACGCGGATTGGACTCTCCTCGCTGGTTGTGAAGGCCTTCGGCATCAGTGACGCTGGCCGGGTGCGCCCGTCGAACGAGGTTCTGTTTCTGATTGCCGCGCTCACCAAGACCATGCGCATCTGGCAGACGAGCCTTCCGGAGCCAAAGGCGCAGTTCGGAAACGAGCGCGGTCATTTATTTCTCGTTGCCGACGGTATGGGAGGCCACCACGCCGGCGAACAGGCGAGCGCCCTGGCCGTGGTCGCGATCGAGCAATTCGCGCTCAATACGTTCAAGTGGTTCTTCCATTCGGACAAACCCGAAGCCCAGACTGCGCTGAAGCAGTTTCAGACAGCGCTCCATCAGGCCGACTATCGGGTCGTCGAGGAATCGTTGGAGCATGCGGAGCTGAGTGGCATGGGCACGACGTTGACGCTGGCTTATCATCTCGACGGCCGGGTATGTGTCGTCCACGTCGGCGATAGTCGCGCGTACATTTTCGAAGGCGACGCGTTGCGCCAGATCACGCATGACCACACGGTCCCGGAGGACATGGTCCGCCGGGGCGAGCTCCAGCCCGAGCAGGTCGCCCAGCACCCGCTCCGCCATGTGATTACGAACGTGGTCGGCGGCAGCGAAGCCGGCGTCTACGTGGAAGCGCACGCGCTCGACGTGAAGGCCGGCGATCGCCTGCTGCTGTGTTCCGACGGGTTGACCGAGATGGTGACCAACGAGGCGATCGCAACGGTTCTTCGCGCGGAATCGGATCCAGCGGCTGCCTGCAAGACGCTAGTGGCGCAGGCGAACGACGCGGGCGGCCGCGACAATATCACCGCGGTAATCGTGAGGTTTGATCCGGTGTCGTCGTAGCTCGCGAGGACCGTACCTAAGGGCTCCGGCGATGGTGCTTGTCTCGCGGTCGCACGTTCGATTGCAGTCGCGAGTAACACCGAGGTGTCGATCTGGAGTGGAGAGGGGCCAGACACTGGCGCAGCCCGCACACCCGTCCGGCATCCCAGTTGCCGTGTAGTGCGCGACTCACACCGTCAGCCGCGCCCGCGGCGTCGGTGCGTCTTCTTCATTGTCTTTGCCGTCCGCAATTTGTCCGCTTGGCTATGCGCAACGTTCGCGCTCGGGTCGTTCCGCGTCGGCTTCCGATGTCTCTTACCGGGCGCATCGACCGTGCCGCCGCTACGCCCTTTGTTTCCTGCGCGCGTCGTTGCGGCGGCCGGTGTCTTCGTGGCCTTCGTCGCGTCCGCGAGCTGTTCGAGCAGGTGCGCCGCGCCGTCACGCACACTGACGATCTGCTGGTTCAGCGTCTCGCGGTCCATCCAGCCTTCGGCCTTCGCTTGAATGGTCCCGACCATCCGTCCGAGCTGCTCGGCAAAGGCCACCAAGCGCTGCTCTATCGGGTCGGTTGTCGTCGCGCCTGAGGCGCTGGATGTCGTTGTCTCACGGTTTGCGTGTTTTGTTCCGCTGTCGCGCTTTGTCATGCGAGCTCCATTCTGCGGTGTTCAGTCGCACATGAGTGTACGGCTCATGGTGGTGCTGGCCTTGTGGCATTTTGGACACCGTAAGCGTCGCATGGCGATGTCTCCCTTTCGAGTGCGTCTGCGCTTGCTGAGGCGTCCGCCAGGAAGGAGGTGGAGGAGTTCGCGACTGGCTGAAGAAGCGCGCGAGGTCCGCGGTCGGCATCGTGAGGCGCCGGAGGAGATGCGGCGCAGCGTCCGCGAGATGAAGGACGCGCAGAAGCCTGGCCGCACTGATGGCCTGTGTCTCCTGGCTACGGTGAAGCTTGTCGCTGCCCGGCCAGGCTTGCCGCTGCCGTGGGCGTGCTACTCTCCCCCGGCCCGGCGCCGAGTACGATCGCCACCTCGTGTACCCCGCCATCGTCGTGCAGCGGGATCGCGCGGGCGTCAACCGCGACGCCATCGAGTTCAGCCGACCCGATTCCCTTAGACTGATGCTCGGGATTCGACACGGTGAAGCGATAGCGCGTGCGACCGACTGTCCAGTCGAGCGAGTATTGCGGCCATACCGCCGGAATGCAGGGATCCACGCTCATTGTCGCGCCGTTCCGCCGGAGTCCGAGGAGCGACTGGATGGCGGCCTGGTACATCCATCCCGCCGACCCCGTGTACCACGTCCAGCCGCCGCGGCCGACGTGCATCGGGTGCGCGTAGACGTCGGCCGCGACTGCGTACGGCTCCGCACGGTATCGCTCCGCATCTTCCGCCGTTCGCATGTGATTGATCGGGTTGATCATGTGGAACAGCTCCATCGCCTCCTCACCCATCCCGAGACGCGCCAGCGCAATCACCGTCCAGATCGCGGCGTGCGTATACTGGCCGCCGTTCTCCCGAACGCCGGGTACATACCCTTTGATGTAGCCGGGATCGTGCGCCATCCGATCGAACGGTGGCGTGAGCAGCAGCACGATCTGTGCGTCCCGCCGCACGAGATGCGCACGGATGGCGTTCATCGCCCGCTCGGCCCGCCGGGGTTGTGCTGTCCCTGCGAGCACGGCCCACGACTGTGTCAGTGAATCGAGCTTGCATTCCTCGTTCTGCACAGACCCGAGGGGCGTTCCATCGTCGAAATACGCGCGGCGATACCAGTCGCCGTCCCATGCCAACTCCAGCATGCCGGTCAACCATCGCGCCTCGTCCCGATAGGTCTGGGCGAGGTCACTTCGCCCGCGGCGGTCGCAGATCGGGGCGAAATCATTCAGCACGGTCACGAGAAACCAGCCGAGCCACACGCTCTCGCCCCGACCGGCGTGTCCGACGCGATTCATGCCGTCGTTCCAGTCTCCCGAGCCAATGAGTGGAAGCCCGTGAGCGCCGTACTTCATCGCGTGCGCGATGGCGCGGATGGAGTGTTCGAGCACGGACCCGGTTTCTGAGGACGTACGGGGCAGCACGTACGCCTCCGATTGATCGGGTTCGAGCAGCGGTGCATCGAGGAAGGCGACGACTTCGTCGAGCACCGAATCATCGCCGCTCTGCGACACGTAGCTGGCGACGGCGTACGGCAGCCACAGCAGATCATCGGAGCATCGTGTTCTGGTACCGCGTCCGCTGGGCGGGTGCCACCAGTGTTGGACGTCACCCTGGACGAACTGCCGTGACGCGGCGTGGAGGAGGTGCGCGCGACACAGGTCCGGCCGGGCGTACATCAGCGCGAGCACATCCTGGAGCTGATCGCGAAAACCGAAGGCACCGCCGGGCTGATACGGACCGCTGCGCGCCCAAACGCGACACGTCAAGGTCTGATAGAGCAGCCAGCGATTGACGATGAGATCGAACGAATCGTCGGGCGTGCGGATCTGGACGGCGCCAAGCATGTCGTTCCACATGTGCTCGACTGCGGCGAGCGTGGCCTGCGCCTGCGTCATCGAGGCATAACGCGCTGCCAGCTCGATCGCGTGAGACCGGTCGCGTCCCTGTCCGAGGACGAACGCCACGCTGCGCGATTCGCCAGGTCCGATTTCGAGTGTCAGTTGCAGGGCGCCGCACGGGTCGAGCCCGGCTCCGGTGCGCCCGGCGAGCTGCTTTCGGAAGAGCGCGGCCGGCGCGCTCACCGTGCGATTGCGTCCGACGAACTCGCCGCGATCCCCGGTGTGCGAACGTGGTGTCTCCGTAGCGCGCCAGAACGCCACGCTTCCGCTGAAGTCGGCGTTATAAGCGTTGTGCGCCAGCATGACGCCAGTGGCGTCATCCATCTCCGTGACCACGAAGCGCCGCTCGCCGGCACGCGGCGGCCCCAAACACCACTCGACGTAACCGAACACGCTGATGCGTCGCCTCATCTCCGTGGCATTGGTCAGCGTCAGCACGGCCAGCTTCACGGGATCCTCAGGCGCGACGAATATCGCCAGTTCCTGTCGGACGCCCGCGACGGCATGCTCGTACCGGGTGACCCCGGCGCCGTGACGAATGATCCACCGGCTGTCATCCGCACGCCGAGGGAGGGGTCCCGGCGTGGCGCCCCACACCGCGCCCGACTGGTCGTTCCGCAGGTAGAAGGCTTCCCCCGTCGGGTCGGTCAACGGATCGTTGGCGAACGGTGTCAGCCTGTTCTCGCGGCTGTTGCCGGCCCAGGTGAACGCGGACCCGGAGCTGCTCACGATCGTGCCGAAGGCGGGATTCGCCAGCACATTCGACCATGGCAGCGGCGTTTCGCGTTCGCCCTCGAGCACGACGACGTACTCGCGCCCGTCGCGCGTGAAGCCGCCGAGCCCATTCTCCATGACCAGTGGCGGGATCGGCACCGGTGCGGAGCTGCCGGCGGGAGCGTCGAGGTTGGCAGAGCGCGGAACGTCATGTTCGTCGTACTGCCATGGAGCCGGCCGCTCCAGTTGTGACACCAGATCGCCGAGATCGCCGGGCAAAACGACCTTGGCGACTGCGGACAGGAGGCGTCGGTCCTGCACGGGCATCCCGTCGCCGCGCAGCAGGAACGTGCCTCCCGACTTCCCGAGCCAGCCGACCCAGGGCGGCTCCTGCACGAGGCCGGTCAGAAAACTCTGCATCTCGTCGAGATAGTCCGCCGGATGCTCGTTCAGGATCACGAGGTCAGCGCGCAGCCCTTTGACGCGCCAGTACTCCTGTGCGTTGAGCAGCTGGCGCGCGAGCGACAGCGCTTCTCCCTCCGCAACGCGAAGGAGCACGATCGGCAAGTCACCCGAAATTCCGTGTCCCCACAGGTTGTGCTGACCGAGCGTGTTGCCGGCCAGATCCGCCGGGCTGATCCGCGACGTATCGGATCCAAAGACACGCGAGGCGAGGCGATCGAAGAGCATCGCGTGCTCATCGCTGAGCCCGAGATGTTGCAGGGTACTGTGCACGTGGGTGAAGGCCATGGCGAACGCGCGCGCAGCGGCGCTCCCGTCGCGATACTTTCTCGCCAGCGCCAACGCGGAGGCGCGGTCTGCCGCGACTCCGGTGGCAAAGGCCACGCGGACGACGGCACCTGGCGCCAGCCGGATGCGCTCGCGTAGCGCGCCGATCGGGTCGAGCACGGCGCCGGTGGTACCCGACAGCGCGCGGCCATCGAGGACGATCGGAGTGGCGGACGAGCGCCCGCGGCCGATGAAGCGAGCCCGATC
>DAINQP010000075.1:0-23217 GCA_036742665.1 Vicinamibacterales bacterium | reverse complement strand
GGCGGTCGCGCCGGCGGCGGCGCTCTCGTTTGAGGTCGTCTCAGCCCGGGCGGAGTGGCTCGAGTTCGTCGCGCCGTGCACGATCGAGATGGCCGATCGCATTCACTCCTTCGTCATGCACCTCGAGGCCGGGCTGCCTGAAGACGTGCGTGAAGCGGTTGCGCAGGCGTTTCGTGAACTGTTGATGAATGCCGTCGAGTGGGGAGGGAAGCTCGATCCGACGCGGAAAGTTCGCATTGCGTGCGTGCGGACCAAGAGGATGCTGCTGTACCGCATCGCCGATCCTGGACAGGGATTCGACATCGATGGCCTGCGGCACGCCGCCATTTCGAATCCCGATCACGATCCGATTCGTCACCTCGTCGTTCGGGAGGAGCAGGGGCTCCGCCCCGGCGGCTTCGGCCTGGCGATGACCCGGTCGCTCGTTGACGAACTGATTTACAACGAGGCGCGGAACGAGGTGATCTTCGTCAAGTATCTCGAGTAGCCGGAGTCTTTGTGACAGCGCGTTTGACAATCACAGAAGCGCAGGTCGGTGACGTCACCATCCTGCGGATGAGCGGTCGCCTCGAGCTGGAGGAAGGGGATCTCGACCTTCGCGACCACGTGGACCGGTTGGTCGCCGGCGGGCGTCTCAAGATTCTGCTCGATCTCAAGGCGGTCACCCGGATCGACAGCGCCGGCATCGGGATGCTCGTGAGCAAGTATCTCTCGACACAGAAGCGCGGCGGCACGATCAAGCTGCTACACCTGACGCGGCGCAGCGATCACCTGATGGACATCACGCGATTGGCTACGGTGTTCGAGATCTTCGACGACGAAGCTGACGCTGTGCGCAGCTTCGCCGCGACTGCCTGAATGGGTTATGCGGGAATGACGGTAAGGAAGAGCGCCGCCACGGATACAAAAATCACGAGAAAACCGATAGGAATCCACAACAGTCCGAACTCGTTGTCCATGCGTTATCCAGTAATCAAGGTAAGCGGTGAACGTGTGTGATGCGTTGATCCAATTGTAAACGACGGGATCGGCGTGAACGGCGGACTGCATGTTGTGTCGTGATACGCGACCACGACTCGAGAACTCAGCCGCAAAATCGTAAAGAAGTGTTTCAAGATGGAACTCGGATTTGCAAGCCAACTCATCTAAACGGCACGGCGGTGCACGCTAGCACATCAATTTAAGTCACTCACCATATAGCTGTTAGCGCGACAAGGTCGCGCACAGATGCCAATTGCTGCGCATGGCTTCGCGGTTGCCTTACCTCGCCTCGATGCTATTCAACTCCCTTCGCTCTCATGCAATGGCGCTTCTGGTCGCCGTACTCGCCATGCCAGCCATTGCGGCGCACGCGCAGCCGCCGGCCGCCGTCGTGTCCAAGCTGGACGCGCGACTCGCGGCAACCATCCGAAACGGTGACTCAATCACGCAGCGGGTCATCATCCGCACCACGGCGGAGGGAATCCCCGGGTTAACCAGGGCGTTGGAGCGATCCAACCTTGCGGTGCTCCGTCGTCATTTGATCATCAATGCGGTGACGGCTCGCGTGCCGGTCGCCGCGCTCGAAGGCCTCGCTCGTCTTCCCTTCGTGCAGTCCATCTCGTCAGATGCGGTCGTGATCGCAGACCAGACGACATCAGCAGATTCGACGCTTCGCGGAACACTCGCTCTGCCTGTGCAGGCTCCAGCCGGCAATCGCGTCGCTGTGGCGGTCATCGATTCCGGGCTGGAGCCAGGGCCGGAGTTCGGTGATCGGATCGCTGGCTTCTACGATTTCACACAAGACGGCAGAGCCGCATCGCCCACCGACGATTACGGCCACGGCACCCACGTTGCGGGCCTCATCGCAGGCAGCGGCGATCTGTCGTCGGGCAAGCGCTATCGAGGCGTCGCGCCGAAGGCGCGAGTTGTTGCGCTCAAGGTTCTCGATCGCAACGGCGCGGGCACGACCAGTAACGTCATCAGCGCGATCGAATTCGTCACCGCGAACAAAGAACGGTTTGGTCTGGACATCATCAACTTGTCGCTGGGCCATCCTGTCTACGAACCAGCGGCGACAGACCCTTTGGTTCAGGCGGTGGAAGCGGCCGTACGCGCCGGCCTCGTCGTGGTCGTGTCGGCTGGGAACTACGGGCTGTCGTCGATCACGGGACTGCCCGGGTACGCGGGGATTCTGTCGCCAGCCAATGCCCCGTCAGCGATCACCGTCGGGTCGGTCAAGTCGTTTGAGACGAACACACGCGCCGACGATCGCGTCGCACCGTATAGCTCGCGCGGACCGACGTGGTACGACGGCGGCGCCAAGCCCGATCTCGTCGCGCCCGGCCACGGCCTCGTTGCAGCAGGCGCGAAATCGGGCAGCCTCTACATCAACAATCCTGCACTCAGGGTTAGTGACGCCTATCTGCGACTGAGCGGCACGAGCATGGCCGCTGCGGTCGTCAGCGGAACGGTCGCATTGATCGTGGAGGCCAATCGAGCCGCGTTTCCAACCGCGTCCTTGAGGCCGAACGCAGTGAAGGGCATCCTTCAGTACACGGCGCTCCCGGTGCGCGATGAACGGGGATCCCCGTACGACTATCTCACTCAGGGTGCTGGCAGCGTCAATCCTGCTGGAGCGATCGAACTGGCGAGCCGCATCGATCCATTGACGCCGCTTGGATCCTGGTGGCTGACCACCCGGGTCGATGAATGGACCGTCATCGATGGCCAGACCCTGCCCTGGGCTCACACCGTTGCCTGGGGCGACGCGCTCAGCGACGGCCCAGCGCTGTATTACAACGAGCTCGCCTGGACGCAGAACATCATCTGGGGCAGCAACATTGTGTGGGGCAACGACATCACGTGGGACGACAACATCATCTGGGGCAGCGACATCGTCTGGGATGACAACATCATCTGGGGGAGCAGCCTGATTAGCACCTCGGATGGCACGTCGGTTTCGTGGGGACCCCTCGATGGCCGTGCTGAATCGATCGGCTCGGTGCTGACCTCGCCATAGTCGCGTGTCGTGGCGATGACGTCCCTCAACACTTATGAACGGAGCGGGGGTGTTTCAGTGATGCGTCCTCCTCGCGGTCAGGTTTACGTGTACGCCGTCATCGTTCTCGGAGCGGTCGTGATGGCGAGCACCTTGACGACGCTGCAGTTCCCGCGGCCGGGACTGTTTGCAGCCTTCCTGGTCTTGTCGGTCATCAGTTCGGCCCTGAAGGTGGACATGCCACTGGGTGCCGGAAGCTCGTGCATCTCACTCTCGTACGCGGTGGACTTCACCGCGTTGCTCTTTCTCGGCCCCGCCCCGACGATGCTGATTGTGATGTCCAGCGCGTGGTCGCAATCCACGTTCCGGATGAGTGAACGGAATCCTGCCTACAAGACGCTGTTCAGCATGGCGACGCTGGTGATCAGTGTCGGGGCCGCGGGGGCGACATACGCGGCCCTTGGCGGTTCGTACGGCACGCTGCCGGCGGCGCCGCTGCAGTCACTGGTGGCCGCAGCGATGATCTACTTCCTGGTCAATTCGCTGGCGGTGGCTGGTGCGTTCGGACTCTCGACGGGTCGTAGCGTGTTTCGCGTCTGGCACGACAACTTCCTGTGGACGATCAGTAGCTATGTCGTCGGAGCGATTGCTGCCGGTACCGCCGTCGAACTGTCTCAGAGCGCCGGACAGTGGTGGACTGCCCTCGCGTTCATTCCGCTTGGCTTGACGTATCGAACGTATCGCATTTACCTCAGACGCATTGCCGACGAGCAGCAGCGCACCGCCGAGTGGACGCAGCTCCACCGCGACAGCACCGAGGTGCTCGCTCGCGCGATTCAAGCCAAGGACGAGGGCGGCAGTTCGCATGTCGAGCGTGTGCAGTATTACGCGGCGGCACTCGCGCGCGGCCTCGACCTGACCGATCCGGAACGGCAGGCGATTGAGATTGCCGCCCTGCTCCACGACGTCGGCAAGCTCGCGGTGCCCGAGCACATCCTCTCCAAGCCTGGCCCGTTGACGCTCGATGAGCGGAAGAAGATGCAGTTGCACGCCGAGATCGGTGCCGAAATCGTGTCCGCGGTGCGCTTCCCGTTCCCGGTCGCCCCGCTCATTCGCAGCCATCACGAGCGCTGGGACGGCACCGGTTATCCGTCGCGGCTGCGCGGCGAGCAGATCCCGATCGGGGCCAGAGTGTTGTCGGTCGTGGATTGCTTCGACGCGCTCACGTCCGAGCGTCCGTACCGGGCGGCGCTGTCAGCGGACGCGGCGATCCGGCTGCTCCAGGACGGAGCCGGCAAGGCATTCGATCCGGCGATCGTCCATGCCTTCACTGCGTTGGTGCCGCAGCTCACTCCACCCACGACCGACGGTTTGCCCCGCCGGGTTCGTCGCTCGATGGGTTCCGCCAGCGATCACCGTGCGCTTGATCATCAAGAGCGGATCAGTGCCAATGCATTTGCCGAGATCGCGTCGGCAAACCGCGAGACCTACGCGCTGTATGAAATCGCCCAGTCGATGGGCCGGAGCATGGGCCTTACGGACACGATGACGTTTATCAGCTCGAAGCTCTCCGCGCTGGTCCCGTTCTCGACATGTGCGCTGTTCGTGCGCCGCGGAGAAAACGATTTGCTCTGCCGATTCGCCATCGGCGTGCATGCGCATCTGCTGGAGAGTGCGTCGATTGCCGCGGGTGACGGATTGAGTGGCTGGGTGATGCGCCATCGCCGCCCGCTGGTGAATGGCCTGCCGATCGTGGAGTTCCAGGCGGCAGGGTCGTCGGCCGAGATCGCGCTGCAGTCGGCGCTGGTCTGTCCGTTGATCGTCGGAGACGAGGTCATCGGCACCATCGCCGTCTTTCACCACGACGCCGAGTCGTACACCGAAGACCATCGGCGCGTGCTCGATCAGGTGGCCGATCAGGCGGCGTCTGTGGTCCACAATGCGTTAGTGTTCGAGCGCACCCAGGATCAGGCATTCAAGGATGCGCTGACCGGCCTTGCGAATCCGCGTGCGCTGCAGTTTCAGGTGGCGCGCGAGGTAGGACGGGCGCGGCGGACCTCGTCTCAGTTCTCGCTGTTGCTGTTGGATCTCGACGACTTCAAGACCATCAACGATGAGCACGGTCATCTCGCCGGCGATCGTGCGCTGCAGGAAGTCGCCAGAGTGCTGCAGGAGACGACCCGGGCATACGACACCTGCATCAGGTACGGCGGCGACGAATTCGTGGTGCTGCTGTCGTCGTGCGCAGGCGCTGAAACCGATGAGCGGCGCCGCCAGTTGCAGGAGGCCGTGGCGGGCATCTCGCTGCTCGGAGAAGATGGCCGCACAATCGCACTGCGGGTGAGTGCCGGCGCCAGCGTCTTTCCCGACGATGGTGACACGTACGAGCGGCTCCTGGCACGAGCCGATCGGAGGATGTACCGGAACAAAGCCGCGTCGAAGATGGAGCGGTCGCGGAGGCTCGCCGCCGGGCGAGACAACGTCGCGCATCTGCCACACCCTGTCGCGCGATGAGACCACGCGGCCGCGGACAGATTCGCGATTCCCGCTTCAAAGTCGTCGCCGAAGACAACGGAATCTCACTTCGCTGCACAGGCGTCCGGCTTGCAGCCTACTCGAGCCGACATGGGCTCGATGAAAGCCAGGGCAATCCTGGTACTCACCGTCGCAGCGGCCGCGTCGATTCCTGCCGCTGCGTCGAAGGTCGTCACGAGTCGCGTTGTCGCGCCAGATACGACAGGCGTCTCAGATGCGCCTCCACTCACTGCCGCTGACGTGGCGGCTGCGCGGCGGCGCGACGATTTTGCCGCCATGCACGAATATCGGCCTGGCTATCCATTCTGGCAGCATGTGTTCACGCTGCCGGATCACGCGGTCGCCTTCGGCAGTGCGACCGATGGACGCCTGCTCGCACTGTTCCCGGCGAAGGGCGAGTGGACGCGTCATGCGACCTGGAAAGATCCGTCGCTCGCTCACGTCCTCGATGGTCATCGCCTCGTGCGCAAGGAGGCGGATCGCCGCGATCAGGTGGCGGAGCTCCTCGGGCGCGCAGCCGGGCCGGTCATCTACAACTCCACGCGCGGTGATGCGCTGTTGCCGAACGCCCGCCGTTACGGAGCGTTCCTCGGCGACTGGGGCGCCATCTACGAGCGCTTCGGCGTCCCCTCCGACATCGGTCTCGCGCAGGTGATCCTCGAATCGGGACTGAGCGCCCAGCGTCGCTCGGAGGCCAACGCCATCGGCTTTTGCCAGTGGCTGCAGAAGAACTGGAAACGATTGGACCACTTCTCGCCGACGCCCATCGAAGGCAAGAATCAGACGACGCAGGCGCCGTACTGTGCGGCGTATCTGTCGGTGCTTGCCACGAAATACGGATCGTTCATCCCGGCGCTGTCCGAGCACAACGCTGGCGGGACCAATGTCGGACGCACGCTGATCAACGGCGAGCGCATGGGCGCAACGGATTACCGCACGCAGTATCTGCTCGGAGCGCAGCTCGCACGTGATCTCCGCGCGCTGCCCGGAAAAAGCTACGACGACATCTACGGCAGCTACGGTCCTCGTTCGTATCTCTACGCCGAGATGGTGTTCGGCAATACGTTCATCGTCAGGAAGCTGATGGCGTCAACGCCGCAGGAGCCGATCTACGCGATGCGCACGCCGCGCGCGATCTCGCTCGCCGAGATCATCGCGCGGACCGGCCTGTCTGCCGACGAAGTGCGCCGCTTCACTCCAGCGCTCGTCGATCGCGTTCCCGCGCAGTCGGCGCTGTACCTGCCCTCGTACGTCAGCGAGTTCGGCACCGACATCGCGTTCTGGCGCCGGCCTGCGCCGTCGTCATACGTGACGGTGTTGAACGACTTCATGCGTCTCGAGGCGGGCCCCGAGCACTGGGATGATCCGGCCTTCGCGCGCGTGCTGACAGACTTTCGCCGCCGCTTCAGAGACACCGACACCGAAGAGGGCACCGTGATGGACACGGTGCTGGCTTATGTGATGGACCAGGCCTACACGAGCGGCCGCCGCACGTTAGTCGCTGAATTCCGCAACAGTGAACCGGTGCGACGGTTGATCGAGCGAGGGCGGCTCGAGCTCGATGTTAGCGAACAGAGAAGCGTTCTTGGTGCAGCAATGCGCCGTCCTGGCTTCTGACCTCGACTCGCCACTCACCGGCGCTGTCACTCTTCATCAAATTGCGGCTATACGTGCGGTAACCCGCCGATCCATTGGCCTCGACGCGAAGTTCCACGGCGTGGCGCAAGTGATCGCCCTGGTACCAACGATGCTGAATCGTGGTGGCACGCGGCGATTTGATTTGCGTGTACAAGAACAGCGGGCCAGGAGGAACGGGACGGTCTGCCGGATCGCACGACCAGTCGTCGAGGTCCCCGCAAAGACTGGCTCTGACCACTATCGGTCGCGCAGTGCCGGCCGCAGTGGTTTCGCTGGCGTCTGTTTTATCGGTGATCGCTTCTGTGGTTTCAGGTGCGGGCGGTAGAGCAACGGGCTGCGGCGGAGCGGTGGCCGGCGGCTGAACAACAGCCGGCGGATCGATCGTGACGTTTCGTGAAGGCGCGGCCAGCTCCGGGGCGCCGAGCCGCGGCAGGCCTGCAGCCAGAATCACCATCAGCATGGCGATCGGTCCCAGCGCGCCAAAGGCCATCCGGTAGAAGAACTTCCTCGATGTTTGCTCCGGATCTTCCGGAACCGGATCGGTCGCCGGTTCTGGGGCTGCGGGTTTTGCTTCTGGCTCCGGCGGTGGTGCAGGAGCCGGCGGCGCCGTCAGAACCGGCGGCGCCGTCACAACCGGCGGCGCCGTCACAACCGGCGCTGGCAGTTCGACGGCCTTGCCACGAGCCTCACAAAAGTCACGAAGATTCTTCTGACTGGTCGCGACAAACGGATGATCTGCAGCGAGCGACGTTCTCGCGATGCTGACCGCCCGCCGGAAGTACTGTTCGGCGTCGTCGGGTTTGCCCGTCATCTCGCAGACGATGCCGAGATTGTTCAGCGTGTTGGCCAGGTCGGGATGTCGCGGGCCGAGGCTCGCCTCTTGCAAGCGGGCGGCGTCGCGCAGCAGTTTTTCGGCCGACGTGTAGCTACCGGCCTCCGCCGCTCTTTCGGCGGCCTGGATGATGAATTGCGGTTCGTGTGCTTCCCACATGCGTGTGGGAACGCGAGGATTCATACACGATGCCGTCGAAGTCTCCAGCTCGACCGCTCCCGCGATGGGCATGGCTGGCCGAGACTTTCGGCCTCCACCGGCTCTGAACAGAGATTTCCGCGAGCCGCGGGCGCCATCATCTCGATGACATCATTGAAATCGGAACGACACGTTCGCTAGAACACTTCGCCGAAGTAGCTCCAGAAGTGCTCGTGGACTCTGGCCATCAACGGCCGATCGCGCCACGTCTCGAGTGACCACTTCTGCGACACGCGCAGGTCGTGGTCGAAATCCTGAAGGAACCGCGCGGCCAACCGGCGGCTGAACACGGCCACGTTGACCTCGTCGTTCAACTCGAGCGATCGATTGTCGAAGTTCGCCGATCCGAAGATGTTCAAGACGCCGTCAACCACCATCGTCTTGGTGTGCATCATGGTCGGCTGGTATTCGTAGATCTGGATGCCACCCTCGAGCATGTCGTCGTAGGCGTCGCGCGACGCGTATTTGACCGACTTGTGATCTGTGGTGTCGCTTTCGACCAGGATCCTGATCGTCACGCCTCGCTTGCGCGCATCGTCCAACGCCCACTTCGTGGATTCGTCGGTGACAAAGTATGGCGAGCTGATCTCGATCGAATGGCGGGCCATGGCCATCGCGAGGAGATACAGCCGCTTCAGATCGCTGGCACCGTCGGAGGGCGAACTGCGCACGACCATCGATCGATCGTCAGCATCATGTGCGGGCTTGGGTTCGGTCAGCACCGGCGTGACCGTGAACCCACCGCCGACGAAGTTTTCGTAAAACGCGGCCTCGAGGATCCGTGCGATCGGCCCCTTGATGAGCACGTGGGTATCGCGCCAGTGTTCCGGGTCCTGCGCGTTGCCTTGCCAGTGATCGGCGATACCGACGCCGCCAGTGAAGGCGATGGAGCCGTCCACGACCAGAATTTTTCGATGCGTGCGGTAGTTCAACTCTTCGAGGCTGTACCAAGCAGTCGGATTGAAGTTGACGATGTGGGCGCCCGCTTTCTGCAGCCGCTCGAAATGCTTCTTGTCCATGCTGCCGGTGCCAAGTGCATCGAGAATGATGTTCACCGTCACTCCGCGTCGCGCGGCTTTCTCCAGCGCATCGGTGAACTGATCGGCCACCTGTCCCGTGTCGTAGATGTAGGTTTCAAAGCTGATGCGTTCTTTGGCATCATCAATCGCGTGAAGCATGGCCGGAAAGACCTGATCACCGTTGACGAGGACGTCGTAGGTATCGCCGGCCACAAGGTCGGCAGCGACGAGCGCGGCCAGGTACTCAGGGGCGGCTGGATCCTCTGCGGCGATGGCGCTGCGAAGCTCGACCGTCTCCTGGTCCTGCGCGATTGCCAGCACCGTGGCCGTAACGATGACGGCCACCACTGTGATCTTCAGGAAGAATTCGATCCGAGGATGTCGCGCCTGAGTCTTCTGCACGCCATCCAGCACTGCAACTTTCTCGCCGCGGAGTAAGCGGTGCCCGTTCGCGCGTCTCACGCCTGGCGCGAGGCAACGATGACGGCAAACGGGGAGCGGCGCCACGGCACGTCCACGGCGAACCCGGCGCGCTCCAGCAGTCGGATCTCGTCAGCGAGTGGCACGTAGACATCCTCGTCAGCCCACGACTCGTAAACGCGCCGCCCACGCGCACGGCTGCCGAACGTCTTCCCGAGATGCGTGAACCAGACGTCGAGATCGTGCGCGAATCCACGCGCGGTGGACGCGGGTGCGCAGTCGCCGTTGATCAGCACCCCACCGGGATGTAACGCGCGATAACAACGGCGATAGAACGCCCGCTTCTCGCCGGCCGATCGGATGTGATGCAGCGAATAGCTGGCAACGATCGCATCGCATGACGGCAGCGCGGTGGCCAGAAAGCTGCCGCTAGTCATCGTCGCGCGCCGTGAGAGGCGACCCAGGCGCGTGCGTGCGATCGCCATCATGTCTGCGTCGGCATCGATGCCCCAGATGCGCGCACGCGGTGCGAACTCCAGACATGCACGGGCGAGTGCGCCGGTGCCGATGCCGAGATCGACGATCGTCCTCACCGGCCGCGCCGCATGACCGAGTGCACGAGCGACTTCCGCAATGAGTTCGTCGTACAGCGGAATGAGCGAGCGAATGCGGGCGTCATATTTCGCGGGCGAGAGCGCGAGGTGCGAAGCGACCGAATGCGAAGCGACAGACATCGACCAAAGTCTAACTACGTCTTGGCGCGGTCGTCGTCGGCCATCTCTTCCGCGACGATGGCGGTGTGCACGGCTGCGCCTTGCAGCATCGGCACCGTAATCGCGGTGATCGCATGGCGCCAGTCGGCCTCGAGCTCTTCGCTCCACGACGTGGACGCCGATCGGATCGCGCGGACCAGCGCGTCGCGCACAACAAAGTAGTCCTGCGGCCTTGCTCCCCAAAGCACGTGTTGTGCTCCGAGTTCCCTGAGCGACTCCTGAAGCGCGGACACCTCTCCGAGATTTCTGATGACGAGCGCCAGCGCTGCTTCGAAGTGTCCCTGCAGCGAGGTCATGTCCGCAGGAAACAGCGACCGCAGTGCGGGCGCGGCCGTGAAGAGTTCCTGATAGAAACGCGCCGCGAGTGCTCGCGGCTCAGCCGATACCTGAGTGAAGCTGCTCTTCAGTCTGGCGATGCGTTCGGGTGTCATAATGGCGGCGCCTCGTGACCGACGCTATTCAGGATCCTGATCGGCCTGGAACATCGGGCGAGCTCGTGCCGGAAGTCTATGACGAACTGCGCAAGCTCGCGAGGGCCAGGCTTGCCCGGGAACGGCAGCCCGACCAGACCCTTCAGCCGACCGCGCTGGTTCATGAAGCGTATCTTCGCGTCTCGAGCCAGCCACGCCAATGGGATCGGCGCGGGCATTTCTTTGCCGCGGCCGCATTGGCGATGCGTCGCATTCTGGTTGAGCGCGCCCGCCATTACCGACGCATCAAACACGGCGCCGGGGGCGAGCATATCGAAGCGGACGAGGCGATCGCCGGTGTGGATCCCGACCTGACCGACGTACTCGCGATCGACGAAGCCCTGTCACGCCTCGATTCCACCGATCCTCGCAAAGCCAAGATCGTCACGTTGCGGTACTTCGCCGGTCTCAGCATCGAGGAGACGGCCTCCGCACTCGATCTCTCGCCGGCCACGGTCAAGAACGAGTGGACATTCGCACGGGCGTGGCTCTTCCGAGTGCTCGGTTCGCGCGAGACTCCGCCCGCCGACGGTGTGACATGACGGAGCCGATCAGCCGCGCGGAAGCAATCTTCCTGGCACTCGCGGACCTCGCACCTGCGGATCGCGAAGCGCTGTTGCAGGAGCGCTGTGGCCACGATCCGCTGCTGCGCGCAGAGGTGGATGGCATGCTCCTGGCCATCGAGGTTCCCGATGATGGCTTTCTCGATCCGGCGCGGATTCCTGCCCTCGACATGGCAGCGGTCGATGGCCCGCTGCAGCCCGGCACGATCCTCGGGGACTTCCTCGTCCTTCATGCGATCGGGTCGGGTGGCATGGGCGTGGTGTATGCGGCCCAGCAAGACCGTCCACGCCGCACGGTCGCGATCAAGGTACTGCGTCGAGGATTCCGGCACCCGGAGATTCTGAGGCGATTCGAGCGCGAGGCCGAAATGCTCGGGCGACTCCAGCATCCCGGCATCGCCAGCGTCTTCGCGTTCCATCGCGGCGACGGCCGGGTCCCTGCGCATCTCGTGATGGAGCTCGTCAGCGGACCGCCGATCACCGAGTACGCGCAGGCGCACACACTTGGCGCAGCGGCGCGTATCGAGCTGATCATCGCCGTCTGCCAGGCGGTGCAACATGCGCACGAGCGCGGCATCATCCATCGCGACCTGAAACCGCCGAATGTACTCGTCTCGGACGCAGGGCTGCCGAAGGTCCTCGATTTCGGCATCGCGCGCGCGACTGGTCTCGACATCTACTCGACGAGGCAAACGGCGCATGGACAGTTGATCGGCACACTCGCCTACATGAGTCCCGAACGATTGCGCGGTGGAATGGAGGTGGATGGCCGGAGCGACGTGTATGCGATCGGCGTGATGTTCTATCGGCTGATGGCGGGACGATTGCCATTCGATGTCGGGGGACTGCCACATATGGATGCCGCGCAACGGATTCTTCATACCGCGGTGCCGCTGCTCGGATCGGTCGCCGCCGTTTTCGCCGGACCGATCGAGCAGGTCGCCCAACGCGCGATGGCCCATGATCCCGATCGACGATATCAATCGGCGGCCGACCTCGCTGCCGATCTTCGCGCTTGCCTGGATGGCCGGCTGCCCGCAGCGATCTCGGTCGTTGAGTCGCGGTCCGCTGATGCCGCACTCATCGTGGCCGAAAGCGCTGACCGACGTTTCGTCGCTCTCAGCCTGTTGGGCGGCGCGGTCGTCGTGCTCGATTCCACAACGGGAACCCAGCTCGCGGCCGTCCGCGGCGATGGGACGCCAATCCGTCGCCTGACGTTCGAGGCCGACGGATGTCTCGTCATTGCCAGGGGCGGCGGACGCGTCGAGCACGTGGCCGTGCTCGCTCCCTCCTAGACCGCTTCTGCCAGGCGCTCCTCAACGCCCGCCTTCATCGTCGCGGCGAGCACGCCGTACACCGTCGTCCACGCCTCTTTGACGTCCGGCGTAAACTCCGGTCCGAGTCCTTTCTCCAATGTCCAGAGCAGCGCCTCGCCCACGGTCTCGTAATGGCTCTCGATGACGCCGTATTCTGCGTGTCGCCGGCCGAGGTCCTCGAGGACCGGGATGAGCCGATCGAGCCGGGGAAGGCCCTTCACGGCGGCGGTCAGCATGACCATCAATTTGCGACGTTGCCCCGACATATCGCCCGGGAACATCGACTCGAGGCTGGGGTCGATTTCGAACAGCCGCCGATAGAAGAGTGCCGCCACGTCGTCGGCAAGCGGCGCGACCACGGCGAAGGTCGTCTGAACGAGATTAATCTGGGTCATCGTCGGCATTGGCATTGGCGTTTCTCCCTTGCCCCCCAATGCGACGTTTCATGGCAAAGTGGCTAACGAGGTCGTTTATGCCGATTATCGTTATTGGCGGTGGAATTTGCGGACTTGGCACCGCCCTTCTGCTCGCACGCGACGGCCACGAGGTCACCGTTCTCGAGCACGATGCCGATCCGCTGCCCGCCTCGCCTCAGGCTGCATGGGAGCACTGGGAGCGCAAAGGGGTGGCCCAGTTCCGTCAACCGCACAACTTCATGCCGGGATTACGGCTGTTGCTCGAGGCGGAACTGCCTGACGTCCAGGACGCGCTCGGCCGCGCCGGCGCGTGTCGCTTCGATCTCCTCAACCCCCTTCCGCCGGTGTTTACGGATCGAGCCGCGCGCCCGATCGACGAGAAGCTCTGGACACTCACCGCACGGCGGCCGATCGGGGAGTGGGTCTTCGCGGATGCAGCACAGCGAACGCCGCGCCTGACCATCCGGCGCGGCGTGGCCGTCGCCGGTTTGCTCACCGGCCCGTCGGCCGTCGCCGGGATTCCTCACGTCGTCGGTGTCCGCGGGTCTGATGGGGAAGAGTTTCGCGCGAGTCTCGTGGTTGATGCCACGGGACGCCAGTCGCGCAGCCCACAATGGCTCGCGGCTATTGGCGCGCGGCGGCCGTACGAGGAGCAGGAAGACTGCGGCTTCACCTATTACACGCGCTATTTCAGCGGGGCCGTCCCGCAGCGTCGTGCGTCGGTGCTCATGCCAATAGGGTCGATCGCGCTGCTGACCTTGCCTGGCGACAACGACACCTGGTCTGTCACGATCTTCGTCGCGACTGGCGACCAGCCGCTCAAGGCGCTTCGACACGAAGACGCGTGGACGCGCGTCATTCGCGCCTGCCCGCTTCACGCGCACTGGCTCGACGGTCTTCCAATGACGCCGGTTCTCCCGATGAGCGGTATCGCCGATCGATATCGCCGATTCGTGGTTGACGAAACCCCGATCGTGACGGGGTTCGTGGCCGTCGCGGACGCATGGGCCTGCACGAATCCGTCGGCCGGCCGCGGCCTGACAGTTGGGTTTCTCCAGGCGCTGCGGCTGCGCGATTCATTGCGCGCGTCCGGCGATAATCCTCTGGCGCTGGTCGAAGAATTCGATCGGCGCACGGAAGCCGAGATGACGCCGTGGTACCGGGCACAAATCGCCGTTGACCGGGCACGATTCGCCGACATGGAGGCGATTCGCGAGGGCCGCGAGCCGACGCCGCCGGACAACGAACTGGGGCGACGCATTATGTCGCTGATGTCGTTGCTTACCGCGGATCCGGATCTGTTTCGCGCGGCGCTCGAATACATCGGGACGATTACGCCAGTGCAGGAGATTCTCGAGCGGCCAGACGTCGTGCAGCGGATGGCTGCCGCACGCGAAGCGATGAAGGGACAGCCCCGCCCGCCGCTGCCTGGCCCGACGCGCGAGCAGTTGCTGCAGCTTGTCGGTATGGCGTCTTAATTCGTCGGGGCTGGTGTGGCGCCCTGGTGCATGAGCACGATGTCACGGATCGTGCGGCGACGTTTTACACGCAAAGGAGATCGCGATGCGCCTGCAGATTGTCACCGCTCTTTCGATCGTGCTCGGCGCGTCGGTCGCACATGCCCAGAGCGTTTCGTCCTGTGACTTGCCTCATGCGTCAGGTGTCTCAACGCAGCAACTCGTGTCGGGGCAGCGGCCGCGAACGTTCCGGTTGTTCGTCCCGCCTGGATACGATGGCCGTCAGCGTTTACCACTCGTGCTCGATTTGCACGGCAGTGGAGGAAACGCGGCGGGGCAGGCCAGAAACAGCGGCCTCGAAACGCTCAGCACGAAAGAGCGATTCATCGTGGCGACGCTGGAAGCAGAAGGTGGACGCTGGAACGTGCCCGTGCAGAGCAACCGCCCTGACGACGTGGCCTACGTCGCCGATGTGATCGCCGACGTCGCAACACGTGTGTGCACAGACGAGGCGCGCGTGTATGCGACTGGCTTCTCCGGCGGCGGACGAATGACATCGCTGCTCGCGTGTTCCCTGGGGTCACGCATCGCGGCCATCGCGCCCGTATCCGGACTCAGGTTCCCCGGTCCGTGCAGCGGCCCGCCGATCCCCGTGCTCACCTTTCACGGGCTTGCCGATCCGCAGAACCCCTACGACGGACATGCCGCCGGCCGTGGCGCTGAGTGGATGGAAAGCGTGCCCGACGCACTCGCCAGCTGGGCGCAACACGACTCGTGCACGGGCGACGTGAGGCTCGAAGACCCTGCGGGCCCGCTCTCGGTGATGCGCTATGCGGGGTGCGCCAGTGGAACCGAAGTTCGCATGATCCGCATCGACGGTCTCGGGCACACATGGACGAAGACAGAAGTCGACACGACCGGTGTCATGTGGCAGTTCTTCAAGAACCACCATCGCGCGCAGTAATCACCGGTTGGGTCGCACCGCAATAGCGGCGAGCGCGTGGGGACGACGCGCCGGGTCGAGCCGTTTACCCAGGCGAGGGATCAGGCTGGGCCAGTCACCGTTGGCATCTTCAGCGATAGGGGAGGCACGCAGGGGACGGTGACGGATCGCGGCTGCCCAGTCGCGCCGAGTCTGGCCTGTGGAATCGATCGCCACCACCTCGAACACCGGGCCGTCCTTGTAGATCGCCACGATTCCGTCGCCGCGTTCGCGTCCGATCTTGAGCTCGAACCTCGCGACACGGCCCAGGGTGCTCTCGTCGTAGTGCGCAAAGACGCCTTCGACGAGTGGATGCCCGGAGGCAAAGAAGTCGATGGTCTCTCTCTCGACGGCCTCCTCGCGGTCGAATGTGCCGAGATAGCTCGTACCGCCCGGGACGCCGGGAAGGCCATCGACCAGCGCTTCGCTGCCGATCTCGATCGCGAAGACCCGATGACCTCGTGGGCGCTCGATGGTGAACCCGAGCCTGGCGCAGGCCCTGACCACGACATCTTCGTTGAGCGCGTCGAGCTCCGCGGGGACACGGGCTAGGATCCCTGCGGCCATCTCCGGTTTGTACGGGTCGTGATGCAGCTGTTGATACGCAGCTTCGCGAATGCGACTGCGGGCTGCGTTCGCCTCGCCGACCAGCTCGTCGAGTCGGTGCGGGCTGAACGACGCGGCGGGATCAAGCGCGATCTCGCTGATGGCGCCTTCGACGTGGACCAGTTGCGGCTCCAGTCCGGCGAGTGGTTCGCGGAAGAGACCCAGAGTTTCGAACAACCGTACGACATCCGCACCGATCCCCGACGGTGGACGGAAATACACGATGTCGACCGGAATGCGCCGGCCGATGCGATCGAGGCGGCCGATTCGTTGCTCGACGACCGACGGTTTCCAGGGCAGATCGAACAGCACCAGCCGCTGACAGAACTCGAAGTTGCGACCCTCGCCGCCCGCTTCGGTGGAAACCAGCAGGCTTGGTCCCTCGGGCTCTCTGAACCGGGCGACTTCGATGTCGCGCTGCGATGGTGACAGGTCCTCGTGAAAAACGCCGGTCGCCAGTTGCGCGCGTTGGCTGAGCGCGCTTCTCAGCATCTCGAGTGTCTCGCGGTGCGCCACGAACACGAGCGTCTTATCGCGGGCGTTTCGCCAGCGTGGCACCTGCGACAGCAACCACTCGAGCCGCGGATCGCTCGCGTCCATGGCGTGCGCCTGCTGACGAAGCTCGCGCTCGTCAGGTCCGAGGACGGCGGCCAGTGCAGCCCCTGACGCCAATGCACGACGCACGCGATCGATCTTTTGCCGGCGCGCGACGGCGTGCGGAGCAGGCACGCGACGCACCGCCGCCTCGACGGCTTCTCTCAGCCGCCACTTCGACGGTTGATCGATCACGATCGGAGTTCCGATCCGCGGCGGCAGGCCACCGATGTCGACGCGACGTGTAGAACTGGTGCAGGGCGGCAGCGGCATGCCGCTCTCGAGGCGCGACTCGAAGCTCACGTCTTCAGGAAATTCCGCGGGACGAAGCAGCTGCAGCATCCGAAAGAAACCGTGCGCATCGTCTTCGAGTGGCGTGGCGCTGAGGAGCAGCACGTGACGTCCGAGCGCCGCGATCGGCGCGATTGCGCGCCAGGCAGGATCGCCGGGGTGGCCCGCCGGACGTCGGAGTCGTTGCGCTTCGTCCACGACGAGCAGATCGATTCCCGCTCGCACGGCCTGATCGCTCAGCAGAGGACGATCGACCAGCATGTCGATCGAGATCACCGCGCGGCGATGCACGTCGAACGGATTGAAATCCGCACCAAAATCGCGCGCGACGTCGGCGAGGCGCGCGGCGTCGAGGAGCGTGAACACCTGGTGGTACTTTCGCCAGAGTTCACCGAGCCACTGCACCGTCAGGGCGTCTGGCACGACGACGAGACAACGATCGATTTTTCCGGCGTGCACCAGCCGATTCAGGATCAACGCAGCCTCGATGGTTTTGCCGAGGCCGACTTCGTCGGCGAGCAGCCAGCGCACCGGATCGCTGGCGCTCGCGCGCTCAGCGACATGCAGCTGATGCGGGAAGAGGCGAACGCGTCCGCCGAGGAACGAGCCCAGGCCGTCGGCTTCACGAAGCGCCAGGAGCTGCAGGATGTCGAGACGGATCACGAAGTCCTCGAGGTCGTCGAGATCGCCCACGGCAAGTCGATCGAGGAGCGCGCCTTCGAGTTCGAGCGGCCACAGAGCGTGAGAGGAGGCCGTGTGACCACTCGCCAGCAGCAGGGTGCCGTCGGGAAGGCGCCCCACGACCGTCGTCTCCTCGCGGGTTTCGATGATGCGGACTGGACGCCCCGGACTCAGATCGACAGGGAGCAACGCGTCCGTGCCGGCCGCGAGCCGCAGCGTCGTACCTGAACGCGGAAACTCGATGACAAGCGCTCGAGGCTCGAGGCGGGTCACGCGTCCGATCCCCAACTCGGGATTGAAACGGTGGGTGAGGTAGTCGCCTGTTTTCCAGTTCACCGAAGGGATCAAGGACGGACCACGGACCAAGTACCAAGGACTAGATTCGATTCGGATCGATTCCCCAGCCGCTCAGGATCGCGGTCTCGTCAGCGGCGCTGGTGGCCTTCTTGAAGCGTGCGCCGGACTGTCCCTTCACGCGCTGTTCGCATTCCGCCCACGTGATGTGTCGCATCGGTACGCCGTCAACGACGCTCAAGTACGAGTATGCGGCGACCTTGGTCTTCGCCGTCGATACCGATCCGGCGGGCCGCGTCGGCAGGCTCGTGTCATCTGGCAATCGGAGTATCGGCAACGTGTAACTATCCAACGACCCGACGTACAGGTCGGCGGATTCTTGCAGTGCGAATGCCACTGAGATCTGATCGGCGCGCTCGTTGCCCGGTGTTCCGACGTGGCCTCGCACCCAGTGCCAGTCCACCTCGCCGCGTGCGCGTGCGCCGATCAGGCTGGACAACTGTTCCCAGAGCTCTCGGTTCAGCACGTCGCCGCCCTGAGCCGTTTTCCATCCACGCTTCCGCCAGCCCCACACCCACTGCGTGATGCCCTGAATCAGATACGTGGAGTCCGTATAGATCGCGACCGGCCCAGGCTGACTCACCACGTGCTGCAGCGCCGCGATGGCGCCGCTCAACTCCATCCGGTTGTTGGTCGTGTGAGGCGATCCGCCGCCAAGTTCTGCGACGCGCCGATCTGGTGTGACGACGATGGCGCCCCAGCCGCCGGGGCCGGGATTACCTTTCGCTGCGCCGTCGGTGAAGACGATGACTGGTGAGGAGGTGCCCACTGATCAAGTCTACTCAGGTCAGTGGCCGGCCGCGATACTAGGGGCATGCTGTTCGATCCATCCTCGAAGGACCGGCTGACCGATCACGATCTCGGGCGCTTTCCCGACCGCACGCTGTTTCATCGACTCGCCCGCGCCGTCTGCCACGCGGGCTGTCTTCCACGCAAGGAACTGTTCGAAGCCTGGGAAACCGCAAAGCGCGTGCGGCGTGTGTGTCGCGGCGGGCGCGTCCTTGATCTCGCTGGTGGTCACGGTCTTCTCGCGCAGGCGATGCTGCTGCTTGATGATTCATCGGCTGAGGCGATCGTGGTTGACACGAGGGTTCCTTCGTGCGGCGCACGGCTGCACGACGTGCTCACTGCCGAATGGCCACGCCTCTCCGGCCGCGTAACATTCGTGTCTGCGCGTATTGACGATGTGGCGATCGGTCCAGGTGACCTCGTCGTTTCTGTGCATGCGTGCGGGCGTCTCAGCGATGTGGTGCTCGATCGCGCGGCCGCCGCGCGCGCCCGCGTCGCCGTGCTGCCGTGCTGTCACGATCTCGACATGAACGACCGCGGCAATCTGGCGGGATGGCTAGATGGACCGCTGGCCGTGGACGTGGTGAGGGCGCTGCGATTGGAGGCGCAGGGTTACCGCATCCGGACGCAGTCGATCGCTAGAGAAATCACCCCGAAGAACCGGTTGCTGATTGGCGAGCCACTATGAAATAGCAACCACTTAAACGTGCCGGATGGCATCAAGCGGATCCAGCCGCGTCGCGCGCCGTGCCGGCCCAAGGCAGGCGGCCAGCGATACCACGATTAACAGCACCACGATGGAGATCAGTGTGAGCGGATCGCGCGCGCTTGTCTGTATCAGCACCGATTGCAGTAATTGCCCTGCGGCGAGAGCCGCACCGAGCCCAATCGTCAGACCTATCGTCAGCTGCAGCAGCGAACGCCTCAGGAATAACCAGATCACCTGACCGGGTTGCGCGCCAAGCACCATGCGTGTGCCGATGTCGCGCGTGTGCTGCGTGACGGAGTACGCCGTCACCGCATACAGTCCGACCGCCGCCAGCACGAGCGCCGTTAATCCGAATGCCGTGAACATTGTCGTGAACACGCGCAAGAACCAGCGCTGCTGCGCGAGCATTTCGTCAAGCGTTCTCGGCGTGTTGAGCGCCTGATCCGGATCCACTTTCATCATCGTCTGGCGAAGCAGCGGTGCCGCCTGCGCCGGGTCGGTGCGCATACGCGCGATGACCTGGGCTGCGCGCGCCATCGATGTGTTCTGACGGTGGGGCATGTAGGCGATACCGTCTGGGTCGCGTTCCTGGTTGTTGTTGCGCTGGCGCACGTTGGGGACGATTCCGACGATCGTCAGCCACTCCGGCGCTTCGCTGCCGGTAGTGTCCTGCGAAAGGCGGATGATGCGCCCGATTGGACTCTGGCCTTTGAAGTGTTGTTCGACGAGCCGCTGATTGACGATCGCGACCCGACGTCCGGGTCCACCGTCCTCGTTAGTGAATGCACGTCCCCGAACAAGAGGGACACCGATCGTGTCGAAATAGCGCGACCCGACGCTGAGCATGGTGACTTCTGGAAGGCGCTCGCCGGGCGGGGTCTGCCGGCCGTCGACCTCGAGCCTGCGCACGGCGCCGCCGCTAAAGGGAGGCGCGCTTGCAGTGGACGCCGCTTCTATGGCGGGAGCCGTGACGAACTGATCGTCGATCGATTGCAGGAAGCGCGTGCGATCCTCCCATCCGGGATACTTCGTCGCAGGAATGATCATGCCGCTCACGACGAGGCGCGACGTGTCGATACCGATGTCTATGCGGTACATGGTCATGAAGCTGCGCAGCATGAGGCCGGCTCCCGCCAGCAGCACGAGCGTGAGCGCGAGCTGAGCGACGATGAGTCCCGTCGTTATCCGGCGGGCGCGGATGCCGCCGGAGCCAGAGCGACCGCCTTCCTTGAGCAGCTCGTGGATGTTGGTGGTAGACGCGTGCAGCGCGGGTGCGAGTCCGAAGACGAGGCCGGTCGCCAGGCACGTTGCCAGGAAGACGGCGAACGTGCGCCAGTCCATCGAGAAGACCATCCAGTAGGGGATGCCGACGTTCTGCGCTTCGGCGCTGAACCATCGAATGCCGGCAACGGACAACACCAGTCCCAGCACACCGGCCACGAGCGCCAGGAGCACGCTTTCGACCAGCAGCTGCCGCACTATCTGCCAGCGGCTGGCGCCGACGGCCACGCGCACGCTCATTTCGCCGGCACGCCCGGCAGCTTTGGCCAACAGCAGGTTGGCCACGTTCGAGCAGGCGATCAGGAGGACGAAGGCTACCGCGCCCATCAGCGCCCAGAACAGCAGCCGCACCTGTGGCCCGAGAACACGCTCGGCAAAGGGATCGGCGAGGGGCCAGAGGTCCTTGTTAGTCTCGGGGTACCGCGTGGCCAGCGTCTGGCCGATGGTTTTGAGCTCCGCTCGCGCCTGCTCGACACTGACTCCTTCATTGAGCCGGCCGACGGCAAAATACCCACGTGCCTGACGCGGCTGACCAGTAATCGCTTTGGGCATCGAGCCCGCCGGTAGCCAGATGTTGGCGTTGAACGGGAAGTGCATGCCCGGAGGCATGACGCCGATGATCGTACCGCTACGATCGATGATCCGAATGTTCCGGCCGACGATGTTGGGGTCGGCGTCGTAGCGTTGTCTCCACAGCGTGTCGCTAATCAGGACGATGATCGGTGTCCCCGGAGTGTCCTCGGCGCCGGCGAAGTCGCGTCCCAGGGCCGGTGCCACCCCGAGCATTTTGAAGAGGTTGGCGGAGACGTACGCCCCTGGGACCTGATCCGGGGTCAGGCCCTCATTGCCAACGTTAAAGGCGCCATTGAACAGGAATGACATCCCTGCAAAGGTGCGGCTCGCGGCACGCCAGTCCTCGAAGTCACGCAACGACACACCCAATGTGCGCCCTTGTGTGTCCTGTGTGCCGAGGAACATGACTTGCTCTGGCTTCGGCACGGGCAGGTTACGGAGGAGGATGGCGTTGACGATGGTGAAGACGGCGTTGTTGGCGCCGATTCCCAGCGCCAGCACCACGATCGCGACGACCGTGAACCAACGGTTCTTCACAAGCAGGCGCGCCGCATGCCGAATGTCGCGGAACAGCTCCATAGCAGGCTCCTCTGGACGGAGATGCACCGTTAGACGCTGAACTGCCGAAAATGGATTAACACGCAGCGCTCGAGACGGGGAAGGCGAGCCCATATGCTACGCTTCCCCGCCAAAGAGCCGTGACGCTCACGCGACGAAATCGACTCCGTCGTTGTCCGCCCGCCATCGCTGTGGCCGTATGTACGGCATTCGTTCTTATCCACGGTAGTGCGGCGGTCGTGCCGAACGCTGCGCTTGCCGCGCAGGCCGCGAGTGGGGCATCGTCAGCCACCCTCGAAGTGTTGCAGGTACGGCCCAACTTCTTCATGATCGCCGGCGCCGGAGGGAATATCGCCGTCCAGGTCGGCACGGACGGCGTCGTGGTGGTGGACGCGGGTTCTGTTGCGAACGCTGCCGCTGTTGTTGCTGCGATCGCGCGGATCACACCGCAACCGATTCGCTACGTCATCGACACCGGACCCGATGCCGACCATGTTGGCGGCAACGAGGTGCTCTCCAAGGCCGGCGATCAGTTCTATCCGGGTACTCGCACCGCCGCGTCGCGGCCGGACGCGTTGCGATCAGTGGCATCGATCCTCGCGGCAGAAGGTGTCCTGCGCCACATGACCGTGTCGTCGGACCCCACGCGCACTCCTGTCGGATTGCCCACTGAATCGTTTCATTACGCCAAGAAGTTTCTGTACTTGAACGACGAGGCGATCGAGGTGCTGCACCAGCCAGCGGCGCACAGTGACAGCGATGTGTTCGTGTTCTTCCGTCGATCAGATGTCGTGGTCGCCGGCGACGTGCTCGACACTCGGCGCTTTCCTGTCATCGACATCGCCCGCGGCGGCAGCATCGATGGAGAGATCGCGGCACTGAACCGTTTGAGTGAGCTCGCTGTGGCGTCGGTGCCCATCGTGTCGCGCGAGGCGGGCACAATCGTCATTCCTGGCCACGGCAGGCTCTACGATCAGTTCGACGTCATTGAATACCGGGACATGATCACGATCATCCGCGACCGTGTTCGCCAGTTGGTCAATGACGGACGTTCGCTCGAGCAGGTGAAGGCGGCCCGCCCAGCGAAAGGTTACGAGGGTCGCTACGGCAACGCTGGCGGCGACTGGACGACAGACACGTTCGTGGAAGCCGTGTATCGAAGCTTCGTGAAGGAGAAATCGT
>DAINQP010000074.1:0-23341 GCA_036742665.1 Vicinamibacterales bacterium | reverse complement strand
GCGGCCGGAGAGCACGGCGCCCTCCCTATCGTGACCTTTTTGTAGTAACGGAAACGTTACAGCACGAATCTGTGGCTTCTTCCGTTCCTAGCAGCGCCCACATTGTATCGAATTCCACGCGCAATGCGATCAAAACGGCAAATGAGGCCAGTTCCGTGGGGCTGGCTCGCCGCTTGCCATTGTGGCGGCATGTTCACTCGTCACGATGCACGCTCGTTGTTACTGCTCTGTCTCCTCATCGCCACACCGTCGCTGTCGATGGCCGCCGAACCGATCGCGGAGAATCCCCGTCGCCCTCCGATTCGATCGACCGACCGCCGCTTGCGCGCGCTGCTCGAAGAAGGCTTGCGCACGTCCCCGACCCTGCGCGCACTGGTTGCGCGGCTGTATGCATCCGATGTCGTCGTCTATTTGCAGTGCAATGGCCCCGCCGGGCCCGACGGCCGCTTGACCTTTCTGTCTTCGGTCGGCGGCTATCGCTACCTCGTCGTGCGCGTGTCGCGCTTGGCACGGATGCAGCAGATCGCGATGATGGCTCATGAGCTGCAGCATGCCGTCGAGATCGCCGAGACACCCGCGATCGTGGACGGAGCGTCGCTCGTGCGCGAGTACCGCCGGATTGGCTATGAGAACCCGTGGAGCCAGCTGCCCGGCGTCTCCTTCGACACCAAGGCAGCGATTCGCGCCGGTGAACAAGTGCTCAGAGAACTGATGCTGGACGACTCTTCGTACTGAGTTGGGAATTAATTTAGAGAATGTAGCGGGAGAGGTCTTCGTTGCGCACGATATCGGCAAGCATGCGATCGACGTAAGCCTCATCGATCGTCACCGACTTGTCGGCGCGATCGGGTGCGTCGAATGACACTTCGTCGAGCAGGCGCTCCATGACCGTGTGCAGACGGCGTGCACCGATGTTCTCGGTCGTGTCGTTGACCCGTGCGGCGAAGTCGGCGATACGCTCGACAGCGCCGGGCGTAAACGTCACGTCGAGATCCTCGGTGCCGAGCAGTGCGATGTACTGCTTGACGAGCGCGTTGCGCGGCTCAGTCAGGATGCGCACGAAGTCGGCGCGTGTCAGCGGCTCGAGCTCGACACGGATCGGGAAGCGGCCCTGCAACTCGGGAATGAGATCCGACGGCTTCGAGACGTGGAAGGCGCCGGCGGCGATGAACAGGATGTGATCGGTCTTGACCATCCCGTGCTTGGTGTTCACGGTCGTGCCTTCGACAATCGGGAGGATGTCGCGCTGCACGCCTTCGCGGCTGACATCGGGGCCATGGCCGCCGCCCGCACCATCGCGACTCGCGATCTTGTCGATCTCGTCCACGAAGATGATGCCCGCCTGCTCAACGCGCTGGACCGCGGTTTTGCTCACGGTCTCCATGTCGAGCAGCTTCGACTGCTCCTCCGATATCAGCTGCTCGAGTGCCTGTGGCACCTTCAGGCGGCGGGTCTTCGCACGGCCGCCGAACATGTTGCCGACCATGTCCTTGAGGTTGCTGCCGATCTCCTCGACCGAGCTGCCGGCGATAATTTCGAAGGACGGCATCGCCGGGGCCTGTATATCGAGTTCAACGGAGCGCTCGTCGAGACGCCCGTCGCGCAGCTGCTCACGCATGCGCTCACGCGTGCGGCTGGTCTGTTCGCCGGCGGCTGGATCCTCGCCGGGCATCGGGGGCCGCGATGGCGGCAAGAGGAGATCGAGCAACCGCTCCTCGGCGGCGGCGTGCGCCTTGTCCTTGACTTCGTCGCCCTTCTCCGCACGAACCATGTCAACGGCGAGCTCGACGAGATCCCGCACCATCGACTCGACGTCGCGGCCGACGTACCCGACTTCGGTGAACTTCGACGCCTCCACCTTGATGAACGGTGAATGGGCAAGTCGGGCAAGACGACGTGCGATCTCGGTCTTGCCGACGCCGGTTGGCCCAATCATCAGGATGTTCTTCGGCGTCACCTCTTCGGCCATCTCTTTCGAGAGGCGCTGACGCCGCAGTCGGTTGCGCAGCGCGATCGCGACGGCGCGTTTCGCTTTCGCTTGACCGATGACGTACTTGTCCAGCTCCGAAACAATCTCGCGCGGGGTCAGCGAGCGTACGGCCGTCGTCGTGCGTTCAGGGAGAGAAATCGCCATTTAGATTCGGACCACTACAGTTCTTCGATCGTGAGATTCGGATTCGTATAAATGCAAATGTCGGCGGCGATGCGCATGCTTTCTTCGACGATCTGACGTGCGTCCAGAGCGCTATGGCGCACCAGCGCGCGGGCTGCCGCCATCGCGAAGCTGCCTCCCGATCCCACCGCGACAACCCCATCGTCGGGTTCGATAAGGTCGCCTGTACCTGAGAGGAGGAAGGTGTGCTCACGGTCGGCGACGATCAACATCGCCTCGAGGCGTCGCAAGAGACGATCCGTGCGCCAGTCGCGCGCCAACTCGACGGCGGCGCGTTCGAGGTTGCCGCGGTATTGTTCGAGCTTCGACTCGAATCGCGAAAAGAGGGCGAATGAGTCGGCAGCGGAGCCGGCAAACCCCGCGAGGATCTTCTCGCCGTAGAGTCGCCGAATCTTGCGAGCGCCGTGCTTCAGAACCGCGTTACCGAGCGTGACCTGTCCGTCTCCGCCGAGCACCGTCCGCCCCTGGTGCCGCACGGCGAGGATGGTCGTGGCGTGAATCACTCAACGAGTATATCTACCGAAGAGGGTCCCCAGGGTTCAGTCGCCACCCGAGGAGGACAGAGGAACGAGGACACTCGCCGAGCAATTTCTTGAAAATGCAAGGAACTGCGCTGGCAAAAGTGTTGCTCATCCACAGGATATGACATCCCGATCCCTGGTCGTCACAGCGGCCGTGGTCCTATCAACCGCCCTCATCAATCCGGTAGACAGCGCAGCCCAGCGTCAGCGCTCGCCTGGTGGCAACGGGGGCGGACAACAGGAAAATCGTGGGGGCCGCGAGCGACAGCGCGAGGACGGCGGGGGTGCGCAGCGTGAGAACGGTGGAGGCCGGCGCGAGAACGGCGGAAGCCGCCAACCCGATGACAACAGCGCTCGCCCACAGGGTAATAGTGGCCGGGCCGAAGGTCGTGCGGCGCAACCGCGCGACGACCGCGCCGATGGTGGTGACCGTGGCCGCAGTGAATCGACGTCGGTAATTGGCAAGAGCACCCCGCCACCACAGGTGGGTTCGACGGCTGCTCCCGACACCAGAGCCGAGGTCGCATCGCAAGGCGATCGTCAGGCTCGTCGCCGCGTCCCCACCGCTGCCGAGCGTGCCGGCGCTATGAGCGGCACGATCACTCGTGTTGATGGCGACCGCGGAACGGTGATTCGCGATGGCGCGGTTGTTCGTGGTGTGGATCGCGTACCGCCGCCCAGCGGCTCACGCGTGGCGGTACCGCGCACAGCGGCGCCGTATTACGGCAACCGGAATTACTCGCGTGGTTACAACGTCTACCGCAACTACGGCGGCAGGAACGTCTACGTCGTTCCGCGAGGTCGCACCTACTACTATTACCCGCGCTACTACTACAACCCGTACGTGTACGGCTACGGCCCGGCGGGACGAGGGCACTTCTACTTCGACCTCTACTACAACTCGTACATCTGGCATCCGTACAGCGTCTATCGTTATGACGCCTACGGCAGCTACGGCTATCCAGTCGGCGAGCTGCGCATCAAGGTTCATCCGACCGATGCACAGGTGTTCATCGACGGCTCCTATGCAGGCCGCGTCGACGACTTCGACGGCGTGTTCCAGTCGCTCCGCCTCGAGGAAGGCGAGTATCAGGTCGAGATCGTGCTGCCGGGGTACGAACCTCTCGCCTTCAACGTGCGCATCTTCCCTGGTGAGAAGACCACCTATGAGGGTGATTTGATTCCGGAGCTGCCCTAGTTAGTTGGTGGTCAGGCTTTCCGAGTAAAGAAGAAGTACAGCGGAATCCCCGCCAGAATAATCACCATGCCCGTCAGGCTCACGCGCGGATCCGAGTAGAACGCGTTCAGTACGATCGCCGCGCTGACCAGCACGAAGATCGCCGGCGTCCATGGGTAGCCCCACGCCTTGAACGGTCTCGGCGCGTTTGGCTCGCGCGCACGCAGGACGAACACTGCCGCGACCGCGGCTCCCGCAAACAACGTGATCGCGAAGCCGACGTAATTGGCAATCGAATCGAGACTGCCGGTCAAGACAAGCAGGATGGCGAGCGCCGCCTGCGCGACGATCGACGCGGCCGGTGTCTTGTACTTCGGGTGCACCCGTGCCGCACTCTTGAAGAATGCGTTGTCGCGCGCCATCGCGAAATAGACGCGTGGTCCCGCAAACGTCCACGCGTTGATCCCGGCAGCAAGGCTGACGATGGCGACAATGGCCATGACGTCGCCAGCGCGCGGACCGAGCAGCCGATCGCCCACGACGTCGAGCACGCTCTTGCCGCCGAGAGTCATCAGCTCGCGAATGGGAATCACGTAGAGATACAACACGTTCATGAGGACGTAGACCGCGATTACCGCCACCGTGCCCATCAGTAAGGCGCGGGGGACGTTGCGTCCTGGATCGTGGATCTCTTCGGCCATGTACGCGGCAGCATTCCACCCCGAGTAGGTGAACATCACCGGAATCAACGCGAACAGAAATCCCGTGCCCGTCACGCTGCCCGCCGACTCGGCGAGGTTCGACGGCGACCCGGTTCCCGCCGTCAACCCGAATCCGATGAACACGACGAGAGACACGATTTTCAGCGTAGTCAGAATGTTACTCGCCGCGCGTCCCGGACCAACACCGCGGATGTGAATGAGGGCGGCGACGATGATGGCGGCACTCGCCGCGAGCGTGTGAATGGAAAACGTCACCGCGGTCGATGTGAGCGGGATTGGAATGGCCAACAGCGGCGAATCATTCGCAATGCCGGGAATGAAACGATTCAGCGTGACGATCAGAAAGACCGCGCTGGCGGCCATCGCTCCGCTGAAGCCCGCCACGAACGACGTCCATCCCGTCAGGAAGCCGGCAAGCGGACCGAAGGCCTCCCGCAAGTAGACGTACTCGCCTCCTGCCTTGGGCCGCAGTGCGGCGAGCTCGGCATAGGCCATCGCACCCATGAACGCGAGAACACCGCCGCCCAACCACGCCAGCAGGAACCATGTGGCGTCCGGGAGCGCGGCCGCAACGGCAGGCGAACGGAAGAGGATGCCGCCGCCGATGACGTTGGCAATGATGATGGCTGCGGCGTCGAAAGGACCGAGTCGCCGCTCGAGGACGGGCGTCGAAGAGGTGGTGGTCGTGTCAGACACGACGCGATTATAGGTGCCCTTCTCTCACCTCCGTTATTCGGTGAGGAGTTGTCGGTCGATTTTGAACTCCCCGAGTTTCACCCACAAGCGCGAGCCGTGCTTGCCGAAGATCTCCACTTTGGCGTCGATGAACTCCTTGTTCTGGAGCATCTGCAAACGCGGCTGGTCGCCGGTGTAGCCACGCTCAGAGCGCAGCACGAGCTCCTCGCCTTGTGCGCCGGGGGCCAAACCATCCGGGCCGATGCCCCGGACGAAGTGCGCATCCCATTCCTTGTTTTCGCCATCGAGGCGCTTGAACACGGCGTTGATCTGGACGCGGGAGATCTCCTCGGGCGAAACGTTCTTCAGCTTAAGCGAGATGCTCGGGACGAGCTTGTTCTGGCCGTTGACGAGGCCCACGTCGTACCAGCCGGTATGGACATCGGTAATCGTGAGGTCTTTCTCAACCTCGCGCGAGCTGCATCCCGCGATCACGAGCGCAAGAACCACGCATGCCGTCAACCGAGTGCCCATGGCCGAATTGTACATAGCACTAGATAGGACACCACGCGCAGCGCCCGGTTCCGTTAGGCCGGTCACTTGGACCGGCCCTGTCAGTATTCGCGCGTCTCGACTTTCTTGCGGACTTCCTCGAGCGGCATCCGTCCCGCACGGTACGCGGCCAGGTCGCTGCCCTTGACGCGGAACATCACGGTGCGTGTGTCGGCCGCATCGGTCGGGATGAGCGGGTCGCGCGGGACGTTGTCTCGTGCGGCGACGGTCAGCCACTCCTCGGCGCCAATTGCGATGGGACCGCTGTTCTCGATCAACGCGTCCACGAGCGCCGTCTTGACTTCGCGCGTGTAGTGTTCTTCCGGATCGTCATAGGCAGACGGATCCGGCTGAGGCTGAGCGCCACCCCCGACCGGCACGGCGGTCGCGGCTGGCGCGCCAATTCGTCCGGTGCCGCGCAGTGCGGCCGGCACCTGCGCTTGCTGTTCGAGCTGACGAACGACTTGTCCGAGGCGCTCACGCTGACGAGGCTCGGCCTCGACCATCATCGCCCTGAGCTCGTTCACGATTCCCATCGTCTCGCGATTGTCGCGGAACATATAGCGCAATGGCCAGGTGACTGGCAGCCGCAGCGCCGGCACTTCGACGTCGAAGAACACGCCATACCCATCGAGTCGGAACCCTCTGACTTCCGGCACGCCAGTCAACATTGGCGCGTCGCCCATGACCGCCTTCATCTGCCTGACCATGTTGTCAGCGCCGTTCGAGACAGCGCGTTCGAGGACGCCTTCCATCATGGAGATCCGCTGGCGCGCCTTGACCTGATCGATCTCGTTCTGCTGCTGCGCAAACGTGATCGACCCGGTCAGCAGCACGAGCACCGTACCCGCGATGTAGTGTCTCAAGTTCTTTCTCAGCATGTTCGTGCACTCACCGTGTTCGCTCTGAAACCAACCGTCCCAGCACTTCCCGTTGCTGACGCAATTCAGTGCCGATCGCGCCCTGCTGCAGACCCATCTGCTGACGCACCGACGCCAGATCGACCCGCCGCTGTGTCTCGATATTGCCGGCGAGATCCACCATGCGCACCGTGAAGTCGCGGCGCTGATTTTCCTCGCTCTGCTCGATCAGCGTCTTCACCTGCGCGAGCAGAGCGTCATCCGATCCGCGGACCGCGGCCGGCGTCGCCGCCGTCGTCGACGACCGTAGCTGCGTGAGCTCCGCCCTGAGCCGCTTCTCGAGCTGCGCGAGATCGTCTGGCGACGCGCTGGCGGCGACCGGCTGCCGATTCGCCGGCACCGTTGCCGCTACGGTCTGGGGTGCGGCGACCGGTTCCGTCACGCTATGGCGAGCCGATCCCACCGACAGACCAACGCCGAAGATGACGAGCGCTGCCGCAGCTTGTGCCCACGCCGGCAGCGGCGCTCGCCACCACGCGATCGTTGGCTCGAGCACCTTCGCTGGACGTAGCTCGTCGTCTCGCGTGATGCGGAAGCCGAGCGCCAGCTCCGGCGGCGTCCACGCCGCGAGTGTGCGGCGCGTTGCGTTCAGCGCATCGATCTCAATGGCGCAGGTCGCACAGCCCTTGAGGTGCGTCGCGATCAACGCCTGTTCGCCGGGCGCACACTCGTCGTAGAGGTACGCGACGAGCGCCGCCGAATCCCCACACTGGAAGATGTCGTTCATACGCGTTTCACCAATTCGGGCATCATTTGCCCCTGTTGCTCCAGACGACGACGCAGTAGCGACAGCCCTTGATAGAGCCGCGTCTTCACCGTGCTCAGCGGACAGCCCTGCATGTCCGCGATCTCCTGGAACGTCATCCCGTGGTACTCCTTCAGGATGATCGCGGTGCGCTGCTCTTCGCTCAGCTCAGACATTGCTTCCTCCACGATCGCGGTGAGCTCGCGCCTCGCGACCAGATCCTCGATCGATTCGGCGGGACCTGTTTCGGAGGCCAGCTCGATCGCGTCCATATCCTCGGGCAGCTGCGACACCGGCGCGCGGCGTTGACGACGGATCCAGTCGCGACAGAGGTTGAGCGCGATACGATACAACCACGACGAGAATTTCGCCTGTCCTTTGAAGCCGGGCAGCGCGCGGTAGGCGCGAAGGAAGGCATCCTGGCAGACGTCCCGGGCGTCTTCTTCCTTGCCGATGACACGATAGGCCAGGGCATAAATCGGCCGTTCCCATCGCACGATGAGCTGATTGAAGCTCTCGATGTCGCCGCCCTGCGCGCGGGCGACGAGCTCCTCGTCGGTCCTTGTCATCCTCGGGAACCGGCCCCGTTCTGCTTAGTAAGACGGCCAATGGGCGTCGTCGGCCGTGATCACCATCATAAGCGACATAAGTCTTTTGTATAATAGACGTTAGCAACGCCGAGCACGCCATTGACCTCCACGCCATCCGCCCTTCGCATCGCACCAGCCGCGTGATTCAGCTCAGCGAACTCACCAAGACGTACGGCGATCGCACGCTGTTCGATCGCGTCTCCTGGCAGATCGGCGACGGCGATCGCGTCGGCCTGTGCGGACCGAACGGTGCCGGCAAGACGACCCTGCTCAAGATGCTGGCGGATCTCGAGGAACCCGACTCGGGCATCGTCGCCAAACCGGCAGATCTCACCATCGGCTATCTGCCACAGGATGGCCTCGCGCATCGCGGACGTACGGTGTTTGGGGAAGCCAGCAGCGCGTTTCAACCGCTGCTCGACATGAAGGCGGAGATGCACGAGATTGAGCACAAGCTGGCGGACGCCTCGATTCCGCAAGAGGCGCACGATGCGATGCTCTCGCGTTACGCCGAACTCCAGGACCGTTTCCGTCTGGCGGACGGCTACAGCATGGACCTGCGTATCGCGACGGTGCTGCGCGGGCTGGGCTTCTCAGCCGAAGACAACGAGCGTCCCTGCGAAACGTTCTCAGGGGGTTGGCAAATGCGCATCGCGCTCGCCAAGCTCCTGCTCGGGCGGCCGAATCTGCTTCTGCTCGACGAGCCGACGAACCATCTCGATCTCGAGGCTCGCAACTGGCTCGAGGAATATCTCGGCGCGTATCCGTACGCCGTCATCGTCGTCTCGCACGACCGTTACTTCCTAGACGCTGTGGTGACGCGCATTACCGACGTCCATCTCCGACGGCTGACCGACTACGTCGGCAACTACAGCAAGTACGTCGAGCAGCGCGACGCGATGCTCGAGCGGCTTCGTCAGGCCAAGCGCGAACAGGACGAAGAAGTCGCGCGCGTCAAGATGTTCATCGATCGGTTCCGCTATCAGGCGACGAAGGCCGCGCAGGTGCAGAGCCGCATCAAGCTGCTCGAGAAAGTCGTTCCGATCGAAGTGCCACCCGAGCGGAAGCGGATCCATTTCCGCTTTCCCGACTGCGTGAAGAGCGGTCGCACGGTACTCGAACTGAAGCACGCGCGCAAGGCGTACGAGCGTCTCACGGTATTCCGCGATATCTCGCTCCATATCGAGCGTGGCGATCGCATTGCGCTCGTCGGCCCAAATGGCACCGGCAAGTCCACGCTGATGCGCATGCTGTCGGGCGAAGAAGCCCCCGACTCAGGGGCGCGCACACTGGGCCATCAGGTCGTGATGGAGTACTTCGCCCAAGACGAAGCCACGCGTCTCGATCCGACGCTGACCGTGTACGAGACGCTCGCCTCGGGATCGCCTAACGACATGGTGCCGGCGATTCGCAACATCCTCGGCGGGTTTCTCTTTTCCGGCGATGACGTGTACAAAAAGGCCGGCGTGCTATCGGGCGGCGAGCGAACACGCCTCGCGGTCGCCCGCATGCTGCTTCGCCCGTCGAACACGCTGCTCCTCGACGAGCCTACGAACCACCTCGATCTCGACTCCAAGGACGTCCTGCTCGACGCACTCGAGGACTATGGCGGCACGCTGATCATCGTCTCGCACGATCGCTACTTCGTGGAGAAGCTGGCGACGAAGATCATCGAAATCGGTCACGGCGAAGCCGTCTTCTATCCAGGGACCTACACAGAATTTCTCTGGCACAAGGAACACCCGGCGGTTCAACTGCCAACGCCCAAGGGCCCAACTACCAAGCAACCGCCAAAGGCCAACGCGCAGGGCCCAAAGCCGACAGCCCAAAGTCCGGAGCCGGCGCGTCCGAAAGAGCCGGGCCTACCTCGTGACGACCGCGAAGCCCGCAAGCGTCGGGAGGCCGAGCGGAAGAAGCAGCAGCGAACCGCTGAAGCCCTCCGGAAGCGCATCGCCGACCTCGAAGGGCGCATCGCCGAGCGTGAGGCCAAGGTCAAGGACCTCGAAGCCACGATGTCAGCGCCAGGGTTTTATGACGACCGCGCCGCCTCCCGGCAAGTCATCGACCAACATCAGGCGTTGATGTGGGAGGTCGGCGACCTGATGGCGCAGTGGGAAGCCCTACAGGAACACGCGGCCCAGTCCGAATCGTAAGGTCAGGGTCCATCCGAATCGTAAGTCCACCCCACGGACGAACGAAACGCGTCGTATACTTACGATTTCGTAATCACGCTGTTCAGTTTCGTGACGATTAGTCCCTTTGAATCAGATACTTGGTGGCAAATTGCCGGGTTTATGACCGGGCACAGCCTTTGCCCCTTGCTGAGCGGGTTGAGATCTGTTTTATGGAGTCTGCGGTGATGTCCAAGTCGCGTCCACGCACCTCCCGACGGGAAACCGCCGGCACGGACGAGGTGCGTACTACGACGCGTCGGCCGGTGAGCTCGGCCGCGACGACCGATGCGTTCTATCGCCACATCGTCGCCGGCATGCGGAACGGCGTGCTGGCAATCACCCGTAACGCCCATCTGGCCCTCATCAACGACGAGGCCTATCGCATTTTCGGCGTCGCGGCGCATTCCGACGACGTGGGTCAGCCGATCGCGACCATCCTTCGCGATCACCCGGACGTTGTTCGCGTGCTGGCCGGCGCCTTCGATCTCTACCATCTGCCGAACCGGGTTGAGATGCGGCTCAAGCCGTCGAACAAGGTCATCGGCTATACGCTCGCGTTCGTCCGGTCGGACGAGGGTGAAGTGATCGGCGCGGCGATGTTCTTCAAGGACCTGACACGCGTTGAGCAGCTCGAAGAGCGCGAGCGTCTGCGCGATCGGCTCGCGGCGGTTGGCGAGATGGCCGCCGTGATCGCCCACGAGGTCAAGAATCCACTGGCGGGCATCGAGGTGATGGCCGGTCTGCTCCGCCGCAAGATTCCCGATGCGCCGGATGCGCAGATCGTGCTGACCGACATCATCAACGAAGCCAAGATGGCGAATGCCATCGTGCAGGAAGTGCTCGACTTCGTCCGGCCGATTCGTCTGCAAGTGGAACACACCGCGGTGACCGATGCGGTGCAAGGCGCGATTCAACTCGCGGATTCGAAGGGCAAGCGCGGCAACGTCGACGTGAACGTCGCGATCGCTGACGGCCTGCCGCACATCAACGCCGACCAGCATCAGATCACACAGGTGTTCACCAACCTGCTGATGAACGCCTACGAGGCGATGGGTGGCAAGGGGCGGGTGACGATCTCCGCCGAGATGCTGCGGATCGAGGATGCCGGCGACGGGCGTGACGCAGTGCTCGTCGAATTTACCGATAACGGACCGGGGATTCTGCCCGACGTGGCGGAAAAAGTGTTCGACCCGTTCTTCACGACGAAGGCCCAGGGCTCCGGGCTTGGCCTGGCCATCGTCCGGAAGATCGTGGACGCGCATGACGGACGGATAGACCTGCGGACGATCCCAGGTCAGGGCACCACGATTCGGGTCACGCTGCCTGTAACTGGCGGCAACGAGGAATAGCTGCATGGGACGGATTCTGATCGCCGACGACCACGATTCTCTGCGCCGCGGCCTGGCGCAGGCTGTGTCTGAAGCCGGCCACGACGTCGAGGAGGCGCCCAACGGCAACGCCGCCATCGAGAAGCTCCACGAGGGCTTCTTCGACGTCGTCGTGAGCGACCTGAAGATGGGCGGCAGTACCGGTCTCGAAGTGTTGAAGACCGCCAAGACACTGCACCCTTCATCAGCGATCATCCTCATGACAGCATTCGGCTCGGTATCCACAGCTGTCGAAGCGATGAAGTCCGGCGCGTTCGACTACGTGCAGAAGCCGTTCGAGATCGAAGAGATGGAGGTCAAGATCGAGAAGGCGCTGGAGATGCGCCGGATGCAGAATCAGATCGATTACCTCCGGCACGCGCAGGGCGACATCTACGAGTTCGACCGTATCATCGGATCGAGCGGCGCGCTGGAAAAGGTGCTCGCCGTCGTCCGCAAGGTCGCGAAGAGCAATACGACGGTGCTGGTCCGCGGTGAAACGGGAACGGGTAAGGAACTCATTGCCGGCGCGGTGCACCACAACTCACATCGCGCGGCACGCAACTTCGTCAAGGTGAATTGCGCGGCTCTGCAGGAGAACCTGCTCGAGTCGGAACTCTTCGGCCATGAGAAGGGGGCCTTCACCGGCGCCGACAAGCAGCGCATCGGGCGCTTTGAGCAGGCCGACGGCGGCACGCTGTTCCTCGACGAAATCGGCGACATGAGCCCGAATACGCAGGCGAAGATCCTGCGCGTGCTGCAGGAGCACGAGTTCGAGCGCCTCGGCGGCACGCGAACGATCAAAGTTGACGTCCGGTTGATTGCCGCCACCAATCGCGATCTGCCCTCGATGGTCGAGGCCGGCCAGTTCCGCGAAGACCTGTATTACCGCTTGAATGTGGTGACGATGGAGATGCCGCCGTTGCGCGAGCGCAAGGACGACGTCGCCGCGCTGTCGAACTTCTTCATCCGCCGCTTCGCGGGTGAACTGAAAAAGAAGATTCAGGGGCTCGAGCCCGACGCGCTCAAGCTGCTGATGCGGTATCAGTGGCCGGGCAACATCCGTGAGCTGGAGAACGCGATCGAGCGCGCGATGCTCCTCGCCGAGGGCTCACACATCGCCGTCGACGACCTGCGCCTCGGCGACACTGGTCCGTCAGGTGGGCCGCGCGACAACGCGTCGGTCGTGAAGATTCCGCCGACCGGCATTCCGCTCGAAGAGGTCGAACGCATCGCCCTTATCGAGGCGCTCAAGATGTCCAACTGGGTACAGAAGGATGCGGCCGAACTGCTGGCAATCAGCCCGCGTGTCATGAACTACAAGATCAAGACGCTCGGCATTGATTTCCCGCGCGGCCGGCGCGCTGCGCTGCAGCACCACGAGCCGAACGCGATCAGCGCGTAGCGCGGTCGAGCAGCTTCTTCACCGTGTTCCAGTTCCGGCTCGTGGCCGGAACTCCGAACGCCTGCTCCACGAATGCGGGGAAAGCCGTACATCCCGCTCGGCTTGCGCTGGCTGACGACGTACGCGTCATGTCCGTTTCGCGCGGGGATGTGCTTTGCGGTAGACGTCGAGCAACTGCGCCGAGTTGACGTGCGTGTAGCGCTGTGTCGTGGAGAGCTGCACGTGGCCGAGGAGCTCCTGGATCGCGCGCAGGTCAGCGCCGCGCTCGAGCAGGTGCGTCGCAAACGAATGCCGCAGGGCGTGCGGGCTGATCCCGAACCGAGTGCTACAGGCCGCCACGTAACGTGCGACCAGTCGCTGGACGCTGCGGCCAGTCAAACGCGCCCCGCGAAAGTTGACGAACAGCGGCTCGCTCTGGGCTCTGGACGTCGGGCCTAGGGCTTTGGAGGCGGGTCCGGGGGCTCTGGGCTTACCGCTGTGGCGAAGCGCTGCGCGGTCGGCGAGCCACGCCCGAATGGAATCCTCAGTGGAGCTGTTGAACGGCACGAGCCGTTCCTTTGCGCCCTTGCCCATCACACGCACCATCCGCGCGCGCAGGTTCACTTCCTCCAGATCGACGCTGACCAGCTCGCTGAGACGAAGACCGGACGCGTAGAACAGCTCGAGGATTGCGCGATCGCGGCGTCCTAGTGCGGTCGCAATATCCGGCATCTCGAGCAGCCGTGACATTTCATCGATCGAGAGGTGCGCCGGGATCTTCTGTTCGCGCTTTGGCCCGACGGCGAGCGCCGCGGGATCGTTCTCGATCCATCCTTCACGCCGCAGATAACGACTGAACGCGCGCAGCGCCGACAGCTTTCGGGCAACAGAAGTTCGCGCATGGCCCTGCCGGTACAAGTCAGCCATGAAGGCGCGGATCGCGCCGAGATCGAGGTGCAATGGCTCGAGCGCCTCGATGGCGACGCCACGAAACTGCGCGGCAAAACCGAGAAACTGCGTCACGTCGCTTTCGTAAGCGGCGGAAGTATGGACGGAGGCGTTGCGGTTCAACCGGAGGTATTCGAGAAACTCGCGGAGCTGCTTCGTCATCGCGTCAGCGCGGGGGCTCCACCTCTGCTCTGCGGCTCACGTGAGCGCACGCGTCAGCGTTCGCCATCCACTCGTCGAGGGCGCGCAACGCGCGCTCCGAGGTGGCCGTCTTGCGTTCATCGCGCTTCAATCGCCGCCGGCGATCTGATGCATCTGGCGGTGGCATGATGCCGAACGTGATGTTCGTCGGCTGATAGTTGCGCGGGTCGGCGTGCGAGACATAGTACGCCAGCGCGCCGATCGCGGTCGTACGCGGCAGCACACGTGGCTCCTCGCCGCGTGCAACCGCGGCGGCGTTCCGGCCGGCGATCAGGCCAGACGCAGCAGACTCGACGTACCCTTCCACGCCGGAGATCTGCCCGGCGAAGAACAAGTCAGGACGTCGACGTGTCTGCCACGTCTCGCGCAGCACCGTGGGACCGTTAATGTACGTGTTGCGATGCACCATGCCGAAGCGGACGAACTCGGCATGCTCGAGTCCCGGGATCAGCGACAACACGCGAGCCTGCTCGCCCCATTTCAATTGCGTCTGGAAGCCGACCAGGCTGAAGTGATCGCCGGCGATGTTGTCCTGACGCAACTGCACCACGGCGTACGGCGTACGTCCGGTCCGCGGATCGACGAGGCCAACCGGCTTCATCGGTCCGAAGCGGAGCGTGTCGCGGCCGCGGTGGGCCATGACTTCGATGGGCAGGCAGCCTTCGAAGAACTTCTCTTTGTCGAAATCATGCACCGTTGCTGATTCTGCTGAAACGAGTGCATCGTAAAACCGCGCGTACTCGTGCTCGTTCATCGGGCAGTTCAGATAATCGCCCTCGCCGTCATCAACGCCACAGGCGGGTCCGTCCGGTGTTTCAGGCGAATCTGAAGACCGTTCAGGCGAGTCTAAAGACTCGCCTCTGCGGAGGCTTCTTCCCCATCGTGATGCCCGAAACACTTTGCTCATGTCCAGCGTTTCGGCGAGGACGATCGGACTGATCGCATCGTAGAAATACAGATGTTGCGCGCCAACCACGGTGGCGATGTCCTGTGACAGCGTTTCCGACGTGAGGGGGCCCGTCGCAATGATCAGCGGATACATCGACGGATCGTCCGGAATGCGCGAGATCTCGTCGCGGATCAGCGTGATCATCGGATGCGACTGAATGGCATCAGTGATCGCCTGTGAGAACCGCTCGCGATCCACTGCGAGCGCGGCGCCGGCGGGCACGCGATGTGCGTCTGCCGCTCGCATCACCAACGAGCCGAGGCGACGCATTTCCTCTTTCAGGAGGCCGACGGCGTTGTCGAGTTTGTCGCCGCGCAGCGAGTTGGAGCACACGAGCTCGGCGAGGTGATCCGTCTTGTGCACAGCGGTCGCACGAACCGGCCGCATTTCGTGCAGGACGACGTGGACACCAAGCGAGGCGGCCTGCCATGCCGCTTCACTACCGGCGAGCCCGCCCCCGATCACATGGACGCTCTTCACTGCTCACTGCTCAATGCGGAATGCTCAATGCCAAACGAACGTTCAAGGTCGAGCATTCGGCATTGGGCTTGGCGTGCCTCAGACTTCGGCAGCCTTCCGGGAACCACCTCGCGATTTCGTGGTTCTCGCGCCCCCGCGACGCGTTCGGCCGCCAGTACGGCGTGGTGTTGGCGCTGCGCCCCGGCGCGACGCCAGCAATTCTTCCGCCTGCGGGTAGGTCAGTTCGTCGGGATTCATCGCCTTCGGAATCGACGCGTTGGTGCGACCGTCGGTGACGTAGGGTCCATAACGTCCGGCGAGCAGCTTGATCGTGGTACCGTCCTGCGTCAGCTCGCGCAGCGTTTTCTTCTGCGCGCCCTGCCGACGGCGGGACTGCTTCGGCGCCCGTATCAACTCCAGCGCGGCGTCGAACGAGATGTTGAAGACGTCATCCTCGGACTCGAGCGAACGGAATTCGTCGCCGTGTTTGACATATGGACCGAAGCGACCGAAGTTCGTGGTGATCGGTTCGTTGTCGTCGGGATGCAGTCCGACGGTTCGTGGCAGCGACAACAGCCTGAGCGCCTCCTCGAGTGTGACCGTCTGATCGGTCATGCCCGACTGCAGCGACGCCCGTTTCGGCTTCTCCATCGGGGCAGCCTTCTGCCCCTTCTTCTTCGGTGGGGCCTCCGGTGTCTCACCCAGCTGCACGTAGGCGCCAAAGCGCCCGGTCATCACATAGACGTTCTGACCCGTCGTCGGATCGACACCGAGACTCCGCGGCCCTTCGGCCTTGGCGCGCACCAGTTCGAGCGCTTTGTCCACGGACAGATCCGCTGGCGCCAGATCGTCGGGCAGCGACGCCGTCCGCCCCGGGCCGCCCTCCCCTACCTGCACGAACGGCCCGAAACGTCCGATGCGGATGCGGACCGGCTCGCCGCTTTCCTGATCGATACCCAGATCGACTAGGGGATATTCTGCCCGAGAGGCTCCGTGCTCGACGGCAGGCAGCAGTCCGCGGTGCTTCTTGTCGCCGAAGTAGAACTCACGCAGGAACGCGATCGACTCGCGCTCACCGCGGGAGATCTCGTCGAGATCGTCTTCCATCTCCGCCGTGAAGTCGGTCTCGACGAAGTCGCCGAAATGGTCACGCAGCAGCTTCGTGACAGCGAACGCGGTGAAGCTGGGCACGAGCGCCTTGCCGCTCCGCAACACGTAGCCGCGCCGCACGACGGTCGCAATAGTCGGCGCATACGTTGACGGGCGTCCGATGCCGAGCCGCTCGAGCTCTTTGATCAGCGACGCTTCGGTGAATCGCGCCGGCGGCGATGTTTCATGGCGCTTGGCGTCAGTACCCAGGAGCACGATAGGCGTTGCCGGGTTTCCACCGTCGGTCTGAATGCGATCGCCAACCGCGCAGTGCGGCAGGATCGCTTCCTGCTCTTCGAGCTCCGCCGCGGGATCGTCACTGCCTTCGACGTAGGCACGACGGAAGCCGGCGAACTCGATGGCCTTGCCGCTTGCGGTCAGCACCGCGGTTTCACCGTTCGGCCCCTTCGCCGAGATCTCGAGGCTCGTCCTCAGGACACGGGCATCGACCATCTGCGACGCCATCGTCCGTTTCCAAATCAGGTCGTAGATCTTGAAGCTGTCGGAGTCGAGCACCTTCTCGAGCTGACTGGGTGCGAGGCGGAAGTCCGTCGGACGAATCGCCTCGTGCGCTTCCTGCGCATTCTTCACACGCGTCTGGTAGCGGCGAGGGCTGTCGTAGTACTCGCCGCCGAACATCTCGCGGATCACGCGTGCCGATTCGTTCAACGCCTTGTCCGACAGCGTCGTCGAGTCGGTGCGGTGATAGGTGATCAGACCTTCCATCTGATCGTCGCCCACTTCGACACCCTGGAACAGCCGCTGCGCCACCTGCATCGTGCGCTCTGCGGAGAACCCCAACTTCCGGCTCGCTTCCTGCGTCAGCGTGGATGTCGTGAATGGCGGCGCCGGCCGCTCGACACCGGGCTTCTGCTCGACGGACGTCACCGTCCACGGCACGTTGGCGCGAATCGTCTCGACGAGCGCGGTTGTCTCCTCTTCCCCCAGCAGCCGCGCTTTTTCGTTCTTCAACACGCCGGTCTGCGGATCGAAGTCCTTGCCGCTCGCGATGCGCTGGTCACCCAGGCGAACGAGCGTGGCGATGAACTCGCGTCCCTCGCCTTTCAGCCTGGCCTCGAGATCCCAATAGACTGCGGCGCTGAACGCGCGTCGTTCTTCTTCACGCTCGACGATCAGGCGGACCGCGACGCTCTGCACACGGCCCGCGCTGAGTCCGGTCTGCACTTTCTTCCAGAGCAGCGGCGAGAGCGTGTAGCCATAAAGGCGATCGAGAATGCGACGGCTCTCCTGAGCGCGGACGAGGTTCTCGTCCACATCGGAGGGATTCTTGAGCGCGTCCTTGACGGCCTCCTCGGTGATCTCATGAAAGACGATGCGGCGGACCGGAACCTTCGGTTTAAGGATTTCTCTGAGGTGCCAGCTGATCGATTCACCTTCGCGGTCAGGGTCGGTCGCCAGCAGCAGCTCAGAGGCATCTTTGATGGCGGTCTTCAGATGCGCGACCTGCTTACGCTTGTCGGCAGGGATGACGTAGTAAGGCGTGAAGTCCTGGTCGACATCGACGCCGAGACGCCCCCACTCTTTGTCCTTGATTTCCTTTGGCACCTCGGAGGCCGACTCGGGAAGGTCGCGTACGTGACCATAGCTCGCCTCGACTCGGTATTTGTTCCCGAGGAAACGGCCAAGAATCTTCGCCTTCGCGGGCGATTCGACGATAACTAACGGTTTGGCTGCCAACCTGAACCTTTGAGCTTTGCCCTATGACCTTCGTCGTGACACTAGCACGTTCATGACGGCCTCACGAAACGCCCGCCGCCGTGACGACGGACCAGACCAGCGAGTTCCAGCTCGATCAAGCGGGGCAACAGACGACGCACATCGAGTCCCGACCGGCTGGCCAGAGCGTCCAGATCGTAGGGCTCTCCCAAGACCATCGCCCGCAGCACGGGATCCGCAGAAGACGGTGCGGGACAAGAACTTGCCTCTAGGTTGAGCCGTCGATCCACCCTCGGATCCCACCCAAGTCCCTCTACGATATCGTCCGCCGTTTCGACGATCTTTGCCCCGTCTCTAAGCAGTGCATGACCGCCGCGGTTCCGGCCGCTGAGCACATTGCCGGGCACCGCCATCACCTCGCGTCCCTGGTCCAGCGCACAGGCAGCGGTAATGAGAGACCCCGACTTCTCAGAGGCTTCGATCACGACGACCCCGAGCGAGAGCCCACTGATCAGGCGATTCCGAAGCGGAAAGTGGTGAGGCAACGGTGGGGTGCCGGGCGGATATTCGCTCACGACCAGGCCCGCTTCGGCGATCTGTGCCGCGAGCGATTTGTGCTCCGGAGGATAGATGCAGTCCACGCCTGAGCCCAGGACTGCGATCGTTCGACCATTCGTGAGAGCGCCGCGATGTGCGGCGGAATCGACGCCGCGGGCCAGTCCACTCACGACCGTGACGCCACGCGCTGCCAAATCAGTCGCAAGCCGCGCGGCGGTATCGACCGCGACCGAGCTGGCCGCTCGCGATCCGACAATCGCAATCATCGGCGAATCGAAGGACGGCAGCTCGCCGCGGTACCAGATCACCGGCGGACAGTCGGAGATGGCCACGAGCAGCGACGGAAACGACGGATCGTTCCACGCGATCGCGCGAATGCCCGCCTGTTCCGCGCGGTCGCGAACCTCGCGCGCCTCGTCCAGGCGCGACGACGCCAGCTCGAGTAGATCAGGGTCATCTGACAACAGACGCGCTGTGAGACCCGGTTTGGTAAGCTGGTCTTCGAACAAGGAAAGCGCCACGGCGTGATCGATGGTCATCGCCAACTCCGGCCCCAAGGGCATTCGCAGGCGGCATCTGCACGAGCCCTTTCGCCGTGGGGCGGCCTCTCGGCGGCCATGAAGCACGACAGGCCGGGCGCACGTGGACAGATCGCCACCTGGTGCACCCGGCCTGATTGTCTGAATTATAGGCAGGCGACTTTCGAAATCGCAACAAACGGGCTACGGTCCACGAAAGAACGGGGACACTTGTCGTAGCGATCACCGTAGCAATTCGGCCATTTAGAGGACGTGCCGTGGTACATGCCTTGCTCCGCTTAGCTAAGCCCTTGGCGCTTAAAGCGCTTGCGCCGCGCGTAAGCCAGTGACTATAGTGACTACTTACTCACTCCACATGCGTATTGCCGCTCTGATGATCGCCGTCCTGGCGCTTGCGGCCGCGCCGCTCGCCGCAGATGCCCGCGACGACGCGAAGAAGCAGGTGGAGTTTGGGATCTCGGTAGCGCAGCGCGGATTGTGGCGCGAGGCGATCTACCGCTGGGAGCGTGCGACCCAGATGGACCCTACCTACGCCGCCGCGCACAACAATCTCGCCATTGCGTACGAGCACGAAGGCGACCTGATGAAGGCGCGAGCCGCCTACGAGAAGGCACTCGAGCTCGAGCCGGGCAACGCGCTGATCAAGCAGAACTACGAGCTGTTTAAGGAAATCAATGATCGCACGACGCGTTAGGCTGCTCAGTAGTATCGCCGCAGTGCTGGTGGCGGTCGCCTGCACCAACTCGTTCGAGATCCCGATCGAGACGCCTATCCGCCCGAAGCTGGATGTGGCGGCATTTCAACGCGTGCTCGTCGCCGGCTTCATTGCGGGCGGCACGGAGGACGTGGACGGAAACCTGGAGACCACGCGGCTGCTCCGCAGCCAGTTGCGGACCAAATCGGAGCTGCGCGTCATCGACTCCGATGTACTGCCGCTGCAGGATGTCGCGACGGAAGGCCGCAACGGTGACAGCGGTGGTGGTGGCGGTGCCGCCGCGGCCGCGCCGCAAATCAAGGAACAGAAAGATCTCGAAGCTTACGAGCACGTGTTCGCGAACGTCGAGTACTGGAAGCGGATCGGCGAGGAGTATCAGCAGCCCCTCATCGTGACCGGCACCGTGCTCTTTACGCCGTTGCAGCGGAACCAGATCGTCCAGCGCGAGCAGGAGGTCTACGATTCGTTCGGCCGCCGCCGGGTGGTGCCGGTCCGCACGTACCAGGAGCGCAAGGGATTCAGCCTCGATGGCCGCTTCATCTTCATCGACGGCCGCAGCGGCGCGACGCTGCACTCGGAAAGCTTCAATGAGCAGATTCTCTACAACGCGAACCAGACGACACCGGCACTGTCGTCCTATTTCGAGTTGATGGATCGTCTGATTCCAAGCTTCCTCAGCACGCTGAGCAGCCAGAAAATCAAGGGCACTCGCATCCTTCTCCAGTAGCGCCGCCGCTTTTGGATCCGCCGGCCCGTTCTTGCCGGATCCGCTCCAGATCTGTTAGCCTGTAGTGTTCGCGCAGGCGGGCCCGACGCCGCCTCCAGCCACTCCGTCCCCATTGAGGTATTGCTCGTGTACGCGATTGTCCAGACCCGTGGCCGACAGATCAAAGTGACGCCTGGCGCCGTGATTGAAATCGACGGCACACCCGGCGAGCGGGGCTCCGCCTTCACGTTCGAACAGGTGCTGCTCATCGAAAAGGATGCAGGCGACATCGTCGCCGGCGCGCCGTTTGTCGCCAACGCGAAGGTCCTGGGCGTGGTCGATGGCGAGGCGCGCGGCCCCAAGCTGCGCGTGTTCAAGAAGAAGCGCCGCAAGGGTTTCCGCAAGACCCGCGGACATCGCAGCATGTTGACGCGCGTGCGCATCACCGAGATTCAGGCGTAAAGCAATGGCTCACAAAAAAGGACAAGGCAGCTCACGCAACGGTCGGGACAGCAATTCGCAGCGTCTCGGCGTCAAGCGTCACGACGGCAACCTGGTCACCGGCGGGTCGATCCTCGTGCGTCAGAAGGGACGCCGCTTCGAGCCCGGCCTCAACGTCGGGCTCGGCAAGGATCACACGTTGTTCGCCAAGATCGACGGCAAGGTCCGCTTCGAGGACCACGGCCAGCACGGCCGCAAGATCTCGGTCATCCCCCTAGAATAGGAATCAGGAACCCGGAATCCGATATCAGGCCTGTTCTGAATCCTGATTCCTGATATCTGAGTCCTTTTTATGTTCGTCGACGAAGTCGACATCCTCGTGACCGCCGGTGCCGGCGGCAACGGCTGCCTCAGTTTTCGGCGAGAGAAGTACGTCCCGCGCGGCGGACCTGACGGCGGCGACGGTGGACACGGCGGCTCGGTTTACGTCACCGCCATTCCCACCAAGAACACGCTCGTCGACTTCCGCTATCACCCCGATTTCAAAGCACGACGCGGCCAGCACGGCCAGGGATCGAACCGGACTGGCCAGACCGCGGAGGACCTCGAGATCACAGTACCAATCGGTACGTTGGTATTCGTGAACGATGGCGGCCAGCGGCGCCTGCTCGCCGATCTGGCGGAAGAGGGACAGCGCGTGCTCGTCGCCCGCGGTGGACGCGGCGGCCGAGGCAACGCGCAATTCGTCTCGTCCACCAATCGCGCACCCCGACGCACAGAGCCGGGCGAAGAGGGCGAGCAGAAGCAACTGCACCTCGAGTTGAAGCTGCTCGCCGACGTTGGCCTGATCGGATTTCCCAATGCCGGCAAGTCTACGCTGATCTCCCGGATTTCGGCGGCGCGTCCTAAGATTGCCAACTACCCGTTCACGACGTTAACGCCGAATCTCGGAGTCGTCTCACTCAGCGGCGATCGCAGCTTCGTCGTCGCCGACGTGCCCGGACTGATCAGGGGCGCGCACGAAGGCCATGGCCTCGGCCATCAGTTCCTGCGGCATATCGAGCGCACGAAAGTGCTCGTGCATCTGGTCGATGTTTCGGGTGCCTCGGGTCGTGATGCGGTGGAGGACTTCGACACGATACGCGACGAGCTGCGCCGCTTCGACGAGCGCGTCGCCGCCAAGCCGCAGATTGTCGTCGCAACCAAGATCGATGCGCTGGACGATCCCGAGCGTCTCGACACGCTGCGTCGTCACGTGCGGAAGAAGCGGCTGCCCTTCGTGAAGATCTCGGCCGTCACGGGTGACGGACTCGACGAACTGCTGGAGACGGTGTGGCGTGGGATCGTGGCGGCCCGGGAGACAGCCGCCGAGGCAGAGCCCCCAGAGCCCGAGGCAACGGACGAAGGGATCGACCTGATCACGCCGGCACGGCTTCGCCACGACGGATGACCGCGTCGCGCCGGCTCGGCATCCTCGGCGGCACGTTCGATCCGATCCATTTTGGACATCTCGATGCCGCAGACGCCGCTCGCCGCGCGCTGCAGCTCGATCCGATCCTGCTGATCCCCTCGTCCGACCCGCCGCATCGGCCGACCGATCCGATGGCGTCCGCGTTCCATCGGTTCGCGCTCGTCGCGCTCGCCATTCAGGATGACGCGGCACTCCGTGCTGCGGATATGGAGCTGGCGCGAACCGGACCATCGTTTACAGCCGACACACTTCGAGCCGTCGCGCGTCAAGGGTGGCTGCCATCGCAGATTTTCTTCATTCTCGGCAGCGACGCGTTCGCGGAAATTGCCACGTGGCGAGAGTTCCCGTCTGTTCTCGACGCGGCAAATTTCGTCGTGATCGCGCGTCCCGGAACAACGCTCGATGCTGCGGCGGCGCGCACACCAGCGCTGCGCGAACGACTGCGCTCAGCGGGGGAAACGTCCGGCGCCTCCGGTACGTCCATCTTTCTCGTGGAGGCGCGCACCCGCGACGTGTCATCGAGCACGA
>DAINQP010000073.1:0-23394 GCA_036742665.1 Vicinamibacterales bacterium | reverse complement strand
TCTCGAACGTCGAGTTCACGGAGCGCTTCACCCGCGAGGCGCGCGCGATCGCGGCGCTGAATCACACCAACATCTGTCACCTCTACGACGTCGCGCCGAACTACCTGGTCATGGAGTTTGTCGAAGGCGAGACGCTACGCGGACCGATGCCGCTCGCCGAGGCGCTGCCGATCCTTCGGCAGATCATCGACGGCATCGAAGCCGCCCACGAGAAGGGCATCGTCCATCGAGACTTGAAGCCGGCCAATATCAAGGTCACGCCCGCGGGCGTCGTGAAGATCCTCGATTTTGGTCTCGCCAAGGGACTGGGGCCGGGCTCGGGTCCCAGTTCCATGTTGGAGAATTCCCCGACGCTCACAGTGGACGCCACGCAAATCGGGACACTGGTTGGAACTGCGGCGTATATGAGCCCCGAACAAGCCAAAGGCAAGGCCGCCGATCAGCGAGCCGACATCTGGGCATTCGGCGTGATCGTCCACGAGCTGCTGACCGGCAAGACCATGTTCCACGGCGAGTCCGCCGTCGAGATCCTGGGCCAGGTTCTCAACAGCAATCCCGATATCACGTTAGCGCCCGCGCGAGTGCATCCGCTCTTGCGCTGGTGCCTGGAGAAAGAGCGTAAGGATCGTCTGGCGGCGATCGGCGATGCGCGTCGGCTGCTGGCCGAGGAACCCGCGGCACTGACGGCGCGCGTTGCGTCGGCTGCGGTATGGAAACGCCCGACGACATGGGCGATCGCCGCGCTCGCACTGGTCACGCTTGCTGCGCTCGCGGCTGTGTGGGGAAGGCCGGAAGCTGCGCCGAAGACGCCGGCGCGACTGTCGATTGCGCTGCCGGCCGGCCAGGAGTTGACCTCATATCCCGCGATCACACCGGATGGGCGAACCGTCGCATACGCAGCGCGACAGGGATCTGACGAGCCGCAGTTGTATCTGCGCGAGCTCGACGACTTCGAGGTGAGATCGGTGGCCGGGTCGAGCGGCGCGAAGCAGCCGTTCTTCTCGCCCGATGGAAAGTGGGTCGCCTTCTTCGCGCAAGCACGATTGTGGAAAGCAGAGGTCAGCGGCGGTACCCCGATCAGAGTCGCCGACGCAGCGGTGGGATACGGAGGCTTCTGGAGCGAGGACGACACGATCGTGTACGCGCCGACGCTGGGCTCGGGGCTGATGCGCGTTCGTGCGGCAGGGGGCACGCCCGAATCGTTAACGCGGCCGGATGGCGCCGAGAAGGGCTATGCACACGTCTACCCTGTTCGCCTGCCTGGCGCAGGACGTTTTCTGTTTCAGATCTGGGGGCGGGCTCTCGGCACCGCGCTCTTCTCAGTCGCCTCGCACGACTGGCAGGCGATCATGCAGACAAATGCGTTCGCGGCTGCAATCTACGATGCCACCGGCGGCCGGCTCCTGATCGGCGATCAAGCGGGCGGGCTGCGTGCAGCACCGTTCGACGCGAACGCCCCGGTAGCGACGACCGCCGACACATCGGTCCTGCGGGACGTCTACTTCGACGTTGAGAACGAACCCGTCAGCTGGATCGCCGTGTCAGCAAGCGGCACGGCCGTCTATGTGCCCGCGAATCCGACCAAGACTTCCCTCGTATGGGTGAGCAGGGATGGCAGCGCGGCATCGACCACCCCGCAGCAGGATCTCTATCGCGAGGTGACGTTGTCTCCCGATGGGCAGAAGGCGATTGTGCGGCACGGACTCGATCTGTGGGTGCACGATCTGCAGCGGGCCACGCGCAGCCGCCTCGTCACGGCGAGCGCAACCACCAGCAACTTATACGCGCAGTGGAGCCGCGACGGCGCCCGCATCGTGTATGCGTCCAACCGCGGCGGCGACTGGGACCTGTACGCGCAGCCAGCCGACGGATCACAAGCGGCGCAACGACTGTTGGAACGGCCAGCCAATCAATTCCCGATGTCGGTCGGGGCCGATGGCCGGGTGCTGTTCATGGAACAACTCAACGACACGGGCAGGGACTTGTGGGTGCTCGAGCCAAACGGTGAGGCGAAGCCGCTTCGGGTCACCTCGGCCAATGAAACCGAGGGCCGCTTCTCCCCCGACGGGACGCGAGTCGCCTATGCCTCCGATGAGTCGGGGCGTTACGAAGTGTACGTGCAGGCCTATCCGAGCGGCGCGAACCGCATACTGGTCTCGACGGGTGGAGGATTCCAGCCGCGGTGGTCGCGCGATGGCCGCGAGCTGTTCTACGTGACTGGCGACGCGATCGTCGGCGTGGAGATCCAGCCGGACGGAACGTTGGGGATGCCCCGGCGCCTGGTGGATCGCGCCAATTACTTCATCAAGTTTGAGTCCTACGACGTGTCGCCCGATGGCAAGCGGTTCCTGATGATCCGGCGCGACGAGGGCTCAGTGCCGCGACAACTGAACGTCATCCAGAACTGGTAGGGGCCCGTTCTACTTCGCTTCGAGGCCGCCGGTCAGCCCTTCGATCTGGTGGCCGGTCGCAAACTTTCGCGCGCGCACGATCTCCGCCGGGGTCGCGACCTTCGGATCGACTTTGACCTGCGAACAGCTGAAGCCCCGCAGCGTGCACTCGGACGTGGTGTGTGTGATGGCGCGCTCCTTCATGACCTTGGCCATCAAGGCGACAGCATCTTCGTGAATGATCACGGCGTTGTTGGGCACGAATGTCCCGACGCCGATGGCGTAATCGATCGGCATCAGCGGTTCGTTGCTCGAGCCGAACTGGCCATCATTCTTCTTGCCAAGATCGTGGGCTGACAGATCGGCGCCCGCATCGATCAGATACTGAATGATCGGAACGCTGCCGTAGTTGCCGGCGGCCATCAGCGGCGTGATCCCGTAGTCGTCGGCCCAGTTGACGTCGTTACCCAACTCGACGAACAGCTTCACGACCTGCAGCCGCTCCTCTGGCAATTTTCCTCGGTGATAACCATGAATGAACGCCAGGCCGGCCGCCGCGGAGAGCATCGTCTCGCTGTCTTTGGAAAGGATCTTGGGATCGGCACCGCGCTCGAGCAGCAGCTTGACGAGCTCGAGATCCGCCGCGAATGCCGCGCGCATCAGCGCCGTCGCAAAGACGATACGGGGCGAGCCTTCGCGCATCCGCGCGCGCGGCGTGTTGTTGACGAGCGCGTTTGGATTGGCGCCCGCATCGAGCAGCTTGCGGATGAGCGGCATCGGATCGGCGGTCACCATCCACGGGAAGTTCGGCGCCGTTTCCATGTTGCGGCGATCGACCGCCCAGAACAGCGGCGTGAACCGCTGCGCGTCGGCCGTGTTCACGTCGGCCTTGTTGTCCACGAGAAATGACGCCACCTCGTAGTTGCCGTTGAAGATCGCCACCGCCAGCGCCGTCTTGCCGTCGCCAGTCGCGGCATTGATGTCGGCGCCTGCGTTCACGAGGACGCGGGACATCTCGACGTCGCCTTCGCGGGCAGCCATCGTCAATGGTGTCAACCAGCCGCTGGCGAATTCTTCCGTCTTGGGATCGGTGCGATTGGACAGCGGTGTGCGGCCCTCGAAGCCACGTCCGTTCGCAGCCGCGACGTAATTCGATCGCGCGTTCACATCAGCGCCGGCCCCGAGCAGCAGCCGGGCCGCGTCGGCGTGTCCCTCCGACACCGCCCACATGAGCGCGGTCGTTCCGCCCCATGTCTCTTTCGCGTTGACGTTGGCGCCCGATTCGACGAGCACGCGAATCGCGTCGGTCTTGCCGGTTCGCGACGCCATCATCAGTGCGGTGTCGCCGCCGGCGCTCAACGGCGCGTTGGGATCGGCGCCAGCCTTCAGCAGCCGATCGATCATCGACGCGCTGCCGTTGGTGGCCGCGAGCTGAAGCGGTGTGACGCCTTCTCTCGTGCGGACGGTGACTCGCGCACCGGCGCGAATCAACTGGTCGGCCATATCGAGGTCATCACGCTCGGCCGCCCAATGCAGTGCGGTGGTGCCGTCGATGTGCGCGGCATTGACGTCGGCCTTACGCGCCAGAGCGGCTCGCACGGCGTCGCGATCGCCACGTTTCGCCGCGTCAGCGACGTCCGTGGTCGCCGCGTACGCCAGACCTGCTCCGACTAGGAGCACTAATCCGAGCATCGTAGGGCACGTCCTTTTGGACGTGCCTCGCGTGATCGATCTCATCTCGTCACCTTGAGCAACACCGGTGCGTCTGCGTATTTATCGATGGCGATTGTGTTCGCCGTGGCATCAACGACGAGGGGCGATGTCAGCGAGCTCTTGGCCTCGCCAACGCCTTTGCCGTCGATTCGCATCTCCACCACCGTGAACTCCGCGCCAACCGACGATGCGACCGGCGCCGGCCACGATGTCACGTTCGCACCAAGTCGCCGGTCCGTCACCAGTACGACTCGTTCCGCCGTGTTCGGCGACGAGGCACGCCACGCGTACTTGATCGAGTAGCCCGTCGGGCCGTCACCCCAGATGAAGCCGACGGTCGGCGCCGCCTTGATCGCATTCGTGAGCCGTTCGATCGGGCTCAGCGGCGGCGCGGCAGCACGGCCACCGCGCGCTGCACGGCCGGCGCGACCTGCTGGAGCTGCGGGGGCCGCGCCTGGAGGAACGGGAGGCGGTGCCGCGAGCGCCGCCAGCAGTGGCGCACGCTCGACATCGGTCGACCAGCGGAACAACTCGATCGTCAGGGGTGCCGTCGGCGCGCTTGCGCCGATCACGCTCGCCTTCAGCTTCAGCGCCGGAGCTCCCTCCGCTGCGGCTTCGGCGGCCAGGCCATCGGCGAATGTGCGACCGGCGTTGACGATAACGAGCATCGCCACTGCGGTCGTCAGACCCGCGACGAGCGTTCGCCACGCGTCTGGCCGGGTGGTGGCGTGGCGCTGGCTACTGCCTCTCACTGTCGTTCGTACCCTTGGTCCGTCCCAGCCACTCCACCAACCGCTCCAGTTCCTCGTCTTCGAGCTTGGCGCCGCGCTCACGCATATCCACCGTGACGACGCGCCAACGTTCTGGAGCGAAGCGGGCGCCGTTCACCCGATCGATTCCATGACACGACGTGCACGCGCGCTTCACCAGCGCCTCACCTTCCGCATCCGAGAAGAACGTCGTCACTTCAGGCGCGACGTATGCGCGCGGGAACGGCTTGGTGGTCGGGCCGAAACGCAGCTCGAGCCAGTCCAGCAGGATCGCCCTGTCTTGCCCCGGCAAAGGCACATTCATCCCGCTGTGCTTGGCGGTGATCAGGGCGTCCCACTTGGCGCGATCGAGCGCGCTGTAGGCATAGTCATCGATGCCATGGCAGTTCGTGCAGTATTTGAAGATCACCTGCCGCACCGGTCCCTGCGGCGGCACAACTTGCGGACGCGTCGGACGCCCGGCCAGCTGCGCGGAAAGAGGCGCGGTCATCGCCCATACGATCCCGACGACACACGCCCACACCGACATACCGAGGCACAGAGACACGGAGAATGATTTGTTGTCCCCTGTGCCTCGGTGCCTCGGTGTGTCGTGGGCAGTGTGTTCTTCCATTCGAGCTACACCATCTCCAAGGGCTGCAGGCGGCCGTTGCTCGTCCCGATCTTGTCCATCTCGATCCCGTACAGATGCAGGATGCTGAGCAGCATGTTCGACGTCCGCTGCGTGTTGTCCGGGAAGACCAGATGGCGGTTCCCCTTGAACGTCCCGTCGATGCCACCGACGAGAATCACCGGCACTTTCTCGTGCGCGTGACGATGGGAGTTGCCCATGTTGCTGCCTTTGTAGATCAGCACATGATCCAGCACCGTCCCGTCGCCGTCGGCCATCTTGCTCAACTTCTCGCAGAAGTAGGCGAGGTTCTGCACGTGATAGCGATTGACCTTCGAGTAGTTGGCGATGTTCTCCGGCTTGTCGCCGTGATGCGACGTGCCGTGCCAGCCGCCGGTGTAACCTGACTCGGGGAAGCTGGCGCCACTCAGATCGCGGCCGAGCATGAAGGTAATCGAGCGCGTGATGTCGCCCTCGAATGCGAGCGCCATCAGGTCGTACATCAGGCGGAAGTGATCGTGCTTGCTCTGCGGTAACCCGAACGGCACGTCACCCTCTGGCTCCTTGACCGCATTGCTCATCGCGATCGTGATGCGCCGTTCAAGCTCGCGAATGTTCTCGACGTAGGAATCGATGCGCGCCTTGTCGCCGACGCCGAGACTGGTCTTGAATGCGCCGAGCTGCGCGACGACGGCGTCGAGGATGCTGGCGTTGCGCTGACGATCGCGGAGCCGTTCTTCAGTGCTGGCGCCATCGCCAAACAGCCGTTCGAACGCCACACGCGGGTTCACCTGCGTCGGCAGCGGCTGCGTCGGCGACGCCCATGAAATCGAGTTCGTGTAGGCGCAGCTGTAGCCCCAGTTGCAGTTGCCGAAATTGCCAGTGTCCTCGACGCCGAGCTGCAGCGACGACAGGATCGTGTCCTGGCCGTATTTGTTGGCGATGTGCTGATCCACCGTGACGCCAAGGAACGGGCTGACGGCGTTGCGCCGCGGCCGCGCCCCAGACAGCAGCACCGCGCCGCGCGCGTGATCGCCGCCCGGTTCATCAGTCGTGGCCATCGCTTCGGGCATGTCGAGCCCGCTGATCAAGACGGTACGAGTGCGAAACGCCTCGAGCGGTTTGGTGATGAACGAGAACTCAAAGTCCTTTCCGGACTTCAGCGGGCTCCAGTAGCCGGGCGCTGCGCCATGCGGATGCCAGATGCCGACGAACCGCTTCACGGGCGCGGCGGCCGTCAGCCGTGACGGCGTGAATGCCGGCAGCATCGAGTCGAGCAGCGGGAGCGCGAGTGTGACACCAGCACCTCGGAGAAACGTCCGTCGCGGGATGTGCCTCTTCGTCAGAAACATAACGTCCTCGTCAATTCGTGCTTACCGGCGCGTCAGTACTCTTCACTCTCATCTGAAACTGTGGGCTCTTCACCACACCCAGGACGATTGCCGAGAATCGATGGTCGTCCTTCGCCACGTCGCGCGTGATCGTCCGAATAGTGGGCATGTCGGTGTACTCCATGCCCCGGCCCACCGCGTACGTCATCAACTTCTCGACGAACATCCGGACGAACTGCGGTGAATATCGCAGCAGCGCGTTGCGCAATCCTGCAGGTCCGACGATGTCCTGGCCATCGTACAGCTTCACCTTCGCGTCAATCGGCATACCGCCGTCGCCGCCCTGCTTGGTGCGCCAGCTCGCGTCAGCGTCGAAGTTCTCCAGCGCAAATCCGATCGGGTCCATGATGGCGTGGCATCCGGCGCAGGGCTGATTGGTGCGATGGATCGTCATCTGCTCCCGCAGGGTCAGTACCTTGCCGTCAGCGCTCTTCGTGTCCTCGAGCGCAGGGACATTGGCCGGTGGCTCCGGCGGCGGCGTTCCGAGGATGTTCTCCAGCACCCACACACCGCGCTTCACTGGCGACGAACGGAAGTTCTGCGTCCAGGTCACGGCGAGGAAACTGCCCTTGCCGAGCAGACCGCGCCGGTAATCCATTTGCGGCGGCAGCGTCACACGGCGGAAGCGCGAGCCGTAGACATTCGCAATGCCGTAATGCTTCGCCAGACGCTCGTTGACGAACGTGTAATCGGCCGTCAGCAGATCGAGGACGCCGCGATCCTCCCGCAGCACGCTCTCGAAGAACAGCTCAGACTCGCGCTTGAGACCTTGCCGCAGCTCGTCGTCCCAGTTCGGATAGTAGATGCCGTCCGGCGACGTCGCCGGCAGGTTGCGCAGATACAGGAGCTGCTGGCCGAAGTTGGTGACGAGCGCGTCGGACCGAGGATCATTCAGCATTCGGCGCACCTGCTGCGCGAGCACAGTTGGCTGACTCAGTCGCCCCTGAGCGGCGACCGCGATCAGCTCGTCATCTGGAATGCTGCTCCACAAGAAGAACGACAATCGCGACGCGAGTTCGAGATCGGTGACGCGGTAGGTCTGCCCGGCGCGAACCGCTGCAGGCTCGCGCTCGGCGCGGACGAGGAACTGCGGGCTCGAGAGCAGGAAGCGCAGCCCGTACTCGATGCCGTCCTCGAACGTCGCGCCTTTGCGTCCTTCACTGAAGAAGGCCATGACCGCGGTGATCTCGGATGTTGTCGGTGGACGACGATAGGCGCGGCGCGCGAGGGTCGTCAGAATCCGCCGGGCACAACGTTCTTCGTCGGGTGCGGTCACGGGCTTGCCCGCCGTAGCCTCGACGGAGGCGGGACGGCACGCGAAGATTTTTCGCCGGCTCGCCGAATCGTGCGGACGCTGCGCGTTGAACGGCCCTTGAATCCGGACGAACCCGATCGCCGGGTAGTACTGCAGCTGCGGGATCGTGTTGTTCTCGAGCGACTGGCGATCGTAGTGACGGATGATGTCGAGACTGGGGCGGTAATTGGTGGCGATGAAGGTGGCACCGACGACACGCGAACCCGCCCGAACGGGAATGGTGACTTCGAGCGTGCCGTCGGCGTCCACGGTCATGCCCACATTGAGGCCGACGCCGCGATACGGCCAGACGTGCGCGCGCTCACCATCGACGATGAGCGCCAGTTGCTCTCCAGGAATGAAGCTGCCGATCCCGAAGTTCTGAATCGAGAACTTGTACTCGCCGTCGGCGGGAAAATCGTGCTGGGCGACGATGCCACCGCGTGTGCCGAACGGCATCCCGTCGAGGCGATGATTCTGCGAGGCATCGCTCGACGTCAGATAGGTGGCCTCCGTCGGTGACTTCCAATACCCAACGGCGGTGCGCGCGACACGAGCCGCGGCGGTCGTATACGACTCCAGCAACGTTGGCGACAGCGTGAGCGACCCGGCGATGTTGTCGAAGCCGTTGGCCGAATCATCAGGCGGCAGGAGCGTGGTGACGTCGATGCGCAGGTCCAGCAGGTCGCGAATGACGTTCGCGTACTCGGTTCGATTGAGCCGATGCAGCACCACGGAGCCCGGGTTCGGCTTCGTCGCAGCGACGCGATCGATCTCCCCTTCGAGCCAATCGCGCAATCCGTCATAGTCCGTCAGTGGCGGTCGCGGAAGACTCGGCGGCGGCATGACACCAGCGCGCAGCTTGCGGATCACCTTCTCCCACACCTCGGCGTGGTCGGCGACCTTGGCCACGTCGAGTCCCTGCAGCGAAAGATTCGCGGTCTTCAGTCGATCGCTGTGACAGGTGACGCAGTACTTGTCGAGGAGTGCGCGCTGACTCTGCGACGCGGACGTCGTCGGCGACGCGGACGTCGTCGGCACCACTGGGGCAGTCGTTGACTGACCGCTCAGGGAGCTGATCGAGCCGGCCAGAAGCACACTGGCAGCAAGGGCAAGCCCACGCAGGCGCCGCACCCGCCGAGAGTCGCACGACTGGACGATCAGTTCAAGGGCGAAAATCCGATATTCCCGAGCGGAATACCCATATTTGCGGCCGGTTCTCAGCTTCCTCGCGGCGGTCACTCGTAACGCAGTGCGGCCGTCGGGTCGGCGCGTGTCACCGGTCGGGCAGCCATAACGCCCGCCGCAAACGCCACCACGAACACCAGCAGCGCGGCGCCGCCGAGCCCGATGGGATCGGCGGGGCTCACACCGAACAGGACGCTCGACAGGATGCGCGACACGGCGCTGGCTGCCACGATCCCGATGACGGCTCCGATGACAACAGGGCGCAACGCCTGAAGAAGGATGGTGCGGAGCGCGTCGCGAGCCGTTGCTCCTAACGCCATCCGGATGGCGATCTCGCGCAAGCGTCTGCTCACCGCGAACGAGACGACTCCATAGATACCGACTGAGGCCAGCACCAGGGCCAATACGCCGAGTCCCGCACCAAGCGTCGTTACCATGCTGGAGACGCCGCGCCACCACGCGACGTTGCCTTCGAGCGGCAGCACGCGAAAAGCGACGCTCGGATCGCTCGCCCGCACGAGCGAACGGATGCCCGACGCCGTCGCCGCGAAGTCCGCGCGGCTCTTGATCAGCAGCACTCCTCCCGGGGAGCCGGGCTGGTAGATGTAAGGCACGATCGTGCCGAGTGAGGTCAACTGCGCATCGGCCGCGACGCCGACGACCTCCAGCGCGATGTCGCCACCCTTCATGTCGTCACTCAGCAGGGTGCGGCCGATCGCGTCTCCGTCGCCCCAGAAGCTGCGCGCCGCCGTCTCGCTGATGATGACCGGCCGCGTGCCGGTCTGGCGCCGCGCGTTCGCGCTCTCGGCTTCGGTGAAGTTGCGACCGCGAACGATTGGAATATCGAGCAGAGAGAAAAATCCCGGCGTCACCTGGTCGAACTCGGCGAACCGCGCCTGTTGCTTGGTCTCACCAGGAAGGCGGATCGCGCCTCCCATCATCGACTCTCCCAACGGCGTTTGCGCGGCAAAGGCGACCGCTTGCACGCCGGGCAACGCGGCGACCTGGTCCATCAGTCGCTGGTTCACAACTGTGGCAGGGCCGAAGTCGGTGCCGAAAGAGAGGAACGCGACGTCGCGGTAAGCGAAACCGGGATCGATCGTATACGTGGCGTACAACCCGCGGAGCAGGAGCCCGGTCGAGATCATCAACACCATGCTCAACGCGACCTGCACGCCGACGAGCGTTCCCCGCAACCGTCCGCCGCGGCGGCTGCCGCCCGAGCCCGCGGTCTCCTGCTTGATGACACCGTTCAGATCCGGCTTGGACACATGCAGGGCCGGCAGCAGTCCGAACAGAAAGCTCGTTCCGAGTGTCAGGATCAGAGCAAAGAGCAGCACGCGAGTGTCCGGGCTGAAGTCCAGATCCCATGTGAACGCCGGGATCTCGGGAGGCAGCGCTGTAGGCAGCGCGAGTGCCACGAGCGTCTGGAACGACCACAGCGCGAGCACCGTGCCGAGCAGCCCGCCGGCGATCGAGATCAGTAGGCTTTCGGTGAGCAGCTGGCGGATGATGCGCCCGCGGCTCGCACCAAGCGAGAGACGTATCGCGATTTCCTGACGCCTTGCCGTGCCCCGCGCGAGCAGCAAATTCGCGACGTTGGCGCACGCGATCAACAGCACCAGTCCGAACGCCGCCATCAGGACAGCCGCGGCGCCTGTCGCTACACCGCGAACGGCGGGGGGCACGGTCATCGGCCTCGCCCGGTCGATCGCCAGCCTCGTCTGCCGAGGAGGCTGCTGTCGATCGATCTGTGACGCGATGACACCAAGCTCCGCACGCACCTGCTCGAGGCCCTTGTCGTCGCTGCGGCGGCCGATCAGGTGCAGCCAGCGATAGTTCTCATCCCTGAAGCGTGACTCGCCCGGCCACAGGAGCGGCTCTGCGCTGATGGGAGCAAAATAGGCGGTCCTCATCGGCGAGGCGCCGTAGGTCCCGTCAGCGGCAACGCCGACCACCGTGAACCGCCGCCGATCCAGCTCGATGCTGCGTCCCACGATCGCCGCATCTGAGTCAAACGTTATGGTCCATACACCGTGACCGAGCACGACGACCGGCGGCGCGCCGGGTTCGCAGTCCTGCTCGATCAGCGCTCGCCCGAGCGCCGGACGCTGCTGCAGCACGGTGAAGTAGTTGCAGCTGACGATGGCGCCGAAGACCTCCTGCGGCACATCGCCGCCGAGCGTCGTCTCCCTGGGATCGGAGTGGGCCAGCACGCCGGAAAGCGACTGCGCGCGATCGCGATAGCGGTGGTACTCGGAAACCGTGAATGTGTCGGATCCGGCTGTCGCAGTGAACTGCCCACCCTCGACGGCTTGCGCGATCGAGACGAGCTCGTGTGCCGCCGGAGCCGGCAGGTCGCGAAAGAGCACACCGTTCAGGACCGTGAAGATGCCGGTGTTGATGCCGATGCCCAGCGCGAGCGTGACGACCGCAACGGCGGTAAACAACGCGTTGTTGCGGAGGATGCGCACGCCATAGCGAACGTCCTGCCAGAACGTGGGCAATGAGCCGACCCAGATCTCTCGGACATCCTCGCGGGCCAGCAACACGTTGCCAATCGCTCGCCGGCTGGCATCGTTCGCTTCCTGCGCCGTCAGGCCCTCGCCTTCGAGGTGCGCGGCGCGCAGCGAACGGTGAGCCTCGATCTCCTCGCGCAGTTCTGCGTCGTGCCTCGATTGCCGGAGCAGGTATGCGAGCCGACGTAACCATTTGCCCATGCCAGCCTCCTCACTACGTCGCTGCCAGGACGTACTGGATCGCCTGGACCATGCGCTCGAACTCCTCGCGCTCGCCGGCAAGCTGCTTCCGGCCCGCGGGAGTCAACCGGTAGTAGCGGGCTCGCCGATTGGCCTCCGAGACTCCCCATTCCGCTTTCGCCCAGCCATTCAAGAGCAATCGCTGGAGGGCGGGGTACAACGCGCTCTCGCCGATATGCAGCATGTCATTGGACGTCACGCGGAGGTGTTCGACGATCGCGTAGCCGTGCTTCGGGCCCGATCCGAGGCTTTTCAGGATCAGCAGTTCCAGGGTGCCAGGAAGCAAATCGGAGGGAGTGTTGGTGAGTCCCATCAGTCGCTGAGGGGACTCTACCCGCTCACCCGCGCATTATGCAAGCCCCATCAATCGATGAGGGGAGTGCTCGTCATTCCACCGTTCATGTGTTCCACATACCGATTGCCCCGAGCTGCTGTCCTACGTCTTCGATCGGTTTCGTCAGGGCGCAGCAGGTCGACACGCCGGAACGACGGCCTCGGACTGGGTCTGGCGATTGCGCGGCACATCGGCTCACACCGCGCTGTCGGCGCTGTCCTCGATGAGGTTCGATCTGCTCGTCGCCGACATCGCGATGCCCCCGCTACGACCTGATCGACCGCGTGGCGGCGGCTCGGCGATGGCCATGGTCGGCTTCCGGCGATCGCCGTCACCGCCAACGCGCGTCGCGAGGATCGCGAGCGGGCGCGCGCGGCCACCTCGCCAGCAAGCCGCCGTGCGATACTCGTTGCCATGGCGTTCACGCAGTGTCGAACTGTCGATTCCAGCGCCGACTCGATTGCGCCGCTCAGATCGCGCGCTCGCGTCAACGAAGTGCTGAGATCACCCGGACAGCCGCTCGACGTCCTCACTCGCGCGCACATGGAGCCGCTCTTCGGGTTTGACTTCTCGCACGTGCGGGTGCATGCCGGGCCCGAGGCGGCTTCGTCAGCGGCGTCAATCGGGGCGCGGGCGTATGCCGTCGGCCCGCACATTGTCTTTGGCCGGAGTGAGCATTCGCCGGGAACGAGCGCCGGTGCCACGCTCATGGCCCATGAACTGGCGCACGTGGTCCAGCAGCATGGCCAGGCCTCTGGCGATCCAGCGTCACTCGAAATCGGCGAGGCCAGCGACGCCGCTGAACGATCCGCGCATGCCGCCGCGCGACAGGTCATCGCCGGCCGCGCAGCCAATCCGGGCCTGACCGCCGGCAATCCTCACTCGGTCATTCGGCGCTGGTCCAGCGACGAGATGTCAGTGAACCTCACACCGCCGAACGTACGCCAGGAGAACGAGCCGTCGCCCGGTCAGCGCGAGCCCGTCTGGTGTCAGTTCGGTGGCCGCGATCGTGCCGACGAGTGCCGGCCGCTACCCGCGTGCCGGACCACATCCCGGTCCACGTGGGACTTCGTGGCCATCTTCCGTGTGGACGGTGCACCGCCGGCGTCGCCGTTTCCGGCGTCGGCGCGCACCGAACCCATCGATGTCGAAGGCGATCTCACCTTCGTACCGAACAGCGGGCCCGAGCAGCCGGTGGGTCACTTCGCCGAGAAGGCGAGCTACAGTGGCCGCGGGAACCCCGTGTTCCGGCAGCGGATTTCTTTCAGCAGCGCTCAGGACGGCCAGCTGACGGTGATGCTGAAGATCGGCACGAACGCCGGTGTCGTGATCTTCAACGGCGGAGTGTCCTGCGAGCGGATCAACTGCACGTGACGCCGCTCACCCGAGCAGCTTCGCGAGCCCGTTGAGCTCTTCGTCGATTCGATCCTTCATCGACTTCAACGTCTGCTCGGCGCTCTTGGCATCCGCCGCGTCCTGCTTGAACACCGCGGCGGCTGATTCGATCTGCGCCTTGAGCTCGGGGTCTGTCTCGATGGCCCGCTTCATCGGCGCTGACTTGAGCGCCGCCGTGACATCCCTGGCTTCAGCCGACAGCGTCTCGAAGCCGCGCCTGATCCGGGCGGTGCTCGCTTCGAGCCCGTCGCTGACCAACTCGCGCAGATCGTCGAACGCGCGCCCCTGAATCGATCGGTCCGTGTCGTCCTCTCCCGCAGCCGTCGGCGGTGGGTCGGGAACGAGAATCACCGTACCTGGCTCGACTCGCGTGAAGTCAACATGCGGGTTGAGCTTTTCGATCGCCTCGAACTCGCGTCCGGCGCGGTCCTTTCCGAGGCGCGTATCCAGGGCCTTCACATCAGTCCGCGAGTTGACGACGATGACACGCATGAGTGTTCTCCAGGCGGCGCATCAAGCGCCGCGCACGTTGAGCTGCTCCCACTTGGCTTCGAGCGAGCTGTTGGCGACCCTGATCGCCGCGGTGGTGATGTTCCCGAGCACCGTGATTCGCTTGGGATCGCAATTCAAATCGAAGCCCAGCTCACCTCCGCGAACGCGGTTCGCGTTCACGATCGCGGTCCGAGCCACCAGGCGTATGGCCGCGGTGCTCATGTTGAGAAGCAACTCACATCGATTGTCGCTGAACAGACAGTCGCCAGTCAGCTGGACCTCGACCGCGGGCGTACTTCCGCGCGCCTCGAGCACGTTGCCGAGCACGCTCGTGCTCGCCGCCCGTACCGCTGCCGCACCGGTGACGTCGGTGATGGTCGACGCCGCCACCACGAAGGGTCGTTTGTTTCCGAATACCAGCATGCGCGAATCGTCGAGACGCACGGCCGCGCGCGTGGCGACACGGCTCACCACCCGTTGATCGAACGGCTGGTCCATGAAGAGCGCGAACCACGAGGTACGGCCCGTCCCCTGCGAGGTCGGCACCAGCTCACGGGCGACGTGATTCTGCCGGATGTCCACGTCCGCCGATGCCGCGAAGACCAGAAGTCCCGCCCCGATGCCGATGTAGTCGCCCGGCGGCGCGATGTCGGTCACGGTGTTGCCGGTGACCTGCAGTCGTTGGACGCCAGACGCGGCAATGCCCGCGCGAAGCGTTCCGCGTACTGTCTGAAGACCTACGCGCTGGACCACGTTGCCCGAGATTGACGCCGCCACCACCCGGGTCACGACGATGCCGGCCGAGAAGGCCGACTGCTCGTCGGCGCTGCTACCGATGTCGATCAGATGGTTGTTGTCGATCGACACGCTGGCGGAGTTGGCGTCCTCGTCGAGCACGATGCCGTTGCCGCATCGCTCGATCTGATTCACCTTGACGATCAGATCGCGAACCGGCGACTGAATCGCGATCCCGCTGCCGGTGAAGCCACTGATCTGATTGGACAGAATCTGCGCCCGATCGGATCCATTCGGGTCGAGACCCGTGCGCAACAGGATGCCGATATTGGTCGCTGGCGCGGTCTCGCCGCGGATGACGGCGTCCAGCTTGTTCCGTTCGATCCACAGTCCGTCCACCGATGCGGTGACGCCCGGACCGCCGATGTTGAACTGATTGCTCGCGATTCGCATCGACGCGCCCGGGCCGCAGAATCCCAGGGCGTTGATCGCGCCGCGCCGGCAGCCGACCACATCGTTGTCGTCAATGCGAGCGGCCATGAGATGCAGGGCACGGCCGGCGAGCGCGACGGCGCTGCGGTCGCACCACAGCACGTTCTCGTCAACGCGCAGCGCCGCGATCAACAGGAAGTCCTGTCGATCGTCGCCGCCGGTCGGCGGCCCCTCGACGCCGGTCGGAGCGAGAATCGCGTTGTCCCGAATCGTCACGCCGATGGCGAGCCCCGCCAGCGTGATCGCCGGAGCGTTGAAGTCTCGCGACGCGAGCACGAACACCAGCAGACGCTGCAGGCTCAGCCCCAGCACCGTGCGTGCGGCAATCACGGGGCTCCGGGCGAGCGACAGAATCGCCAGGTCTTCGATCGCCAGCGCAATGCCGTTGGTGATGGTGAACGCGGCGCCCGGGGTCACGAGCACTGTGGCCGATCCCTGTCCTCTGATCCGGACCGAACGAACACCGGTCAGCTGCACCGCTTCGCGCAATTGAAACTGCCCCACCCCGATACACACCGTTCCGCCGGTCTCACGAACCTGGTTCACGGCGTCCTGGATTGTAAACTGCCCGCTCGCATGCGACTCCATCGTCACGCATCCGGTGCAACTGCAGTCGTGTCCTTCGTTCGCCGGCGGCCAATGCCCGCGGCAATCGGTCACCGTTCCCGCCGCGACGTCCCAGATGCCGAGGCGGCCGTAGTGATGATGGATGCCTCGCGGCGGCTCGTTGACGAGCGGCTCCACGGAGGCATCCGCCGTGCGCGCCGCGAATACCCAGTAATCGCCGGCGCGGAATCCCGCCGATCCAGTCGACCCGAACGACACGGTGACTCCGTGCTCGAGCAGAAGCGTCACACCCGCTGCCGGCACCGTGATGACACCTGTCGTGCCCGCATCGAGATCCTGAAACACCGGTGTCGTGCCGCCTGGCCCGGTACGCAGCACGTCGTGTTTCTGATCCCAACGCCGGACGCGAAGGTTGCGGTCGCGAGGAAAGTCCGAGTTCGGGAACGATCCGGCAATCATCTCGGCTGGCAGCGCCGGCACGAACGTGATCCGGCGCGCTGCTTCGTTCACCGTGATCTGCCGCATCTCGCCGGCGCGCTGCGAGAACTCCCGCACGTCATCGGTAATCTCGACCCAGTCGCCGGTGTTGAACCGCAGCACTTCGTCCCGGCCGAGTGTCTGCAGCTCGAGCTCGGTTCCCGAGATCATGCTTGCGACGCGGCTGGCGACGCTGGCGTTTTCGCGCGACCACTTGAACGTGGCCGTCCCCCCCGCCTGTCCCGGATCGTGAATCTCGACGCGGTACGTCTGGTTCTCGAGGCCACGATAGCCACCGGTCGGCGGAAGCTCGCAGGGATCCTGTGATGGAGGAACGTCGAACGTGCCCGTGGTGAGCCGGCCCGATGATGGCGCAATCACCGACGCCCAGCCATCCACCTCGCCGTCTGGCGTCGCGCAGGTCGCCGAGCCGCTGTCGGGGGTGAGCACGCGGACCTGCCACACGGTCTGTTTCCGCGAGCTCGTCTCCACGCCAACCGCGATCTCGACGAGCTCCGGCTGCTCGATGTGCGTGACCTCGCGTTCCCACACGTCGAGATACACGAGATGGCGGCCTGTGGTGGGGAGCGCTGGCGGATTCGGGAAGTACGGCTGCGTCGGATACGTGAGCAGATCGACAAACGTCACTTCGCCCATCAGCGGGTCGAAGGCCTTCTTCGCCGGATCGTCTGACAGGCGGCCGTGATTCTCGGCGAGGAGGCCATCGACGTACAGCCGGCCCTTGCCAATCTGCAGTGTGCCTCCAACCACCTGAATCCGGAACGCGTCTGGCGTGGTCTGCGATGCGGTGTTCCGCCCGAGCACATCGCTCGCGGCCGCGCGCAGACGCCGGTCGATGACCGCGACGAGCTCGTTGAAATCGGCATCGAGCACCACGCCACCCTGCTTGAGCTCCACTCCGGCGAAGTCGAGCAGCGGATTACTGCGGACACGAGAAAGATCGGCACCCATGCTGGCTCCGTAATCGCTTCACTTACGTGACGTAGAAGATTCCCGCGTGCAGTCCGAACCGGAGGTACTCGTCCAGACGAATGCGCAGGTTGGTTTCGCGCTGGGGCTGAAAGAGCCGGTGCATCACGCCCATCTCTCCCTCGTCGTGCGCCCCGTGGCGGATCGCCTCGTCGGTCGCCCGCCGCAGCTGCGCGTAGCCGGGATCGCCGTAGCGAAGCGACGTGAAGTGAGGCAGCACATCGGGACGCCGATCGTCGGGCAGGCAGCGGAATCGCCGCGGAACGAGGGACCCTGCCGGCACGAATGAGAACCGGACGCAGCCGTCCTGTTTTCGATCGACCCAGATCGGCGCCTTCCACGAATCCCCGGGTGCCAGACGCGCGAAGAAGATCGTGTCGGATCCGAGCGTCATCAGGCGAACGTGCATCTTGCCGATGACCGTGCTTTCCTCGATGGTCATCTCGGCGCCGGCGCCTCCGGCCACCGTCCCTTCGAACGCGACACCATCCGGCGATCCCGCATCGACGATGCAGTCCGTCAGATGGACCTGAGCATCGGTATCGATCTGTATCGGGCCGACGATGCAGTGCTCGAGCGTGACGGCGGCGAACGGGTGCGCCACCGACAGGCTCGGCGCTCCGGGAGAGACCGCGCTGCCATCGGGATTCAGCCGTAGACCGGGCACCAGCGTGCAGTGCCGCAGCACCAGCTGCCGTTCCTGATCGTCGGCGGCGGCCACCATTTGCAGCTCGGCGCCGCTGATGACGAGCCCCTCGAGCACGAGTCTGCCGCGAGGAGCGATATCGAGAAGGATCGCGCCGGTCGCCGCAATCACCGGACGCGCTCCGTTGCGTGCCGTCACCACGACCTCGGCTCCGGTGTCCACAGTGAACGTTGGCGTTTCGGCGTAGGTCAGGCTGTCGCGGATCGTGAGCCGGCCACCGCTCGCGATCGCATCGAGCAGCCCCTGCAATGGCCCGCCGCGCGCGACGTTCTGCTGAAGCGGCAGCCCATCGCCTGCAAGGCTTCGCTCGTACTCGCCGCCGCCAATCCTTCTGGAAAAGCCGCTGTGAAACGTCCCGAGGATCGGCCCGGTGACGCTCGCGCCGAGGACCACGCGGCCGAGTCGTGGATCGATCGCAATCTCGGTCGCGGCCACCGTCGTCTCGTGCGCCCATCCGGTGGCCACGTCACGAAGGTCGCAGACGCAGATGTCCGCGACGTCGATCGGCACGGGCGGATCCGCCGGATTCAAGTCCGGCCGCGATAGCAGGACGCTGTCATCCGGGCCATAGTCGTCGTGAATGTTTGGATCGGCGACCGCTGCCTCGGTTGCCGCCGCCATCAACCTGAGGTCGATCGGCTCGGGCACGTTCATCGGTTCGGCAACGTGCGAGATCACCGTCTCGGTGACTGGGGTGCGGAAGAGCGGCTGATCGGCGCCGAGCGGATTGAAGCGGAGCCGTCGGCCGGTCGGATCGCCCGGGGCCGGCGTGAGCGGCACGTTGCTCAGGCGGAACGCCTCGAGCCGCCAGAGGAAGATGCCGACGTTCGGGATGTTGTAACGACCCGATCCGGCTTCCGGCCGGCGCATGTCGGCCGTGTGGGCGACGGTATTGAACGCGCCTCCCAATTGGCGCATCCGCACCATCGATCGCACCGGCGCGGTCGCCGGTGCGTGCAGCCGCACGTGATTCATGTACTGCGTCGTGGCCAGCTGCTCGAAGAATTCCGCCGCCCGCACCGGCCAGTCGGTGACGTCGCGAGCGAGCTGCTCCAGCATCGCCGCGGTTCCCTTGCGGCGCCGGTAGCCGATCGTGTTGGCCACCTCCGCGCGCGGCGATCGCACGGTGATCGCGACGCCGTGGAGCGGCCGGTATCCAATCAGGTCGCCGATGTACGACGGCACCCACGAATCGCAGGTCTCGATGAACTGATCGTCGTAGAGCTGCTCGACGTTCTCCTCGATGGCCTCGATCTCACGTGCGATCAACGACACGAGAGCGCGCAGGGGCTCGCCTTCCTGCGTATCGCGGATGCGATAGACCGCCGGCAGCAGCCTGTACAGGCGCTCGGCGTTCAGGCTGCTCATGTCATTTCCTCCAGCCGTTCGAGCGGGCCAGGATGGAGCGTGAGCAATTCGGCGGGCAACGCCACGCCTCCGCTCACCCGCATGCGCGACGCGAGCAGACGCACTTGCCGCGACTTCGGCACCTGGGACAACGGCAGCGTGCCGCCATAGAGGAAGTCGAGATCGACGGCGATCACGCCTGGCACCGAGTGCGCGACGGCGATGACATCGGACTGCAGCACCGGCTGCGCGAGACTGCGGGCGTCGAACGAGTACTGCGCGCGCAACGCCGCCTCGACGGCGGCGAGCACCTGCGTGATCGCGTAGGCCGGATCGCGCTTGACCTTGAGCCCGATGCGGAAGGTGCTGTGCTGATACGACAGCAGCGTCACGTTGACGAACGGATCGCCGCTGTCTCGTAACGCCAGACGCAGGGCATTGCGTACCGGGTTCCCTTCCGAAAGCGGCGCGCCATCCTGCCCGGCGACGGTGATGGTGATTGTGGGTCCGGCGCGAAGCTGCAGCACCCGCGCCTGCGCCTTGGCGATGCCTGTAAAGGCGAGCGCAAAGTCCTCGTAGTCGAGCAACGACACCGCGCGTCCTAGCGTGCGCGTCCCCAGCGGCATCGTCCGCCTCGCCTGATCGGCCGGCTCTGGATCCGTGCCGCCCTCAGCGGGTGCGGGATTGCTGACGCCCTTCAGCCCGAGCGGCCGGGTCATCAACTGGGTGATCGCGCCGGACGCGACGTTGCCGTCGCGACCCAGACCCTGGCGGTAACTCGCCCGCACGTTGTTTTGGCCGCTCGGGAGCCGGGCACCATGGACGCCGTCTCCGAACACGACCCAGAGCTTGTCCTGCTCGTCGGTCTGGATCGTGTAGGCGCGATCGTTCGGCCCGGCGCCGAAGAGCGTCGAGCGCTCGGTCCATTCGACATCCCCGATCCGCACGGACAACTCACTGTCGGCGCCGGTCTCGTTGGTCGCGGTGCGATTGGTCAAAGAGAGCCGCTTCAGCTCGAACCGCTGAAAGCTCCTGCTGGCATCGCCGGCTCCGAGCACCTGCGCGACGGTCTCACCATGCGTCGCAAGCGCGACATTGAAATGAACGATCGTCGTGCCGCGTTTCAGAGCGGCGGGAAGCGGCGGCGCGATCGTCACGATGGAGCCGTTGATGTGTGGCACCGCGCTCACAACCGTCGCGCGGTGCACGAGCGGCGTGCCGTTGAGCCGATCGCCAAAGACGATCAACTTGCGCCCCGGCGGGAGTCCAGTCGCCGGCACCGCGAGCTGGAGATGATCGCCACTGACGTCGGTGGTGACCGGATATGCGGCCAGCGTCAGCCGCTCCGATGAGCCGAAGACGCTAACCGCGCGAGGATGATTGAAGAACTCGCGATCGAGGTTCTGTCCTCGCAGGCCAACGCGAGTCACTTTGCCCGACAGCGCGAAGGCCGCACGCGAGGCTTCGGTCGTGCTGGTGATCTGATAGAGCTCGACGTACGTGCCGCGCGGGAAATTCTCGTCAGGCCGGTTGAACTCACCTGTGGCGAGCACCATGAGCCCGCCCGGGACGATGTCGGAGGCGACCGAGTCGAGATCGATATGACCGCCGGTGGCGGAAGCCGCCAGCGGCGAGATCGTGAACGCCGGCCATTCCCGGGCCTCGAGGCTTCCGTCGGGATAGTCCTCGCGGAATTCGCGGTTCATGCTGAGCCACAGTGGTGCGTTGTGACCAAACGCGGCCGCGCGCCGGCGCAGCGCGTGCACCTCGGGAGCAGACGGCGGATTCGAGAACGGCGTGACCGACCCGAGCCCGCGCTTCCACGTCACGCGCGTGCGATCGTTGTCGCGATCGAGCTCCACGGCGTCGATGATGCGAAAGTCCCAGTTGTTGTTCGTCGTCGGGCTGTTTCGGAACTCCTGACCGACGAAGACAAGCGCATCGCCGGCTTTCAGATTGTTGGCAACGCCCTGGAGAAAGACCTCGGTCGCGCCGCGTCCGGGGAAACGCGTCTCCGACAGCCACGGCCTGACGACATTCCACTCGGGACGCGCATCCAGTTCCTCGACCGTCTCGAAGGTCTGCGGCTTCTCGTCGGGCCCGGGAACGCTCTGCACCTTCAGGCCCACCGGCAGCGTCAGCACAGTCGGGATGCCGGTGACGAAGGCACCAGGGTCCGGAGGCAGTCCGGGAGGCGGGGCCTTTGGCGGCTCGAGCGCGAACGCGAGCCACGTTTCCGCCGCCACGCCCGGACGAAGGCGGTAGCCGATCAGCCTGGCCATCTCCTGCAGCGATACACGCTCGGTGGCGGTTCGCAGGTACGACTCGTTGGCAATCCGCTCCTGATAGAAAGTGAGGACGTCCGCTGCGCACGCCACCGCATCGATCAGGCCGATGGTGAAATCTTCGTCCTCGCGGGTGCGCAGCTTCTCCTGCAGGCCGAACTCAGACGAGGACAGCCGCGCGATCATGCTGTCCTTGAACTGCGCGTACTCGCCGATGCGATAGGCGATCGCGCTGAGACCCATGCGGTTGTCGATCGCCTGGGGCGTGGACACCTCGACGCCGGCGCAACAGCCGCAGGTCTCCGTGCCGGGCGCGATCAGGGTCTTCGTCATTTGCCGCCTCCTGCCTCGAGCGTGAGCCGGCCTCGCTCGCGGAAGTTGGCGCTGTTGGCCAGCTGCGCAATCTCCAGCCGTCCGATCGGGATGACGCCGTTTTCGAGGGACGCCGGATCGGGATTGGCCATCCGCTGAAACTTCTGCGCCCACACCGCCTCGACGCCCTCTATGGCCTGCGCCGCGGCCACGATGCGGCTCAGGAACACGGACTCGCCGAACGAGAAGTTGTCAGGGTGGAACACCGCGAGCCGCCCATCCGGCAGGACGCCAGTGCCGAGCGCTTCGCGCACGGCGCGGACGACTTCGCTGCGGAAGTAGTCAGGCCTGACGCAGATGTGCAGCGTCACGTCGAGCGCGACATAGCGCGGCCCATCCACCTCGAGGTCGTATCCGGCCATCCGGAATCGTTCGAGATGACGCCGCAGGCGAGCCTCGAAGCGCGTATCCACCGCCGCGCCGCCGAACCGATCGGCGGTGACGAACACGGTGTGCCAGCTGCCCGTCCAGCGGAATGTCGCCGCGGCGCGCTGGACCTCGGCGCGGCGCTCGGCGGCCGCGGCATAGTCGGCCGTCGTCACCGCACGCTCCTGCGTTCTGAACGCCTGCGGCGCATCGCGGCGCGCCGCCTCGATGTCTTCGGGATCGATCCCGCCGGCAGCGGGCATCAGATTGGTCACGCGCGTGATCACGCCGCTGACGCCGATCACAACGTGCGCAATGGCCTCGGCGCCGACGTTCCCTGCCGTGCCGTTGCCCACCCGATACGTCGCGTTGAAGGCGGTCGCTTCGTTCGGCCGCAGGCCATGCTCGTCATCACCGAACCGCAGCACACCGCGGCCGTCGTTCTCGACTTCGACGACGAACTCGGGTGCGGTGCCGGAGCTGGCCAGCAGATCGCGTCGAGGCTTCCACGACGTGACGACCGTTCCCAGCGTTCCAACGAGGCGCGTCACCAGCGGAAGCGCTTCGTGCGGATCGCGATCGATCAGGAGGCTCGCCGATCGCCAGCGATCCTCGTCCGACACGGGCACGCGCAGATCCGTGGCAAGATCGAAGCCCCAGCTCACCGGGCCGTCGGCCAGCGCCGGGCGAAAACGAAGCGGAACCGGTTCGGTCGGCGCCT
>DAINQP010000072.1:0-23399 GCA_036742665.1 Vicinamibacterales bacterium | reverse complement strand
GATCCGGCCGGCGATCCGCACGACACGACGCACGAGCGGCTCGCCCGACGAGCGCTCACGGAGTGGCCCATCCACAAGCGCGCCCAGCATCGGCTTCAGCTCGCGCGGCGGCCCGGGCAGCAGCAAGACGCACTTGCCCTCGTGATCGATCCACAGGCCAGGCGCACTGCCCTTCGTGTTTTCGATGACCACGGCGCCGGCAGGCACCATGGCCTGTCGTCGGTTGATCTCCGGCATCGGCATCGCAAACCCGCGCGCCTTGAATCGTTCGCGAAGCCGTGCCGTGATCGTGCCATCCTCGGCGAGCGGCCGCCCGAGTGCCGTCGCTACCGCCTCGCGAGTGACGTCATCATCAGTAGGCCCGAGGCCACCGCACAGGATCAGGAGGTCCGCACGTTCGAGCAGGCCGCGGATCATGTGCGTGAGCTCTTCGCGTGAATCGCCGACGACGGCCTTCGTCACGACGTCGAGACCGAGGCGATTGAGTCGTTCAGTGATGTGCAGCGAGTTCGTGTCGAGTTTCGACGGTGTGAGCAGTTCGCTGCCGACGGCCACAATCGCCGCCCGCCTGAGCACCGTCACGACAACCAGCCAGCCGGGGCCACCGCCAGAAGGACCCGCATCAGGACGTTGCCATAGACCGCCGCCATCGCGTCGTCAGCCATAACGCCGAGCCCGCCGTGCAAACGTTCGAACCGGCCCGACGGCCATGGTTTGACGACATCCAGCGCCCGGAACACGATGAAACCGGCGAACGCTCCCATCGCGTTGACCTCGAGGAGCGCCAGCGTGATCAACATCCCGACCACTTCGTCGAGCACGATCGGTCCGGGATCGACGCCGCCGAAGTGGTGCTCGGCTTCGGTGCCGCTCCAGACGCCAATCGCAAACAAGACGACGATCGTGGCCAGCTCGATATACATCGATCCGCTGGCGCGTACGAGCGAGAAGATGACCAGGCCTGCGGCCGACCCGAATGTGCCCGGCGCTACCGGAGCATAGCCGACGTAGCCACACGTAGCGAGAAACACCGCAAGCCGGCGCATGAAGGAGGTCCCGGCTGCAGCCGGCTCAGACCGATGGTAGTTCCACGACGCGGGTGCGCGCCATCCGATCGTGCAGGGCGCGGTGATCGGGATCGAGGATCGCGGGAATGAATCCGGCGCCCATCGCGAGCAGCGATACGCTCGACATCATCGTGCGGCGAAGCGCACGCGCTGGATCGAGCGGAGCATCGTCGGCCACCACCCGGATGCGTGCCGCCATCTTACCGATCGTCTGGCCACACGCGGCGGTGAAGGCACCGAAGTACGACAACTTCAACAGCACCAGAAACCCGATCATCGGCACGGGCGGCAGCAGTGCCCAGTCGCCCATCGTGAGGCCCGCCATCCGCAATGTCGAGTACAACACGATCAGGTCGATGCCGAACAGGATCACGTGATCGATGAGGCCGGCAGCGATACGACGCGGCAAACTCGAGACGACGGGATCAGACGTGCGACGCGCGGCCGGGATGCGACGCGGCTCAATTGGCTCGATGCGCTCGATCGGCGCGTGCAGCCCCAGCTCGGAGCTCGCACGTGAGTCCTCGCTGAATTCCAACGACAACGGCGGGCTATCGGGGCGATCGGGCCGGGCCGGTGGACGGAGCCGCGGCTGCTCGGGCGTCCGCCGCACCGAGAGCGGTGCACGCGGCGTTGCCGGAAACTTGATGAGCGGCTCGTCATCCTCCTCCTCGACGCGAGGGTCGAAGAGCGGAAAGCTTGATTCGGGACGAACGACCACCGGCGGGTCGAGCGTCATCGCCGGTGTCGCAGTGGCGAGCGCAGGCTCCGGCAACTCATTCGCTTCTGCGACGGAGTCAATGCCGGTGTGAAGACGATCCATCCAGGACCGGTCGGCCTGGGCGGGCAAATCGTCGGGCATCTCGAGATTCAGATCGGGATCGAGTGGTTCCTGCGGTGCGGAAAGCAGCGAGAAGTCATATCCGCAGTTCTTGCAGCGATCGCCCGTCTCGAAGCCCAGGTAGCTGCACTTCGGGCATTTCATCGCGGCGTCTCTCCCACCGGGGCCGTCCCGGGCGCTTGTGCGCCGCCGAGAAGCCCTCGCTGAATATCTGCCGTCAGTTGATCTGCTTCGGCGCGAAGCGGGTCGGCGATATCGATCTCCGTGAGCAACGCGAGCGCATCGTGCGGATGCCCGCTCGTGACCAGCTCGCGTGCGCGGCTCATGCGAGTCTCCGACACGCGCACGATTGGCAACGCTTCAGCCCGTGCCGGCTGGCCTTGCGGCGCCGTCACCGGCAACTCGACGAGCCAGGAGCGCGCGGCGAGCGCGGCCACCGAAACCAGCCCAATGACAATCACGCACGCGGCAATCGTCAGGAGCCAACTGCCCGCCGGTCTCGCCGTGTGCGATGGCTCGCGGCGCGGACCGCGCGAGCGGTTCGGGGCAGCTTCCTGACGTTGTGCGGCAACCGACACGACATCGAGCCGGCTCAAACGCTGGAGGAAGAGCAACGCGGTGTCATTGGCGCCGCCCTGTTCGACCGCTCGTGTAAGCAGCTCGCGGGCCGCCTGCAGGTCGCCGGCCTCGTAGGCCGCGATACCGGTATGCGTCAGCTCTTCGGACTCGCGCTGTCGTTCAGCCAACGCGCCGCGTGCCCGCTCGATGTAGGCACGAGCACGACCGTGACCGCGCTCGAGGAATGCGACGCGCGTCCAGATGTTGATGGCCTGCTCGTAGCGGCCGCCGAAGTAGTGATCGAGTCCGGAGAGAAGGAGTTGCTCAATGCGCGCGGCCCGATCGGCCTCGCTCAATGGAGCCTGATCTGCTGGATCGGTGCGGAGCGGTTCGGACATCCGATGAAGACTGGCGAGTCGATTATGGGACAAAGTCCTTCATGGGTCAATGAGTTACAGTCTTCCCCACATGGCCATCATCGAGTGCGTCCCCAATGTCAGTGAAGGGCGACGTCCCCAGATCGTTGAGACGCTGCTCCACGCCGTGCGATCCGTCGGCGGTATCCGTGTGCTCGATGCGTCATCCGACCCGGCGCACAACCGCTCCGTAATCACGTTGGCTGGCGACGCGGAACCGTTGAAGGCTGCTGTTCGCGCCCTGGTGGGCGCGGCGGTCGAACACATTGATCTGCGCACCCACACCGGCGAGCATCCCCGTCTTGGCGCCGTGGACGTCGTCCCCTTCGTGCCGATCGATGGCGTCACGATGGCTCAGTGCGTCGCGCTGGCAAAGGACACTGCCGCCGATGTCGCAGCTCGATTCCACATTCCCGTGTTCCTGTACGAAGAAGCGGCGTCCTCGTCCGGGCGCCGCAATCTCGAGGACATCAGACGTGGCGAGTTCGAAGGACTGTCGGCGAGGATGGATTCACCCGAGTGGGCCCCCGATTTTGGTCCGGCGCGACCTCACCCGACTGCCGGCGCGATCGTGATGGGCGCTCGTATGCCGCTGATTGCCTTCAACATCAATCTCGCCACCAATCGACTCGATGTGGCGAAGAAGATCGCCAGCGCGATTCGCCACAGCTCCGGCGGATTCCGTTTCGTGAAAGCCATGGGAATCGCGCTCGATGACCGCGGCATCGTCCAGGTGTCGATCAATCTCACAAACTACGAGAAGACGCCGATGCATCGCGTCTTCGATGCGGTGCGGCGCGAGGCAGAGCGTTACGGTGTGGCGGTGCTCGAAAGCGAGATCATCGGTCTGACGCCGCAGGCGGCGCTCGTTTCGGCGGCCGAGCACTACCTGCAGCTCGCGCGATTCTCGTCGAATCAGGTCCTCGAGAAACGATTGCGGGAGTAACGGGGACGCATGCCCGGCGCCGGGGCGAGGCATGCCTCGCCCCTACTTGGCGAACGGTCCAACGTCCGGCTTGGGCTGCGTGTTCGCCAGATCTCCCAGCTCCGCCGTCACACCGCGACGAATTGCGGCGATCTCGGTCCCCGCCTGGAAGCACGTGAAGTCCGGACGATTGCGCCACGCCAATGGTCCGCAGAGCCGGACCTTCGCGTTGAGGGCCGCATCATGCACGACGTTGATAAGACGTTCGTAATCAGGTGAGCCCTGACGATAACCGGAGAAGTTGCCGAGGTCGCCGCTGGCGGCGAACACCGCCGTCACGCCTGGCACCTTGGCAATCGCGGCTGCGTTCTTAATCCCCTCGAGCGTCTCGATCATCAGGACGAGCACGATGTTATCGTTGACCGTGTTGCGATACCCGCCCGGGACTCTCCCCCACATCGTCGGTTCGAACGCCTGCCCGCCGCCTGCGCTTCGTCGGCCGAGCGGTGGGAAGTACGTCCAGTTGCGCGCTTCAATCGCTTCCTCGACCGTATCGATCGTCGGCACCACGATGACAAGCGCGCCAGCATCGAGCGCGTGCTGAATCTCACGTTCCTCCGCTCGCGCGACACGCACACCGGGAACGGCACCGGCGTAGGGACACGTGCGCCACATGAGGGCGGCCTGATCCCAGTCACGCTGATCGTGCTGCATTTCGGTCCAGATGAAGTCGTAGCCCGACTCGGCCATCGCGCAATACGTCGCCGGATCGGTCGCACTGAAGAGCGTCCCGCCGGTGACCTTGCCCCCCTGCAGCATCTTCAGCTTCACAGGATTCCAGATCTTCGCGCCGGGCGGCGGGTTGAACGCCGTGCCGAACTTCCAGGTCCCCGGGTCGAAGGGGCCTGTGTTTACCGCATTGGTCGGCGCCGTCGCTAAGGATCGGCTGTCCACGCCGGCGGGCGCGGCAAGCGGGAAGGATGCAGGCGCCGCGAAATCTTCCGTCGCCTGATTTTGCTGATTCGGCGTCTGATTTGCCGGTCTCGGCGTCTGACCTTGCGGCTGGTTCTGCGCCTGCACCAGAGCGCCGACAATACCAACCACGATGGCCACTACGAGCGATGTCGTGCGATTCGGAATCTTCATGGGCAAGCTCCGTTCGAGTGGCGGGCAGTATACAGCCATGAACGCGTCTTCCGCGTTTTAGGCATTCAACTTGCGTAGCGGCGCCGGCATGCCTGCCAAATCGAGAGAGGCTGTCCTCGCCCAGGGACGGTCGCTGCTCGTCCTGGTGTCACTCGTCTGTGCACTCGGCGCAGCGAGTCCGGCGCAGGCCCAGGGTCCGGCATCCGTCCGCGACTTTCGCGCCACACGTACGACACGGCCGCCAACCATCGACGGACAGCTCGACGAGGAAGTCTGGTCGCAGGCGCAGGTCATGTCGGACTTCACCCAGATCGATCCCGACGAAGGCCAGCCAGCAACTGAGCGCACAGAAGTCCGCGTGCTCTACGACGACCGCGCGCTTTACGTTGGCGTGCGTCTCTTCGACCGCGATACCGCACATATCGGCCGTCGTCTCGCCACGCGCGACGGGGATGGCGACGCCGATCGCATCACGCTCTATCTCGACACCATGCACGACCACCTGACCGGCGTGATGTTCCGCGTCAGCGCGTCGAACGTGCAGACCGATGCGGTCCTGTTCAACGACACCTGGGACGACTGGAGCTGGAACGCGGTGTGGCAATCCAACGTGTCGGTCGACGAAGGCGGGTGGTCGGTCGAAATGCGCATTCCTCTCTCGCAGCTGCGATTCACGTCCGCCGACAAACAGACCTGGGGTATCAACGTCGAGCGATACATCCGCCGCCGCAATGAAGGATCGTGGCTGGAGATGGTGCCGAAGAAAGAGACCGGCCGCGCGTCGCGGATGGTGCACCTCACCGGCCTCGACGGCCTCAAACCGTCGCGCCGATTGGAACTGCTGCCGTATACGGCCGGTCGCGCCGAGTACGTCGCGCCAGCATCCACCGTGAATCCGTTCAACGATGGTTCACGCGTCTTCGCGTCAGCCGGGCTCGACATGAAGTACGGGCTGACCAGTAACCTCACCGTCGACGCGACGGTGAATCCCGACTTCGGACAGGTCGAAGTGGATCCTGCAGTGGTGAATCTCAGCGCGTTCGAAACCTTCTTCGAAGAGAAGCGCGCGTTCTTCCTCGAAGGGGCGCAGATCTTCAACAATTTCGGACGCGGTGGCTCGAATAGCAATTGGGGCTTCAACAACTCCGAGCCGCAGATCTTTTACTCGCGGCGCATCGGCCGCTCGCCGCAACTACAACCCGATGCCGAGTTCGCCGATCCGCCGACGGCAACGACGATCCTCGGCGCCGCGAAGCTCACGGGCAAGACGGCGAAAGGATGGAGCATCGGCCTCCTCGAGGCCGTCACCAGTACAGAGAGAGCACCGACGGAGACCGCGTTCGTGCGTGGCAAAGCCGTCGTCGAGCCGATGACCAACTACGCCGTCGTCCGACTGCAGCGGGATATTGGTCGGCGCGCCGGAGTGGGGATGCTGGCGACGGCGGTTAATCGACGAATCACCACACCCCTCGTCAATGCGACACTTCCAGATCACGCGTTCGTCGCCGGCGGCGATGGGTATCTGTTTCTGGACGCCGACCGTGAGTGGGCGATGAACTTTGCTGCGGCCGGCAGTCGCGTGGACGGATCCCCAGCAGCCATCACCCGGTTACAAGTCGCGCCGCAGCGCTACTACCAGCGGCCCGACGCGTCTCACCTGCGCCTCGATCCGGACGCCACCAGTCTCAGCGGATTCTCCGGCCGCGTCAGTGTCAACCGCAATAGCGGACTCGTCCAGGTGAACGCCATGCTCTGGGGTGTCAGTCCAGGATTCGAATCCAACGATCTCGGCTTTCACTCCAACGGCGATCGCGCCGGTGCGCACGCCGTGGTGATTTGGCGCAACGTGACGCCGGGCCACCTGCTACGCGACCGCTCCATTTGGGTGGCCAAGGCGTACACGTGGAACTTCGCCCGCGAGCTGCAAAGCGATGTTGTCGGATCGCAAGCACAGGTCAGGTTCCTGAACTACTGGTCGGCCGGCGCGGCGACCTTCATCGGCCGCCGCACTCCGGAGGACCGGCTGACGCGCGGTGGTCCCATGGCGATGAGCCCGCACGGGATCGATCTCAATGGCTGGCTCAACACCGACGACCGGAAGCGATTGTCCCTCAACCTCAACGCCGGGATCAGCGATAACGCTGCCGGCGGTTGGGGACGCAGTCTCGGCATCACGTTCAATCTCAAGCCGTCGGAACGCCTGACCCTTTCGACCGGTCCCGATTGGAGCCGCTCGTACGGCTATGCGCAGTACGTCAAATCCGTGGATGATCCAACGGCCGTGTCCACCTTCGGCGGTCGCTACGTGTTCGGTGGCATCGATCAATGGCAGTTGGCGATGACGACGCGCGCGAAGGTAATCTTCTCGCCGCACGCCTCGCTCCAAGTGTTCATGCAGCCGCTGCTGGCCACTGGTGATTACAACGGGTTCAAGGAACTGGCCCAGCCACGAACGTACGACTTCCTCCGCTATGGCACCGACATCGGCTCGTTGTCGTTCGATCCGTCAACGCGCATCTACACCGCCGATCCCGATGGCGTCGGCGCAGCCTCGCCGTTCACGTTCAGCGATCCCGACTACAACTTCAAATCGCTGCGACTGAATGCGGTGTTTCGCTGGGAGATGAAGCCAGGCTCGAATTTCTACGTTGTATGGACGCGGCAGCAACAGGATTTCAGCGACCCTGGCCAGTTCGCCCCCGGCCGCGACGCCCAGGCGATGTTCACGGCCCCCGGCGACGACATCGTCTTGTTCAAGGTGTCCTACTGGCTCGGACGGTAATCGACACCTCGATTACAGGGTTCGTCGTTCGAGCCTGAGCTTTGTAACGCTCCAGGCCCTCTCACGGCAATTCACACGAAAAGCATTGGTCTTTTCGCATGGATCGATGGGCGCAGATCTTGAGCCCGTTGATGGCATGCTGCCGATGTTGCTGTTTATCGCCGTCGTGTTGGGGCTGTTCCTTCGCAAGCTCACACCCGATGAGCGAATCCAGCTCGTCCACAAAACGCTCGCCCTGACACGGACGGCGATCGCCTTGGCGCGGCGATTTGCCACGAGTACACCCGTCGGGTGCGAAGACTTCGATGCCGCGTTGCGGGTACGCACCCGGCGAACCGTCGTCGCACCCGTGCTCTTGATCGCGTGGGTGACGCTCTACGTCGTCATGCTTTTCCGCGGGAGCGGTCTCGATGGTGAACAACTGCTACTGCACTGGGGCGGAAGCGTCGGACCGCGTACAACCAACGGCGAGTGGTGGAGGCTTCTGACCGCGATGTTTGTGCACTGGGGACTGCTCCACCTGATTGCGGACGTCGTCGGGCTCGCGCAAGTCGGACGACTCACAGAACGACTGGTCGGACCAACGACCTTTGCATTCGTGTTCGTCGCCGCCGGCCTGATCTCAGGCCTGCGAGAGCTTTCCGTGCATCCCGTCGCGGTCAGCGCCGGTGCATCAGGTGGCGTGTTCGGTGTGTACGGGCTTCTGATCGCCACGGGTGCGTGGGGATGGGTCTGGCGCTCGCCGTTGACCATTCCGGTTGCCGTCCTCAAACGGTGCTGTCCGGCCGCGGTGGTGTTCCTCATCTATCACCTGGCAGCCGAGGGCTTCACGGAATCCATGACGTGGGGCACGATCGTCGGACTCGCCTGCGGCGCGATACTCGCCTTCGGAATAGACGAACACAAGCCGCCAGTCCGCTGGCTGTGCACGTCGATGGCAGCGACGCTCGCCATCATCGTTGTCTTCGCCGCACCGCTGCGGGGCATGGCCGATGTGACACGAGAAATGGGCGCCGTCATCGAGCTCGAACGGCGCACGGCTGCGGCCTATGACGCAGAGGTGGTTCATTTCAGGAGAGGTCATCAAAGCGCTGAAGCCTTGGCCGATATCGCCGCGGGAATCGAGTCTGACGTTCGCGCGACTCGAGCATCGTTGTCGGCAATCATGAATGTTCCTGCGCAGCAGCAGACGATCGTCAACGATGCATTGGAATATTTGCGGTTGCGCGAGGAGAGCTGGCATCTACGTGCCGAGGGCTTGCGCAAGGGACGGCTGCAGACGCTGCAACGGGCCGATCGCGTCGAGTCCGACGCGAAGAGGCTGTTCGAAGGAGTGGAAAAGTTGAAAAGTGGAAAAGTGGAAGAGTAAGTAGAAAGTGCGACCGGTTCGGTCGAAGCGGCGGACAACTGCGTCGGGCAGCCAACTCGGTGAGGTCGAACCATAGTAGTACTTGAAGGACACCGACATCCGTCACGATGATGCGCTCCTTCAAGAAGCGCGTGAACTCGGCATGATCTTCGCGAAAGCGGTCAGCAGCGCCCGGAAGAATACCGAACGCTTGAAGCAGAACCCACGGCGCTGAGTGCCGCAGCTGCTAGCCGTCGCATCGGCTCGTTGTACTTGTCAACTTCTTCCACTTCTTCCAACTTATTCCACTTGTTTCACTTTGCAGTAGACTGGCGGTTCTGGACACCACACTCCATCTTTCGCGCCGCGCCGCGCTGCTCAAACCGACCGCCGTCAATTCGATTCTGGCCGACATCCGTCAGGTACAGGCGCGCGGACGGACGGTCATCTCGCTGATGCGCGGCGAACCCGACTTCGAGACGCCGGGGCACATCGTGGACGCCGGTGCAACGGCAATGAAGGCCGGCCGCACGCGTTACCCGGACAATCGCGGTGAGAAGCCGCTGCGTCAGGCAATCGCGGCCAAGCTGGCTCGGGACAACGGGCTCTCGCACGACGCCGATTCGGAAATCCTCGTCACCACCGGGGCAACGCTCGGCATTCACGCCGCGCTGACCGCGCTTCTGGACGAGGGCGACGAGGTGCTACTTCCCGACCCCATCTACGACGCGTATCAGTCGCCGATTCTGCTTTGCGGCGGCCGGATTCGTTCGGTGCGATCGACGATCGAGCAGGGCCGTTTCGCGTTTAGGCCCGAGGCGATCGAAGCCGCGGTGACACCCGCCTCGCGCGTGCTGCTGTTGAACACGCCGTGGAATCCGGTCGGCACGGTGCTCCGCGAGGACGAGCTGCGTGCGATAGGTGATGTTGTGGTCCGTCACAACCTGGTGTGGATCAGCGACGAGATCTACGAGGCGATCACCTACGACGGCGCGCGCCATATCTCTCCTGCCGTGCTGTCCGACGAACTGCGCGCGCGGACCATCATCATCAACAGTCTCTCGAAAACGTACGCGATGACGGGTTGGCGTGTCGGCTACTGCGCCGCGGCGGCGCCGATCATCGAGCGCATGTTCCTCGCTCTTCAGCAGTCGAGCCGTGGTCCGGCGACGTTCGTTCAGGATGCGGCTGCCGCGGCGATCAGCGGGCCGCAGGACTGCGTCGGCCGCATGCGTGACGAGTACGCGGCGCGCCGACAACTGGTACTGACGACACTGGCTGATACGCCCGGCGTCCGCGTCCTTGCGCCCGAAGGCGGCTTCTTCGCCATGCTCGATGTCCGTGAGACGGGTGTGCCCTCGAACGAGATCCGACAGCGCCTGCTCAACGACAGTGGCGTCGCTGTCGTCCACGGCGCCGCCTACGGCCCCGCGGGCGAAGGCACGCTGCGTGTGTCGTTTGGCAGCGGAGGCGACACACTGGCCCGCGGCCTCGCGCAGCTGCGCGATGGACTGCGCGCTCTATGACCACACTGCCGGTCATCTCGGCACCAACACAGACCGGCGCCGATGTCCGCAGCCTCAACCTCGCAGGACTCCAGCGCGCCCTGGCCACCGAGTTCACGGGCGAGATTCATTTCGACAAGGTCTCGCGCGCGCTCTACTCCACCGACGCCAGCGTCTATCAGATCGAACCGATCGGCGTAGTTGTCCCACGCTCGCGACACGACCTGATCCGGCTCGTCACGATCTGCGCGGCGTTCCGCTGCCCGATCACGATGCGCGGCGGCGGCACGTCGCAGGCCGGACAGGCGATCGGCCCCGGCCTGGTCGTGGATACCTCGAAGTACCTCCGTACGATCCTCGACCTCAACGTCGCTGAGCGGTGGGCCCGTGTCGAGCCGGGGCTGGTGCTCGACGAGTTGAATGCGCAATTGAAGCCGCATGCCCTGCGCTTCGCCCCTGACGTTTCCACTGCGAGCCGCGCCACCGTCGGCGGCATGATGGCGAACAACTCCAGCGGCGCGCGGTCAGTGCTTTACGGCAAGACGATCGACCACGTTCTCGAACAAGAAGTCCTGCTGTCGAACGGTTCCGTCGTGCACTTTGGCCCGATTGACGCCAAGGAACTGGCGCGTAAGCGTGCCGAGCCCTCGCTCGAAGGCGAGTGCTATCGAGTGGTGAGCGATATCGCGGCGCGTCAACGCAACGAAATCGAGCGACGGTTTCCGCGCGTGCTGCGGCGCGTCGGCGGCTATAACCTCGACGAGTTCATCAAAGCGGATCGTCCATTCAACCTCGCCAAACTGATGGTCGGCTCCGAGGGCACCCTTGGCGTGGTGCTGTCGGCCACAGTCAACCTGGTTCCGCTACCGAACGCCAAGGCGGTGATGGCGATTCAGTTTGACAGCCTGCTCGAGTCGCTCGCCGCCACGCCGCTGATTCTGCGTCACGGGCCATCGGCCGTTGAAGTGATGGATAAGTCCATCCTCGATTACACGCGTCAAAGTGCCATGCTCGAGGCATTGCGGCAGAGCTTCATCCAGGGCGATCCGGCTGCGCTGCTCTGCGTCGAGTTCTACGCCGACCGCGCCGACGATCTCCCGCCTCGACTCGCGGCGCTCGAACGCGACCTGCGCGAGAACCAGTTTGGCTACGCCTATCACCACGCGCTCGACCTGGCGGGTCAAGCGCGCATCTGGAGCCTTCGCGAAGCCGGGCTCGGTTTGTCGATGGCGATGAAAGACGATGCGAAGTCGCTGTCGTTTGTCGAGGACACGGCGGTTGCGCCCGAGAAGCTACGCGACTACATCGAACGCTTCCTCGCCATCGTGCAGCGGCATGGCACAACGGCGGGCGTGTACGCGCACGCGTCGGTTGGATGTCTTCATGTCCGGCCCGTCGTCAACATGAAGACCAGTGACGGCGTGCGGCGTTTCGCGTCGATCGCCAATGACGTCTCGGACCTCGTGCTCGAATTCGGCGGCGCGCTCTCAGGTGAGCATGGCGACGGGCTGGTGCGCAGTCCGTTCATGGAGAAGATGTTCGGCTCGGAGCTCTACGAGGCGTTTCGCACGATCAAGCGGACCTTCGATCCGCATGGCATCTTCAATCCCGGCAAGATCGTCGATGCACCGCCGATCACCGCCAATCTGCGCTTCGGCCCATCGTACGTCGCCCGCTCGCTGCCCACCTATTTCGACTACCCCGAAGGAAGCTTTTCCGGCGCGGTCGAGATGTGCAGCGGGCTCGGGGCATGTCGCAAGACCCTCGAAGGCACGATGTGCCCGTCGTACATGGCCACGCGCGACGAGCAGCACGCGACGCGCGGGCGCGCGAATGTGCTGCGTCTGACGATCTCCGGCCGCCTTGGTGAAGCCGGCCTCGGAGACGATGGTGTCTACGACACGCTCGATCTGTGTCTGGAGTGCCGGGCATGCAAAGCGGAATGTCCAGTCGGCGTGGATGTCGCTCGCTTCAAAAGCGAGTTTCTCGCCGACTACTGGCAGCGTCATGGCACAGCCCTTCAGGCGCGCGCGCTCGGCAATGCGCGCGCCGCGGCCGAATGGGGCAGCCGCCTGGCGCCGTTGTCGAACTGGATCGTGAACAGCGGGCTGGGTCGTCGTCTCAACGAGTGGGTGCTCGGTATCGACCGCCGTCGAAGGCTGCCCGAATTCAGGCGACACACGCTCGCCACGCTCGTTCAACACAGGGGCCGCGTTGAGGCCGCCCGTGATGTTCTCCTCTTCAACGACACATTCACCAATCACTACGACCCTGAGATCGGCCTCGCGACGCTCGACGTGCTCTCAGCTGCCGGGCTACGACCAGCGCTTGCGCCAAATCGCTGCTGCGGACGGCCTCAGATTTCGAAGGGTCTGCTCAGCGATGCGCGGGCCATGGCCGCGCGGAACACCGACCTGCTCTTCGTAGACGCCAATGCCGGGCGGCCGCTGATCTTCTGCGAGCCGAGTTGTCTCTCGGCGATTCGCGAAGATGTTCCAGCACTGCTGCGTGGAGAAGCGCGCCGGCGCGCTGAAGTCGTCGCCCGGAGCGCCGTATTGTTCGAAGAGTTCGTCGCAACGCGAAGCGCACAGCTTCCGCTGAAGGCCGGCCCGAACACCATCCTGTTCCACGGCCACTGTCATCAGAAGTCGATGTCGCTCGTCGCGCCCGCGAAGGCGTTGCTGACGGCGATCCCGAACACGACGGTCGTCGATCTCGACGCCGGCTGCTGCGGCATGGCCGGTTCGTTCGGCTATGCCCGCGAGCATTACGACATCTCGCGCGCGATTGGCGAACGCAGGCTTTTCCCTGCCGTGCGCAACAAGCCGCCGGGCGCCGTGGTCGTCGCCGCCGGCACCAGTTGCCGTCATCACATCGCCGACTTCACTGGCGAATCCGCCGTGCATCCGGCTGTCCTCATCGCTGGACTGCTCGATAAGGCCTGACATGAATCTGGCGTGGCTCTCTCTCGGCGCGCTCGTCCTAGCCATGATCATCAGCTGCTTCAGTCAGCTGAACGTCGGCGTGCTTGGCCTGGCGCTGGCGTGGATTCTCGGCGTGTATCTCGGCGGCATGAAGCTCGCCGAGGTGATGAATGGCTTTCCGACGCAGACGTTTCTGATGCTGGTCGGCGTCACGCTGCTGTTCACGCAAGCTCAGCTCAATGGCACGCTGGAGCGCGTCGCACACGCGTCGGTGCGTATCTGTCGCGGCAACACCGGGCTGGTGCCGGTGATGTTCTTCGTACTCGCCGCGATCATCGCGACGCTCGGGCCGGGCAATGTCGCCACCGCGGCGATGCTCGCGCCGATGGCGATGGGTGTCGGTACGCGCGCGTCGATTCCGCCGTTTCTCATGGCCATCATGGTCGGCAACGGGGCGCAATCCGGGGCGCTCTCGCCCCTCGCACCGACCGGCGTCATCGTCACGCCGCTGATGGAGAAGATCGGGCTCGGTGGGCACGAGTGGCAGACCTACGCCTTGAACCTCGCCGGCCATGCGATGGTGGCCTTCGCCGGTTATGCGCTGTTCGGCGGCTGGCGTCTGTTCAAACAGAGTTTTCAGGGCGACTCTGAGGAGAAAGCGGCGGATACGCGCTTCTCGACCGTGCACTGGGTCACGATCGCGACGATCGTCTGCGTGCTGCTGTCGGTCCAGTTCCTCGAGGCCAATATCGGCATGGCGGCGTTCACGGCGGCGGCCGTCCTGGCGGCGCTGCGCGTCGCCGATCATGATCAGGCGATTCGTCGGATGCCGTGGAATCCGATTCTGATGCTCAGCGGTGTTAGCGTGCTCGTCGCGCTGCTCGACAAGACTGGCGGTCTCGATCTCTTCACCGATCTCCTCGCCAGGCTCGCCTCGCCTGGCTCGCTGACCGGTGTCATCGCGTTCGTGACGGGACTGATTTCGGTCTACAGCAGCACGTCCGCGGTAGTGCTTCCGGCGTTCCTGCCGACAGTACCTGGTCTCGTGGCGCGCCTCGGGGGCGATCCGTTCAGCGTCGCTTCCTCGATGAACGTCGGCGCGCACCTCGTCGACATGTCGCCGCTCTCCACAACAGGCGCGATGTGCCTGGCAGGAATTTCCGATCCGGCGCAGGTCAGGCCGACCTACAACAAGCTCCTTGCATGGGGCTTGTCGATGACCATCGTCGGTGCGGTGGGTTGCTATCTACTTCTGTAGAGCGGACAGGTCAACGGGCAAAGGTCAAAAGGCAAAGGTCAGGGTTGCTTCAACTCCGGCTTCGTGTAAGACCAGTGACTGTGGACGATCCTCCAGTTGCCGTCGGAGAATCTGTAGAGCTCGGAGGCATTCCATCGCGCGAGCACATCTTCGCGACCGTCACTGAAGATGCCGTAGTTGACGAGATTGAACGTCAGAAGAGCGATATCTCCGTAGGAGTCGATCTTCGGGTCGATCATCTCGTAGCGAACGTTGGTGAAGGGCAGCTTCACGTTTCTCATTGACGCCAAGCGCCCTCGCATTGCGTCGAGACCGATGACACGACGTTCAGTGGTCGGATCGAAGTACACGACGTTCTCAGCGTAAATCCCGAGATAGCCGTCCGGATCAAGCCGTATCCAGCGATCGAGTGCGGACCGCTCCTTGCGAACCAATTCATCGAGCAGTGCATCCATGCGCCTTCCTTCCTGCGGCTGTGGTCGACCATCACACCCTGCAGAGGCCCACAGCGCAACGAGCACGCAAGCCACACGCACATGTTTCCCTATCATCGCCCCACACCCACCTGCACCCAGACTTACACCTGCACGTAGGTCCTTACGTTTGACCTTTGCCTTTTGCCCTTTGACCTGACTTCCACTCATCGATCTCCGCGCGATGTGCGGCGTCGTGCTCCGCCATCATCAACGGGATGTCGCAGAGACCCACGCGTCCGACACCCTCCTGCGTACCGCGTCGCTCCCAATCAGATGCGCTGAGGGCGTGTAGCGCCGCGAGGTTTTCGGCCCGCGCGCGGCGAAACGCCTCGAGGCCATCCTCGAGCGATAACGCCTTGTAATTGCGTTCGTGCGCGACGCGCTCGCCGTCGAAATCAGGCAGCGCCGGCTCGACTTCGGTCAACAGCCGTCGAATGCGCACGGCATATCCTTCACACTCGAGATCGGCCAGGTGCCAGCACTGCTCCACCGGTGTGAACCCGTCAGCGCCCGCGACCCGAGCGTCCGCATCTGACATTCCACCAAACGCCTCATCGAGAAAGACCGGCATCACGCTCAGTTGCTCGAGCAGCGTGTGCTGATCTGCTGGTGACAACAACATGTATCGCATCGCTCTCACCTCTTGCGAGTCTTGCCGTCGAGCGCGTCGAGCATCCGCTTCAATGCAACCACGCGATAGCTGCGCGCCACGAGGTCGTGGACGGCGCGCCAATCGAGAGAACCATCGGCCCACACACTCGCCCACAGCCCGCGGCCGTACGGAGTGGCAAAGAACCACTTTCGCTGCAAGCGCCGCTCGACCTCGTCCGCTTCCAAACGGAAGGCAATGGAGGCGCGGCCTTTCACGCGCTCGAAGGCGACGAACGTTTTCTTGCCCGCCTTGAAATTCGGATGCCCCCACGACGCCGTCTCAGTCGTTTCAGGCAGCGAGAGGCACAGGGCGCGGAGTTTGCTGAGCGTCCGCTCGTTCGATGACGTCAGCATGTCGTCAGAAGGTGGCAATCGGGTTCAGTGGCGAACCGGTCCCGCCGCGAATCGGCAGGGGCGCGGCGGTGAGCATGAACTCCCAGCGCCTGCGCGAGGCGGCCTCGGCGGCCAGCGCCTCGAGGTCGCAGTTGTCGAACAGGTGCACGCCGAGAAATACGAGCGCGAAATCGTGGACGGCACCCCGCGGCGGACCAGACGTGCCCGGCGAGACATACTGCGGGTGATCGCTCCCCAACAACGCGATATCGCGCTGTTTCAGCCACGGAATCACGGACGGGTCCAGCCCCGCCGACCGACCGCCTTCCGCACGTCCGCGCAGCCATGGGCCGAGCGCTACACGGCGTGCCCACACGCCCGTACGAATGAACAGCGCGTCACCGGCGGACACACGGACGCCGGCCTGCTTCTCCCAGGCCTCCAGGTCCGCGACGTAGATTGGCGTCCCCGGCTCCAGATACGGAACGCCTTTGAGCCGCGGGATATCGATGAGCACGCCGCGTGTCAGGATGCCGTTCTTGACGTTGTGAATCGAGTTCTTCTCATGGCGGTTTTTCACTACGACGTCGGCATTCGGCGTGTAGCCGTTGTAGAACACGCCGTTCTCGTTGATGTGCGCGAGAGAATCGAGATGCGTGTGGGCGATGCCGTGATAACTCACCGCGATCCGATCAGAGCCAATACCCTGCATGGTCACTTCGTACGGCGTGGGATTGTCCACCGCTTTGGTCGTATCGGCATCGGCGGCGAGCGACACTGAGATGCCGTCCTTGACCAGCGCCGCAGCCTGTCGCCGCTTGGCCGGCGTGATCAAGTTGAGCGCGCCGATCTGGTCGTCCTTCCCCCATCGACCCCAGTTCGACAGGTCGCGCTTCCACTGCTCGTATTGCGCCGCGGTGACCGCCTGCCTCGCCGAAGCGTCTTCGCGAAGGCGGGGCCTCGATGCGCCATTCTGCGCGACGAGTACGCCGCTGGAGATTGCGGCCGCCACCACACATATCGGGGCGATTGCCATAGACCTCATCTCGATCCTCCCACCGCCGGACTGTACAGCCGACGGCGGCACCGTGTGTCAACGAATCAGCGAGGTTGGTCGAGGGTTTCGCGGACTTTGCGCGCAAGTGTCAGTGGCGTGAACGGCTTCTGGAGAAACGCATCATTCCGCCCGAGCTTCCCGTGGCTGACGGCCAGATCTTCGTTGTAACCGCTCATGAAGAGGACGCGACAGGACGGAAAGCGTGTGCATATCGCGTCGGCGAGCGTGCCGCCGCTCATCTCGGGCATCACGACGTCGGTAACGAGCAAGTCCAGCGTATCGTGCACACCTTCCAGCAAACCCAGCGCAGCCGGACCACTATCTGCCGGGATCACACGATACCCATGCAGACTCAAGGCGAGTGTCGCGACACTTCTGACCGCATCCTCGTCTTCGACAAGCAGCACGTTCTCATAGCCGTTCAGCACCTCGCTCTCGACAGTGAGCGCCGGGCTGCGCAGGACCGGCCTGTCGAGCGAAGGCAGAAACACGCTCATCCTCGTACCCCCGCCGACCTCGCTGGCCACTGTGATGAATCCGCGGCTCTCCTGAACGATGCCGTAGACCGTGGCAAGACCGAGACCGGTGCCCTTGCCTGGCGTCCTGGTCGTGAAGAACGGCTCGAACAAATGCGCCTTCGTCTGCGCCGTCATCCCGCACCCGTTGTCTTCGACCGTCAGCTGCACGAAGCGACCGGGTCGGTACTCCGGGTGCGCGCGGCAGAAGGCGTCATCAAAGGAGGCAATGTCGGTGGTGATCGACAATCGTCCGTTCTGTTCGATCGCGTCGCGGCCGTTCAGCGCCAGGTTCATCACGACCTGCTCGAGCTGATTGGCGTCAGCTTGGATTGCCGGCACGGACGGCGCGAGCGTCAACCGCAGTTCGATATCTTCTGAAATCAATCGGCGCAACATCACGCCGACGCGTTGCACGAGGTCGTTGACGTCGAGCTCGCGCGGCTCGAAGACGGCCTTGCGGCTGAACAGCAACAGCTGACGGGTCAATTGCGCCGCCCGTTCGCCTGCGTCGCGGATGGCGGCAAGCTCGTGACGCGTCGGATCGCTCTCGTCCCGATCCATCAGCAGCATCTCGCTGTAGCCGTTGATCACCGTGAGCAGATTGTTGAAGTCGTGCGCCACGCCGCCGGCCAGCTGTCCGATCGCCTGCATCTTCTGCGACTGACGCAGCTGCTCCTCGAGCCGCACGCGGTCGGTGATGTCCTGCGTCGTGCCGATGAACTTCACCGGAACGCCTTTGATTGGATCCAGGAGTTGTTCGGCCTGCTGGTGGAGGATCCGCTCCGTCCCGTCCTCGAGCAGGATCCGATGTTCGATTGAATAACGCGACCGCCGGCTGATCGCCTGGCGAAACGCGGCGCGCACTCGCTGCCGATCATCGGGATGGACGCGGCGGTAGAACGCGGCACTCGACATCTCGACATCGTCAGCTTCATACCCGAGCAGCCGATGGCACTCGGCGGACCATCGGATCGGGTTCCGCATCAGGTCGGTGACCGAGGTGATATGCATCTCCCAGCTGCCGACCCCGGCAATGCGTTGTGACGCAAGAAGGTGGGTCTGGCTCTGAAGCAGTTTGTCTTCGGCAATCTTCCGCTCGGTGATGTCGCGGCCGGTCGAGAGCATCTCGACGAGCCGGTTGTGCTCGTCAAAGATGCCGCGGTTGGTCCACTGCTGCCAGCTCGGCCCTGAGAGCGCGTACGAGACGTGCTCCTCAGTGAACTCCGCGTGATCCGGTGTCAGCGCTGCGACGCGCTCGCGAATCGCGTCGTGATGTTCGGGCGCGATGAGCGGCAAAAAACTCGTGCCGATGCACTCCTCTTCTGTGAGGCCGAACAACCGGCAATAGTGCTCGTTGACGAATGTCCGCGTCCCGTCGGGTAGCCATTTGACAATGAACTCGGTCTGGTTCTCGACGATGAGACGGTAGCGCGCTTCACTCTCACGAAGCCGCTCCTCCACACGCTTCCGCTCGGAGATGTCACGGAGAACGCCGAGTAGCCGCAACTCCGGCAGACCACAGCCGCTGACTTCTCCGAAGAAGCACGAACCGTCCTTGCGGCGGAAACGCCATTCGCTTCTTATCGTCGAACCGCTGAGCAGACGCTTGACTTCTCCGCCGAGTCGTGCCGTCTCCTCAGGCGCGACGACGTCACTCATCGAAAGGCTCAGCATCTCGTCGCGCGTGTAACCGAGCATTGCGCAGCCGGAGGGATTGACGTCCAGGTACCGTCCGTCCACGCCGGCGATGAAAATACCGTCCGTGGCGTGTTCAACCAGCGTGCGAAACCTCCCCTCAGCGTCGCGAAGTTGATCTTCGATGGCACGACGTTCGGAGACGTTCAGCGAGTCGAATGGGATTCCCATGATCGGAATGGCCAGCCTTGGGCGCGATGCGCCCTGTTCGCTCTATCCTAGGCGCGTTCTTTGGCGGCCGGCGAATGTTTCAGGTTGCTTAATCGCAAGCAAGGTGTCGCCAACCGTCTGCTTCGAGCTCGACGGTGGACATTTCCCTCGACAGAATTTCGCGCGGGGCGATCTCTATGCCGATGACGTGACACGATGTTCGCGATAGCCGCGAGCTGAAATGGGCCAGACATCCACGACCCGGTCGCCTTCGACGACATAGAAGACGTCGTGGAGGTTGACGGTGGGATCCGTGTGCGACGGGGTCAGCTGAATGCGATCGCGGATCGCGAGCGGACACGAGCTGGGCAGAGCGATGACTGCATGCTCGTCGTTGAGAGCCGTCACCGTGGCGCCGTCAACGCCATTTACAGACGGGTATCCGTGATCCTTGGTCATTGATTTGTGGCCGCAGTCTGCGACGCAACGTTCCGGCGACGGCCGGCTGACAATCGTCCCGAGCACGAAAAACGCCTGCTCGAACGGGACGCCCACGCTTGCGTAGTCGGTGTCCATCAAGGCGTATGAGCCGGCTTGAATTTCCGTGACGCCCTCTATGCGACCGCTGATGTCGTACGTGCCTGTGCCCCCGCACGACACGACCTCGCACGGGATCCCGGTGGCCCGGATCCGCTTCGCCGTCTCGACCAACTCCCGCATCGCGGTACGCGTACGCGTTTCGCGTTCGGCGCGATCCCGCACCGGCTGCAGATGTCCTTCGTATCCCATCAACCCGCGCATGGTCAGGCCCGTCGTGCCGGCGACGCGCCTGGCCAAGACCACCGTCGCGTCACCAGGCTCTACGCCACAACGCCCCTGCCCTACGTCGACATCGACCAGGACGCGGACCGTCACGCCGGCCTCACGCGCCGCCGCCGCCAACGCGTCAATGCCGGCGCTCGAATCGACGGCGACAGTCACCGCGATATCGCGCGCCAGCGCAGCCGCGCGCGCGCACGCGTCAGCGCTGACGATCTCGTTGGCGATCAACACGTCGTCACAGAGGTCTTTGACGACTTCTGCTTCGGACACCGTGGCGCATGTGAGGCCGACGCAGGAACCAGCGGCCAGCTGCCGACGGGCGATGGCCGGCGTCTTGTGCGCTTTGACGTGCGGCCGCAGCCGGCACGGGCCGCTCGCAAAAAACGCGGCCATGCGGGCGATGTTGCGATCGAGCGCGGCGACGTCGACGACCAGCGCCGGCGTGGGAAGATCGTGGATGCTAGACCGGCTCCTCATCCTCGCCTCTGCGCGCCGGCATGATCCCGAACGCCCGCATTTTCCGATACAAATTGCTGCGCTCGACACCGAGCACTTCGGCGGTTCGCGACATGTTCCCTTGCTGCGCCGCCAGTGCGCGCAGGATGTACTGCTTTTCGAATTCGTCGCGCGCATCGTGCAGCGGCGCAATCGGCGGTGCCGTGGACACCGTCGCGTGCGGCGTCGCGACGATACCGTGCTCGAGAAACGTCAGATCGCGCGACGACACGCGATCTCCCGGCACCATGATCATCAGGCGCTCGACGAGATTGCGCAGTTCGCGGACGTTTCCCGGCCATGGGTAGCGCTGCAGCGCGGTGACGGCATCCGCATCGAAGGTCTTCGGACGACGCCCGTATTCGCGGGCCAGCATCGCCATGAAATGATCGGCAAGCAGCGCCACATCCTCGATACGTTCGCGCAGCGGCGGTACGAAGATCGGCACCACGTTCAGGCGGAAATACAGATCTTCTCGGAACCGTCCGGCGCGAATCTCTACCGGCAGGTCCTTGTTGGTGGCCGCGAGCACGCGCGCATCCACGCGGATCCGCGCTGAGCCTCCGACCGGCTCCATCACCTGCTCCTGCAGCACGCGCAGGACCTTGGCCTGCGTCTTCAGGCTCATGTCGCCGATCTCGTCGAGGAAGATCGTGCCGCCGTGTGCGGCTTCGAATTTCCCGCGGCGATCGGCGACCGCGCCAGTGAAGGCGCCACGCACGTGCCCGAACAGCTCGCTCTCAATCAGCTCCTCGGGAATGGCCGCGCAGTTCACTTCGACGAACGACGCCGAGCGGCGACGGCTCATACCGTGAATATTGCGGGCCACCAGCTCCTTGCCAGTGCCGTTCTCACCGATGATGAGTACGCGACCGTTGGTCGGCGCCGCCATGGCGACCTGCTCGCGCAGCTTCGCCATCGCGTAGCTCTCGCCGATCATCTGGTGCTGCGCGTCCACCCTGGCGCGCAGCGCCAGGTTTTCGGCTTCGAGATTTCGCTGCCGCAGCGCGTTGCGGACGACGAGGACCGTCTTCTCGAGCGACAGCGGCTTCTCGACGAAATCGAAAGCCCCCATCTTGATCGCGCGCACCGCCGACTCGACGTTGCCGTGACCGGAAATGATCACCACCTGCGAGTCGATCTGGCGCTCGCGCATCCGTGACAGCGTGGCGAGTCCATCCATCCCCGGCAGCCAGATATCGAGCACGACCACGTCGTAGGCCTGCCGCGCCAGACGTTCGAGACACGCCTCGCCACTATCGGCCGCGTCGACCTCATAGCCTTCGTCGCGGAGCACGCCGCTCAGCGCGGAGCGCACCCCAGGTTCATCGTCAACGATCAGGATCGAGGGCATCAGGCGGGGAGTTCAATGGCGAAGCGGGTGCCGCGTGGCGTGTTGTCGGTGACGGCGATGCTGCCACCGTGCTCGGCGACGATGCGGCGGACGATGGCCAGACCGAGACCGCTGCCGCGCTGCTTGGTCGAGTAGTACGGCAGGAAGAGCTTCTCGCGCTCGGCTGCCGGAATACCGGGACCGTTGTCGGCGACGATCACGCGCACGACGCTGTTGGTCCGGTCGTGCTCGGTCTCGATATCGATCACACCGCGGCGATCCATCGCCTCAATGGCATTGTCGACGAGATTGATCACGACGCGGCGGATCTGTTCCTGATCGACGCCGACCTTCGGCAGTCCCTCGGCGAAGTGACGCCGGAACTCGACGTCCGTGCAGATTCCCTGATACAGCGCCAGGGCGTCGTCCAACAACGCATGCAGTTCGGTGGGCACGGCCCGCGGTGCGGGCATGCGCGCGAACTGCGAGAACTCGTCCACCAGGCCCTTCAGCGACTCGACTTCCCCGACGATCGTCATGGTGCACTCATCGACCAGCGCGCGCGTCGGTTCGGGCGCCTGTGTGAAATGCCGGCGCAGCCGCTCGGCGCAGAGCTGGATTGGCGTCAAGGGATTCTTGATCTCATGCGCGAGACGCCGCGCCACTTCACGCCACGCGGCGGCCTTCTGCGCGCGCACGAGCGGTGACACATCGTCGAAGACCACGACCATGCCGTCAGTCGTGCCGTCGTCGCGGCGCAACGGCGTGGTCATGACGGCAAGGTGAACCTCGCGTCCTTCGAGGGTGACCGTGACATCCTGCGGACGCAGATCGTCGCGATTCCGCGACGCTTCGTCGATGAGGATGGCGAGGGGCCGCAGTTCGCGGGTGCCGAACACTGCTGATGCCGGAAGACCGGCGACGCGCGCATCCATGCCGAGCAGACGCGACGCAGCAGCGTTCCAGGTGCGGATACTGCCGCTCCCGTCGATCGACACCACGCCGGTCGCGAGACGATCGAGCACCGTCTCGACATACCGGCGGCGGCCCTCGACGTCGTGATGCTTGCGTTCGAGCTCGACGGACGAGCGCTCGAGCC